>JAJDXD010000078.1 GCA_022823405.1 Gammaproteobacteria bacterium
GCCAGGAACAGAGTATTTCCAAGCCGTGTCGCCAGCAATTCTGCAACCGGACGAGAGTTGGAGAGCGAAATGCCCATATCGCCCTGCAGAAAGTTTCCGAGCCATTCTACGTAACGCACAAGCACCGGTTTGTTTAAACCGAGTTGCTCGCGAATGGCGGCTATTGTTTCGGGTGTTGCAGATTGACCAAGGCGCTGCTCGGCAAAATCACCGGGCAGCGCCTCGAGGGCAAGAGAGATAAGTAAGGTGATCGCAAGGAGAGTAATTAACCCAAACAAAAAGCGATTGAAAATCAGTCGGGTAAGACCCATTGATCAATGCCGTCTGATCTCACTAACCTTGCGTGTTTTCTCTAGATTGCAATATCCTTATGCAAAACTCCAGCGCTCACCACATCGTTGACCATCCAACTCCCAATCTGTACCGATGACTTCGGGCAGTTGAATTTTGTCTGATACTCCCATCAAATCAGCAGCGAACAATGGAACCACTGTTCCACCCTCTTCCCAATGCAGACGCTGCATTTCCCAATACATGTCTTTTCGCTTGGCTGGATCGACCTCTACTCGAGCCTGTTTGAGCAGGCTTTGGAAAGATTCGTTGTTCCAGTTGTTGTCGTTCCAGGCACCGCCAACCTCATAGGCGATCGTCCACATCCAATCCTGTGTGGGTCGTCCCGACCAGTAGCACATGACCCAAGGCTTCTGCTGCCAGACATTTGACCAGTAACCATCGTTGGATTCACGAATCACGTTAACGTTAATGCCAGCTGCTTTCGCGTGTTCTGCATATAGAACTGCTGCATCAATAGCGCCGTCAAAAGCAGTATCTGCCGCTGAAAGTTCAACCGAGAGACCTGACATGCCAGCTTCTTTCAACAGAAAAGCTGCCTGATCTGGATCGTATTCCCGCTGAGGTAGTTCAGTGTTATAAAACTCCTGCCGGCGACCGATTGGCAAATCGTTGCCGATTTCACCGTGTCCGCCAAGAACAGTTTTTAACAATGCTTCCCGATCAACAGCCAGTCGCAGTGCCTGACGCACTTTCACATTATCGAACGGTGGAATATTGGTCAACATCGGCACCGTGTAGTGCTTGGTACCAACAACTTTATGAACTGACACGCCTGGTGCTTTGTCCAGCAGCAGGGCTGTTCGCTGGCTGACACGGTTTGTTGCATCGACCTGTCCCGTTTTCAGGGCGTTGTCGCGGGCAGCTGCATCCGCAATCACTGTCACCTCAAGACCATCAAAGTAGGGCCGACCCTCCTTGAAATAGTTGTCGTTCCGCTTGAGTTCAGCCCTCACGCCAGGCTCGTAATTGACTAACGAGAATGGCCCTGAACCCACGCCGGTTTCCCAACCGCCATTTTCCGGGAAGATGGATACGTGGTAGTCACTGATCAACCACGGAAAGTCTGCGTTGCCTTCAGATAACGTAATGTGAAGCACATGGTCGCCATCGGCTTTCATTTCTGAAATTTTGCCCATTTGACCGGCAACCGCTGAAGTCGAGCCTTCACGGATGTGATGATTGATTGAATAGATGACATCGTTCGCAGTCAGCTTTTGACCATCATGAAACTCGATATCATTACGAAGTTCGAAAGTCCAATCTGTTGCACCTGGTTTGGACTCCCAGGAAGCTGCAACTTCACCAATCAACTCGCCGGAAGGACTGACTTCCGTCAGATAACTGCGCATGCTGCGTTCAATGGTAATGCCGACAGAGTCCGTATGGGTCCCGGGATCAATCGTATCAGTGGTTGAACCACCTCCCATCCCGAGTCTGAGTACACCGCCACGTTTCATTTCTGCCTTGGCGGCACCTGCCATCATGGCCCCGGGCACTGCAACCGTTGCACCAATCAGTGCAGACCTTTGCAGGAATTCGCGGCGAGAAATTGTGCCTTCTTTATAGGCTTGTTCAAGATGATATTTTGGGTTCATTTTTGTTCCTCCGGTACACCTTCACTAAAGACTCACATCACGACCATTAGTCATGATGTGAATATGCGCGATGGTAGGTTTTCAGAATATATAGTAAACTAGTTTTATATCATATCAACTGAGCTTAGAACTTGACAAACAAATCTTCATATCGTTACGAAATTTCAGTATACGGGTTGAACCGGCTGTGAATGTCGGCAGTCGATGAGTATACAAGGCCCAAAATACAGCCGATTATTTCACCAGAATCTCTACAGTCGCAATTCCTTCAACGCCACCCGTCAAGCGGTCGCCTGACTCAATGCAACCCACTCCTGCCGGAGTACCCGTAAAAATCAAATCACCGCCGATCAGCTCAAATTGGGTTGAAAGGGTTGCGATAATTTCAGGCACCGTCCAGATCAGTTGATTCAGATCTCCTTCCTGACGTAATTCACCGTTGACTTCAAGCCAAACTCGACCCTGCTGCGGATGCCCGATTGCCGATGCCGGAACGATAGCACTGACAGGGGCTGACGAGTCAAAGGCCTTGCCAACTTCCCAGGGTCGGCCCTGTTGTTTCATCTGCTGCTGAAGATCGCGTCGGGTGATATCGATGCCGACCGCGTATCCATAAACATGATCCAGCGCGTCGTTGACACGAATGTTTTTGCCACCAGAGCGAAGTGCGACTACTTGCTCAATTTCATGATGGACATTCTTTGAAAGCGGTGGATAAGGAAATTCACTTCCTGTCGGTAACACGGCATCAGCAGGTTTTTGAAAAAAGAACGGTTCTTCCCGATTCGGGTCATGTCCCATCTCACGAGCGTGTTCTGCATAATTTCTGCCAACGAGGTAAATTCTGCGCACCGGAAATCTAGCTGTTTCGCCTCGCACCGCAACGGAAGGCCTTGTAAATTCATCAATCACGTAATCCATAAACGCATTTTATGAGTTGGTTGAAATTGTCTGGTCGAATTTTGAGTTTAGAAGTTATACATCTGGTTATCGATTTTGCGGATTAATTTCAAACTGAAGCAAATCATAACAGCGGTTCCAGAGACAAAACACACTTATTTTGGGGTAGGCTAATACAGCGAAATCATTAAATCATATTTTCACTCATATGTTGAATTCAACATATAGTGGAAAACAGAATAAAGGAACAGCAGCTGTGTCATTTTACTGATCGAACCAGTAGCAGACAGATGAGTGCGAACCAGCTGCGGCTTTATTTTTCCTCATTCGCCTATGTGCTGATGCAGGCGTTTCGGCAGTTCGTACTGAAAGGCACGCAGTTTGAGAAGGCGCAGTGTTCGACGATACGGGTGAAGCTGTTCAAGATTGCCGCGACGGTTCGCATCACTGCCCGCAGGGTATGGCTGTCGATGCCGGACAACTATCCGTGGCAGCGCACGTTTGACGTTGCGGCACGGAACCTGTCAATGCTGGCGGTGTGTCCGCCTGGGTGACGGGTGTGAAACATCAGCGAGCGGACCAGCACCATCAGGCCGAGGGTGTGGGGTCCGCACGCAATTGGCACAAATCGCCTGTGAACGGCACAGAATACGTTCCGGTGTGTTTTTTGCCGATGAATCAGCAGTGCTCAGGCCCAGTCGGGTTGTTTTGAGTACCGAAAAATCGGCCTTGATGGAGAGAAATGATTTTCGCTTCTTTGGCGCAACTCGAACAAAATATCACGGGTTAGTCACGTATATTTCAAAATTCTTCCATTCTTCAATTTTTGGAATTCAGCAACAGCAATTCGAATTATGGCTTGATTTTGTAGGCGTGCGACGGCAGACGATTTGCAAGTCATTGTATTAATGATCCTATTTTCGTCTTCGGGAAAATACCAAGTCAGCCGCAAATTCACTTTTTCCACTCAGGCCGCCCAATTGACGGTTAAAAATTGCTGAATTTCGTTCGCGATGCCAGTTTCGAGGCATTTCCCACCTGTGTTTGTCCGTTTTTTTGCCCTCAGCACAGTGTTTTCCAATTGCAAAATGAGTCTGAAATTAACCACGGAGCGGAAATAAACCTGTTAAAAAATCCGTAAAAAAACAGTTGCGTAGCAACAAGGATATGCGCCTCCCAAAAGCGCGCAATTCCTGGTGTTTTTTATGGA
>JAJDXD010000156.1 GCA_022823405.1 Gammaproteobacteria bacterium
GCAGGATGAGCGGACGAAATTATTCAGTGAGGTTGCCCGGCAGCAACGCCTGCAGGGTTGAGATGGGATGGCAGAGAAAAACTCAATTTTGGCAAGATTTATTCGATCACCGCAGAATAAACCTGTTAAAAAATCCATAAAAAACACCAGGAATTGCGCGCTTTTGGGAGGCGCATATCCTTGTTGCTACGCAACTGTTTTTTTACGGATTTTTTAACAGGTTTATTTCCGCTACGTGGTTAATTTCAGACTCATTTTGCAATTGGAAAACACTAATGTCGCCAAGAAGTCAAGGAATATTGCTGGTGAGATTGACACAAATCGAATTCATTTATATCTAATGGCGTTATGATTTGAATAGACTGATTTGATGAAACACGGAATTAGAAAAACGCTCAAAGACTCGCACAATGCTTTTATTGGCATTTTTCTCTGCGCTACCTTGATGTTGTACTCAGGCAGTGTATGGTCAAGTCAAACAGTTGACTTTACCTTGTCAGACCTCGATGGGGAAATGCACAGCTTGTCGGATTTTCGTGGAGAGTGGGTGGTTGTCAATTTTTGGGCAACCTGGTGCAGTCCCTGTCTTAAAGAAATTCCGGATTTAATCGAGATTTCAAAGCTGAGCGATCCTGTTCCAGTGGTGGTGATCGGAATCGATTTTGAAGAGATTGAGACTGCCAGACTCAAGAAGTTCATCGATGGTTTGAAAATCAACTACCTGATTCTACGGATTGGGGAAAGCCCGCTAATTCCGTTTGAACCACTGAAAGGATTGCCAACCACATTCATTGTTTCGCCTGACGGTAAGATCGTCTACACAAAGGTTGGCGCTACAACCAAAGATCTTTTGATCTTGGAACTGGAGAATCAGTTTGAAACGTACTCCAATCGCTCGTAGTAGAGAAACAGACGCTAGTCTTCCAAATTAAATAACATCGAGTAATCGATGGCCTGCAGATGTTTGGTGATCGCACCTGTTGAAATGAAATTAACACCAGTCGCAGCAATCGCTTGGATGGAACCCAAATCAACGTTTCCGGATGCTTCAAGTTCAACTCTGCCATTGTTTTGACGCACAGCCGCTTCAATGTCAGAAACACTGAAGTTGTCCAGCATCACTCGGCTGGCACCACTTGCGATTGCGCTTTCAAGTTCATCAAGCTTTTCAATTTCCACTTCGACCAAATTCACCTTGATGTGACGCCGACCCATTTGATCGACGATTGATTTCATTGATTGCGAAATGTATTGATGATTTTCTTTTATTAGCACACCGTCATAAAGTCCCATCCGGTGGTTGGTACCACCGCCTACGCAGACCGCATATTTTTGAGCGGTTCTTAAGCCAGGGATGGTTTTTCTAGTATCTAAAATATGAACCCCAAATTCTGCAACTGCTTCCGAAAACTTTCGGGTTGCAGTTGCGGTACCGGAAAGAGTTTGAAGAAAATTCAATGCTGTGCGTTCACCGCTCAGCAGGGAAGTTGCAGCGCCTATTAGTTTGCAGACTGTTTGACCAGGTGAAATTTTATCGCCCTCTTCAGCGAACCACTCCAGCTTAACCGAGTTGTCGAGTTGATTGAACACCTCGTTAAACCAAGGCGAACCGCACAAAATCGCTGATTCCCGAACCAGGACACTAGCGGATGCCTGAATACCTGGTTCAATCAGTGAAGCGGTTATGTCTCCCTGCCCAATATCCTCTCGAAGTGCAGTCTCAACTAATTTGGAAAGATCGTCTGGCAGTCTCAAATTTTGCATAGATGAGTCGGTGTAAATTACCGTGTCAATTCTGGAACGCGTACGATTCTGACTTGTAAATCAATCGAATTCGACGAACGTGTTCAAATCTTATTCTATTCGTGTAGAATTTGAGAAGTACCGAAAAAAATATTCAAGGTGTTGACCGCGATTATCGCCTCTAGGCAGCGATAATCTGGAGGAGATTTGAGATGTCGCAAGATTTATGGAAAGTGATGGCTCCTCGACTTCAGTCGAATAAGTCAAATGTCGCTTGGACGCGACGAGTTAAAAACGGTCCCACAACCAATTACAGCTACGGTCAAATTCATGATGGTGCATTAAATTTGGCTGCCAGGCTTCGTGAACTCGGTGTTTCCAAGGGGGATACGGTTGCCTTGATGGGCCCAAATGGCCCGGAGTGGGGCGTTGCTTCGTTTGCGGTATGGAAAATCGGAGCTGTTTTATCCCCTGTTCATATTGGTAACAGCGAAGTCGACATTCGTACTCAGTTGGCGGCTGTGCAGCCAAAGTTGATTCTCGCACATCAACCCGGTTCGAAATTGGACGGAGTCGATTTTCAGATTGTAGACATTGAAATCAGCTCGGAACCTGCCGGGCAAGAGTTAAGCGAACCTTTGAACGATTTAAGTTCAGAAGAATGCCTGAGGATATATACGTCTGGTTCCACAGGTACACCAAAGATTGTACGGCTCTCTCACTCGAACATTTCTTCAAACTTTATAGCTTGCAGCAAAATTGTCACCATCAATGACAAAGATAAGTTCTTAAGCTTGCTGCCGCTCTCTCATACTTTTGAACTAGTGGGCGGTATGCTTCTGCCCCTGTATTGTGGTGCCTCGATTGTTCTGCCCAAGGTGCTGACGGCTCAGGAAGTCTTTGATGCGATGAAAGAAGAGCGGGTGTCAGTCGTTCTGGCCGTACCGAGGCTTTATAGGAACATCAAAAATGGTATGGAGAAAAAGTTCCGAGAAGGCAGTTTTCTGCTACGCGGGTACATTGCGCTGCTTGGAGCGCTGCCACTAGGTCTCAGGCGCGTACTGAATGCGCCACTGCGTAAGCAGCTGAGTCCGAATTTAAGGTATTGGGTGAGTGGTGGGAGTCGCCTAGACCCCAGCATCGCTAAGTTTTTCCGCAAGCTGGGAATCAGCCTGCGACAGGGATACGGGCTAACCGAAACTTCGCCGGTGACTTGTGTACAGGAAGCTTTTCCTGCGAATTTTGACAGTGTTGGTTATGCACTTGAAGGTGTCGAAGTTTCCATTGATGAACCAGACGATTTGGGCAGTGGAGAGGTTTTGGTTCGAGGGCACAATGTAATGCTGGGATACTCAGATGAAGCGCTTACAAATGAAGTGATGAAAGATGAATGGTTCCGCACGGGTGACATTGGTCGTATTGATGCATCCGGCAATCTATGCCTGACCGGCAGGCTGAAACGCGTCATCGTCACCGAGGCGGGAAAAAACGTGTATCCGGAAGAACTCGAGACGTTGCTTGAGCGATATGATGGGGTCAAAGAGGCCGGAATCATCGAAGTCAATCAGCGACCAGCAGTTGTTTTTGCGATGGACAACCCCGAACAATGCGGGCCGCGGGCTAAAGAAATCATGAAAGATTTCAACACCCATACTTCATCACACAATCATGTAGTACGTTGTGCAGTGATTGAGGATTTGCCGAGAACAGCACTTGGAAAAACCGCATTGACCAAGCTCCGTGATGAGTTTGATGCGCACGAAATAGCATAGATTCCTGTTTTTTGCGGAGCATGGATTCGCGTTGCAATCAGTACCTTGCTGAAACCCCTTCAATCCTAAGGATTCATTGAAAATTTTCTAATTCACCCCATATCTGAATTTAGCCAGATTACCATGAAATTCAGTAAGGGTATTAATGAATCCAGAAAAATTTACAGCACATCTACAAAACGCGCTAGCTGAAGCACAGAGCATTGCAGTAGGTCGGGGCCATCAGTTCATAGAACCGGCTCACCTTGTTGTCGCACTCGTCAATCAAAAGGGCGGCACAGTCTCACATCTGTTGACACAGTCAGGTGTTAACCTGCTGAAACTTCAGTCTGAGATGAGCAAGTATCTTGACAGTCTTCCCCAGGTGGGGGGTTCAGAAGGAGCAATGCATATCTCCACCGATTTGGCAAACCTGTTAAATCGAGCTGATCGTTTGGCCCAGGATCGCGGAGATCGATTTATCTCTAGTGAACTGGTTATTCTCGCTGCGTTTGATGATAAAAAACGCTGCGGTGCCATTCTTCGAAATTCCGGTACAACCTCCAGCATTCTGTCTCAGAAGATTGATCAGATGCGTGGAGGTGAGCAGGTCAAAGATGCCTCCGACGAAGATCAGCGTCAAGCGCTGGAAAAGTATACGATTGATCTCACCGAACGAGCCGAGGAAGGCAAGCTCGATCCTGTTATCGGGCGAGACGATGAAATACGCAGAACCATTCAGGTTCTGCAGCGACGTACGAAAAACAACCCGGTACTGATCGGCGAGCCTGGGGTCGGTAAAACGGCAATTGTTGAGGGTCTGGCACAGCGTATTGTGAATGGCGAGGTTCCACAAGGACTGAAAGGCAAACGATTGCTGGCGCTTGATTTGGGTTTACTGATAGCAGGAACTAAATTCCGGGGTGAATTTGAAGAGCGGGTCAAGGGTTTGCTGAAAGATCTGTCGGGTCAGGAAGGCCAGATTATTCTGTTCATTGATGAGTTGCACACAATGGTTGGTGCGGGCAAAGCTGAAGGTTCAATGGATATCGGCAATATGCTCAAACCGGCGCTGGCGCGCGGTGAACTTCATTGTGTTGGCGCCACGACCCTGGACGAGTATCGAAAAAATATTGAAAAGGATGCTGCTCTGGAGCGTCGGTTTCAGCAGATTATTGTTCAGGAACCTAGCATAGAGAGCACTGTTGCAATGCTTCGCGGCATCAAGGAGAAGTATGAAATACACCACGGTGTGGATATTACCGATCCAGCAATCATCGCAGCAGCGAATCTATCTCAACGTTACATTACCGATCGCAATCTTCCCGACAAAGCAATCGATTTGATTGATGAGGCAGCAAGCCGGATTCGTATTGAAATTGATTCCAAACCGGAATCGCTTGACAAGCTTGATCGAAAGATTATTCAGTTGAAAATTGAGCGCGAAGCTCTCAAAAATGAGACTGATCAGGAGTCGAAGAAGCGTTTAAAGAAACTTGAAACTGAACTATCGAATTTACAGCGTGAGTATTCCGAACTTGAACAGGTCTGGAATCGCGAAAAAGCCTCCGTGATGAGCTCTCAGCACATCATGGAGCAGTTGGAAGCAGCACGCATCGAAGCAGTCAACGCCAATAGAAACGGAGACCTCGAGCGTCTTGCTATGCTGCACAACCAGACCATTCCAGATCTGGAGCGTCAGCTGGAGTTTTCAAGATCGGATGAAAAGCGTGAGTTTGAACTCATGAAAAGTAGCGTTACCGAAGATGAAATTGCCGAAGTGATTTCCAGTGCTACAGGAATTCCGGTCAGCAAAATGCTGGAAGGTGAGCGATCCAAGCTTCTCAAAATGGAAGACAAGATTGGTGAGAGAGTGATTGGGCAGGAGAAGGCCATTTCGGCAGTGGCGAACGCCATTCGACGTTCAAGAACCGGACTGTCGGATCCCAACCAGCCGACGGGAACATTCCTGTTTCTTGGACCCACAGGTGTCGGTAAAACCGAATTGTCGAAGGCACTGGCCGAATTTTTATTCGATGATGAAAATGCCTTGATTCGAATTGACATGTCAGAGTTCATGGAAAAGCACTCTGTTGCGAGATTAATCGGAGCACCGCCCGGGTATGTCGGTTATGAAGAGGGTGGGCACCTAACTGAACTGGTTAGAAGACGGCCGTACTGCGTGATTCTTCTTGATGAAATTGAGAAAGCTCATCCAGATGTCTTCAACGTGCTGCTGCAGGTGATGGATGACGGTCGGTTAACTGACGGTCACGGAAGAACGGTGGATTTTCGCAATTCAGTTGTTGTAATGACTTCAAATCTTGGATCGGACTTGATTCAGGAAATGAGTGGACGCGTGGCAGGAAATGTCGAACAGGTTCAAAACGGTAGAGATGATTACAAGAAAATGGAATCGGCGGTACTGACTGTCGTTGAAAGGAATTTCCGACCTGAGTTCATCAATCGGATTGATGACATCATCGTATTCCATAGCCTGTCTCGTGAACATGTCCGAGAAATCGCGCGTAATCAGATCAATTATCTGCATGAGCGACTCGCAAACCGAGGTTTGACACTCGAGATTAGTGAAGATGCATTGGATCAGATTGCCAGAGTTGGATTTGATCCGGTCTACGGTGCACGACCACTTCGAAGAGCCATACAAAGCGAAATCGAAAATCCGTTAGCGAGAAAAATTCTCGATGGCCTTTTCTCCCCTGGTGAAACAATTGAGGTGATCTGGGATGACGGTGAGTTTGAATTTATTCAGGCTAACGTCGAATTGACAGAGTCAGCTGCCTGATAAATTCCAGAATATTGCACTCCCTTGGAAGTTCGTATTCCATTTCAGTTCGAAGAAAAGGTCGTTTACGGGGAACTAGGGTATGTATCTCCGCTTATTCGACGAATTGTTGCGCCTAATCCAAGTCTGTTTACTTACAAAGGCACCGGTACGTATATCGTAGGCCGAGGAAACGTTGCAGTCATCGACCCGGGTCCTAACTTGGCTCAGCACATTTCTGCCATTGTTGATACTTTGCGCGATGAAGTCATTTCACACATTGTCGTCACGCATACTCATAGCGACCATTCATCTGCGGCCAAACCCCTGCAGCAAATTTGCGGAGCTCCAATATACGGCCGATCACTGAAACTCATCGATGATGGCGATGATCAGCAATTTGAGGAAGAGTTTGACCGCGGATTTACTCCAACTGTGGAAGTCTCAGATGGAGATGTAATTGAGGGTGACGGATGGACCCTGCAGTGTGTGCACACCCCTGGACATATGTCAAATCATATCTGCTACAGGCTCACTGAAGAGCGTGCACTTTTCAGTGGAGATCACGTGATGGGCTGGTCGACTACAGTCATCATTCCACCTGACGGTTCCATGAAAGCTTACCTGGAAAGCCTCAATAAGTTGCTTCTCGCCGACGATGACATTTACTACCCCACGCACGGTCCGGCCATCAGATGTCCACACCGTTATGTAAGCGCATGCATCGAGCACCGATACGAGCGAGAGCGCGAAGTGATTCGAAGTCTGAAAGCCGGAAACACGACAATTCAAGAATTAGTCTCGGATGTCTATCAGGAAATCATCCAGTCTCTTTATCCTGCCGCCTCTCGTTCCCTGTTCGCCATCCTCATCAAATTGTGGGAAGAAGGAAGGGTGTTGTGCAAAGGAGAACCAAATCTGCTCAGTGAATTCAGACTTCGGGAGTGAGTGTTCTTAGTGATAGGCTTGACTGAGTCGGTGAACTGCATCAACCATAACAGTCACTTTGTCCGGGTTAATATCGGGTTTGATACCATGTCCCAGGTTAAAGATGTGACCATTCCCTTTGCCAAACGATCGCAGAACTTTAGCGACTCCCTGTTCAATCTCCTCGTCGTTTAACCTGAGTGTATCAGGATCGAGATTCCCTTGTAGCGCAACCTTGGAGCCAACCAGGTGCCTTACGTCACCGATGTTGACAGTCCAATCGAGCCCAATTGCATCGCAGCCAGTTTCAGCGATAGGTTGCACCCATTGTCCACCATCTTTGGTGAATAGAATAACGGGAACATCGGATCTGTGATCTTTGATGTGGCGAACAATATCGGACATATATCGCAACGATAATTTTTCGTAATCATAGGTTTCTAGGATTCCGCCCCAGGTATCAAAAATCATGAGCACTGAGGCCCCCGCTTGAGCCTTGGCCATGAGATAGGCGCTTACGGAGCGGGAAAGGATATTCAGTAGAGAATGAATGGCGGAAGGATTTTCCCTGGCAAACGCTTTCACTTTGCTGAAATCAGTTTTTGATCGACCTTCAATCATGTAGACTGCCAGTGTCCAGGGACTGCCAGCGAAGCCGATCAGCGGAACGGACTGATCCAGGTTTTGTCGAGTCGTACGTACCGCTTCCAATACATAACCCAAATCATCTTCAGGGTCTGGAATCCCGAGCTTTTCAATCTGATTGACAGAGGTAATCGGGTTGTCAAAAACTGGACCTACTGACTCCACCAATGACAAACCGAGACCCATGGCATCAGGAATTACGAGTATGTCGGAAAATATGATCGCAGCGTCCAGTGAGTAGCGTCGCAGAGGCTGAAGCGTCACCTCACAGGCCAACTCTGGGGTACGACAAAGAGTGAGAAAATCACCAGCACGAGATCTTGTTGCACGATATTCTGGCAGATAACGACCTGCCTGCCTCATGATCCACACTGGAGTTTGATCGACATCCTGTCTGCGCAGTGCACGCATAAATCGGCTGTCAGCCAGTCGCATGTGATCAGGTTGAGCCATTGGCAATGGATTGACGGGATTGTTCAAAATCAAAAATCGCCGCTTGATATTCGAGAGCCGTCTGTTTGGGACACTCAGCATCACGAATTGGTCGGCCAACAACAACAAAATCTGAGCCAACTTCCAGTGCTTGATCAATGTCCATTGTGCGCTCCTGATCATCTGAGGACTTGCTGTTTCGAATTCCCGGTGTAACGATCAAGAATTTCTGGCCCAGGTTTTCTCGGATTAATTGAGCTTCTCTCGGCGAGGA
The DNA here is from genome assembly GCA_022823405.1 of Gammaproteobacteria bacterium. Lineage (GTDB taxonomy): Bacteria > Pseudomonadota > Gammaproteobacteria > Arenicellales > JAJDZL01 > JAJDZL01. The sequence goes on from JAJDXD010000156.1 coordinate 8,558, forward strand.
AATGACTCCAGCACATCCAGTTGTCTGCGCTTGCTTTGCACGCATCTTGACCAGTTCGGCAGTGCTCATCGTTATCCCAGTCATTTGAAGTGTCTTGTCATTCAGGCTTGTCAGTACAGTTACTGCCAGAATTGAAATACCATTAGCGGCTTCGACTGCTGCCTGCATGGTTTGGGGATCTGCATGGACCGTTAAAAATCGAATTCCGCGTCGGTTCAGATTATTGACTGAGCGGTAAACAGTCTGCGGGATGTCAAGCAACTTAAAATCAGCGAATACATGATGCCCCATGTCTGCCAATCGGTCGATTACCTTCAGTCCGTCGCCACTTGCGATTAACTCCAGTCCGACTTTGAAGAATCTCACGCTGCCTTCCAACTCGGCAACGAGTTCGAGTGCCTGTTTGCCCGTGGGAACATCAAGCGCGACGATAAGTCTATCGCTGACAACGGTGTTGTTCATCATCCGATGATCGTTACACTTCGAGATAATCAATGATTCCGCTTGCAGCTTCTCGGCCTTCAAAAACCGCTGTAACAACTAGGTCTGCACCTCGAACCATATCACCGCCCGAAAAGATTTTTGGATTTGAAGTCTGAAATGGATAGGCACTGTTATGTTGAGCCTTGACTCGTAAAAATGAGTCAACTTCAATGTTGTATTCAGCAAACCAGTCGGGTGGATTCGGTCGAAAGCCAAATGCGATAATGGCGCTATCGCATGGAATAAGCTGCTCGCTACCTGGGACCGGTTGTGGCTGCTGACGACCACGAGCATCTGGCGCACCCAACTGCGTTTCGACAACCCTGACTTCTCTAACCTTGCTGTCTCCAAGAATTTCAATGGGTTGACGATTCCACAGAAACCGCACGCTTTCTTCCTTTGCGTGCCATACTTCCCGCCGCGAACCCGGCATATTTTCTTCGTCTCTACGATAGACACAAGTTACCCGATTTGCGCCTTGACGAACGGCAGTACGCACACAGTCCATCGCAGTATCACCACCTCCCAAAACAACGACATTCTGATCTGCAAGGTCAATATAGGGCCAATCTTCTGACTCCCAGCTTTCTACCTTGTGGTTGTTTCCAATCAGATAGGGCAACGCTTCGTGAACACCGGTTAATGTTTCGCCGGGAAATCCGCCTTTCATGTACGTGTATGTACCCATGCCCAGGAAAACAGCATCGAAATCCTGAAGTAGGTCTGACATCTGGACCTCGTGCCCTATCTCGGTATTGAGGATGAACTCAACCCCCAATTCCTCCATAACCTCTCTACGTTTGAGCACAATTCGCTTTTCAAGCTTAAAGGGTGGAATGCCGAAAGTGAGCAGGCCTCCAATCTCAGAATAGCGGTCAAATACCACAGCCTTTACTCCATTTCGAACGAGCACATCCGCACAGCCCAGGCCGGCGGGCCCAGCTCCGACTACTGCGACACGTTTACCAGTTGACTCGACATCGGAGAGATCCGGCAGCCATCCTTGATTGAATGCCTCGTCAGTGATGTATTTTTCAACGGAACCAATGGTGATCGCACCAAAGCCATCATTCATGGTGCAGGCGCCTTCGCAGAGCCGATCCTGGGGGCAGATTCTGCCGCATATTTCAGGTAGTGAGTTGGTTTGATGCGAAAGTTCTGCTGCTTCAAACAGACGCCCTTCAGAGATCAAATTCAGCCAATCCGGTATGTAGTTATGAACCGGGCATTTCCATTGGCAATAGGGGTTACCGCAGGAGATGCATCGGGCTGACTGACTGCCAGCAGTCCCCGCATCATACTGTCGATAAATTTCATCCCAGTGCTGAACGCGATATTGGGCAGAATCCTTGGGAGGGTCCTGGCGCGGCAGGTTTACGAACTGAAAGTTCTGACTCATAGCAGGTATCGAGATCGTCAGGCAGCTTCGCGCAGCGTTTCCATCAAGTCCTTGATGTCTGATGCTTTGGGCTTGACTAACCAGAATCGTCCTGCCAGTTCCTGAAATTCTTCGCTCACTGTTTGACCCCAACGACTGCCGGTTTCTTGCACATACTCATCAATCAACTCATGAAGATAGCTCAGATGCGGTTCCATGTCTTCATGAGTTAGGCGATGAATATCAATAAGTTCGTGATTGTAACTATCAACAAAGACCCGTTCAAGATCGAGTACAAACGCAATCCCACCTGTCATTCCAGCACCGAAATTCACGCCGGTCTGCCCGAGCGATAGTACTGCGCCACCTGTCATATATTCGCATCCGTGATCACCGCAGCCCTCAAGTACTGCGATCGCACCTGAGTTTCTCACTGCAAATCGTTCGCCTGCAGTTCCAGCGGCGAAAAATTTACCCCCGGTTGCACCATATAAACAGGTATTGCCAGCTATTGGAGTAAATCGGGATTCCAACGGACTGTTTCTCGAAGGCATCAAAACAATCTTTCCGCCTGCCATGCCCTTGCCGACGTAATCATTTGCATCGCCTTCAAGATACAGTTCGAGTCCCGCAGCATTCCAGGCTCCAAAACTTTGCCCAGCAATTCCTGTGAATCTAGCTTTAATCGGTGAAGCAAGAACGGCGTTGGCCTTGGCAATCTCACCGGACAGGCGCGCACCAATGGAGCGATTAATATTTTTTATTGGGTAGTGAAATTCACCGCCGGTTCCGTCCAGTATGTGCGGTAGCGCATCTTTGACCATGCGTTCTGCAAGAGGAGCCTGATCCCAGGGTGTATTGCGAGTTTCAGTACAGCGGCGCGGAACATCTTCTGGAACGCTTGCTGTCGACAGAAGCGGTGCAAGGTTAAGGCGCATTTGTCTGGCATTGGTGCCTGGAAGTATTTCAAGCAGTTCGGGTCTGCCGATTACTTCGTCCAAACTGCGTTTGCCCATTGATGCGAGTATTTCGCGAACTTCGCTAGCGACAAATCGAAAATACCGAACAACACGCTCTTTGGTTCCAACAAAATGGCGTTTTCT
>JAJDXD010000100.1 GCA_022823405.1 Gammaproteobacteria bacterium
TCAAACGGAGGCGAATGCCGGTGATTCATGCACTGGGTACAGATATACAGGTTTACAACGTCTGGTGACGGTTGCTTCCTGAACAGAAACAAAAGGCTGGAAAGGATTTGGGCGAAATATACTGAATGAAGTTCAGATTAATAAGCAATTCATTGTTTCTGGAGTATGAGGCGGTGAAATCGCGCCGTGAGATACTTGAACGCTGCATTCTGACGGAACTGGAAATTCGAAAGTTAACAAAAGCATTCTATAGTGTTTGCCAGTGGATTCAAATCTATTATCTTTGGCGACCGAATCTGATAGATGAAAATGACAATTTTTTGATTGAATTGGCAATAGCAGGCAATAGCAGGCAATAGCAAGACGATAGTAACCAAAAACCTTGCAGATTTTAGGAATACCGAACTCGATTTTGAAGGGTTGCAAGCGGTGCATCCGGAACAATTTATGAAGGATTGGAAAAATGAGTGTTTTAACAATTAGATTGACCGATGAAACGCACGAGCGGCTACGCTCGCTGGCTGCTTATCGGAAGATTAGCATGAATAAACTGATAGAAGAAGTCACGGTGCGAGTAATAACCGAATTCGATAGCGAAATGCGGTTCCGCGCTTTAGCAGCAGCTGGAAATACGGACGAAGGCTTGAGAATTTTGGATAAACTCGATCAATTCAATTTGAGCAAAGAACTCAAGGCATAGCATCTGGTTGTTTGTATGGATATTTGAGAATATACACTCATAATGCAATGGCAACGCCGAGAATTTGAAAATCGTTAACGACCTGGTGGCTCATTGCTGTAAACGCCTGAAGCTTGATAAAGCGATGGCGGTTGATTTGGAGATTCAGATTTGTTTGATGATGGTTAGGCTGATAGCTAGTGAACTCGGATTTGTTCAATCGCGGCTTGAAGATATGCAGGAATCATTAGAGTACTGGGCTGATCAAACTTGGCTGGCGATACACTGACCGGCGCAACCGAGCGCACAACTGGAGAGATAACAAAATGACCGACAAAATCGAGATTCGACCTAGCCAAATTGCTTGCTGGAATTGCAAGCACTATTATCATCACATAGGCTTGAGTAGTGTGAGTAGTGAGTGTAGGAGATATCCGCCGTTAGCTGATCCGATAAGTGCCGACCTGACCGTATTTGAAAGTAGGCCTGACAGGTTTCCGGTTGTCGATAAATCTTGGTACTGCGGGGAATTTGTATCACGCCGCCGATCCTAAAACGGCATATGATTTTATCGACGAGGTAAACGGCTAACGATTCTGTTAGGCCTACCAGGTGCGAATGATCCGGAAACCTGACCGCCTGGCCAACCAGGTCAATCGACCTGGCGCACCTGGCAAACTGGAGTACTCGGCAATGAACAACACACTATCAAACCGATTCAAATCGCCGCATGAATTTGGCATTGAATACGGCCAACCAGGTGACGAACTTTACGCCGACAAAGTAGGCGGCGGTTGGTTGTGTATTGTCTCTTCCCCCAAAGTAGTGGGTTAGCAGTTATCACAATTGCACATAGAAGAGAATATTCGCAAAAATTCGGATATTTTCGCGCTATTCACTTGATATTCGAAAGGCATCACCACATCATCGACCTCAGGTTCACTGAATTCTTACTACTAGTGAAAGGTTAGCCGAGGTTCGGATACGTTGCGACCGTGCCCACCAAGATTTGATTACTAAGCATTCAACTGTTGGATTCAACTATGTTTCTCGCAGTTGTTCGGAGATTAGAATGCCTTGGGCAACCCAGCTTGTTTCAGAACTGCATTTGCAGTGTGCCTTGATTTGATTGCACTATCAACTGGGAAATTAGTGTTGGATTTTGGGCTGTACCAAATCTCGTGATCCCCTTTTCCTTGCCTGACTTTGCCGCAGCCAGACTGGACCAGGATTCGCTTTAGTCTTCTGGTGTAATTCGCCACCAGTTAGGAAACTCGAAGCTCCTCTTCAAATCGTTTGTAATCGGCGGAGATTGAAATTTTGTCCGACGGCGCTTTCATCAAATGACCGTTGAGTTCACACAATTCCGGTACTAGCACTTGTAATTTGGAAATTAATTTCTGTAGTGAGCATGCTTCGGCCACTAAACCTGGGACATCATCACTGACTGCGACCCAAACCTGTGCTTCAGGATCCCAACTGGCAGTGATGCTAATTTCATTATTTTCGCTGAACATTTGACTTTAAATTTAGATAACTAATTTGGTAAAAAACAATTCTAGTCCTAGCCGAGTGCAACCAGAACCAAAAAATAAAATCAATGAAAAGTAATTCCATTATATCGTTTTCTGAAACCGCCCCAACTTGACCTCAAATCGAAATATTGCAGAGGTTCGAATACTTTGCGTCCGTGCCCACCATGGTTTTGATTTGTCATATAAGACAGCATCTGGGTTAGATTGGATAGGGTCAATCATACCCCACTACTTCTTGAATCGGTCATTTGCAGCTTCGTTTCGGTGCTGGAATATCCCCCGTAGCTCTTTCCCCTGTCTCCGTTAGAACCCGCACATGTATTTGACACTTTGAGGCAGTGCATCGCTAGCAGATTGGATTTTTATGAGCTATCACCTGTTTAGATTGTGTGAACTAACAAATTTGTTGACTGTCTGGCAGCTCAATGGCATAATGATTGCATTGAAATCATTGTGAAGACTGGACGGGGTAACTGATCAGAGGACCAGGTTATGGCAAGCATCACGATTCGAAACCTTGATGAAAACGTTAAAACGCTATTGCGGGTGCGCGCCGCTGAAAACAGTCACTCAATGGAAGAAGAAGCACGATTGATTCTGCGCGAGGCTGTTAGTAAAAAGGAAGGTTCTCAAAATCTCGCTGATGTTGCTGAATTCTATTTCGGACCAAAGAATGGGGTGAAGTTGGAGTTGCCAACTCGAGAAGTAGGACGAGAACCTCCTTGCTTCGAGTGATTTTACGGTTGTGTCGTTGTTGATTGACACCAATGTAATATCGGAGTTAATCTGTAAGTTCCCAAATCCAGATGTTAAGAAATGGGTTGCTGACCAGCCAGCTGAGACGTTGTTCATTTCAACAGTTAGCGAAGCGGAGCTACTGTATGGTGCGGAAATTCTGCCGGCAGGCAAACGTCGGGAAAAACTGATTTCAAATATCGAAAATTTGATTCGAGATGCTTTTGGTGATCGTGTTCTGCCGTTCGATAGATTGGTAGCCCGTCAGTATGCAATCATTGCAGCTAAGCACCATTATTCCGGTTATTCTGTCGCCCCTGTTGACTGTGAGATTTCGGCGATTGCACGCTCTCAAGGAATGATATTGGCAACGCGTAACGTTCGCGACTTTCTGGAGACCGGAATTGAAATTGTGAATCCTTGGGTAATTAACTAAGTTAGAGGCAGCAGTTTTACTGTGTTAGACGCAACCTTAGCCAGATAAGTGCTTTCGTCACGGTTCGGATACGTTGTGACTGTGCCCACCAATGAAATGAATTCGAACCGTTGTCCAATTTTTTCGCCGGGCAACGGTTCAGTCAAGGTGAGCGCATTGATTGATGAATGCGCAACCTAGTACGGCTTACCCTCAACTGGATATTGTGCTTCAAGTTCAATCGGTTCCAATAGTTCGCGAAGTGCAAGAGCGGACTCACCTGTATTGAGTTCCAGCAAATTGCTAAACTTGGAAAGTCTGTCCTCAATCCATTCAATCGGTGAAGCCTGGAAAACGTTGTCTCGAACTTGACACAAGCTATCGCGTTCCGATTGCAGGGTATCGACTTTTTGCTCGCTTTCTAGAAGCGCCTGATTCAGGATTGAGAAACACGTCATCATGTTCCCCTTACTTTTCTAGGGTTCTTATGAGTCCATCTTATTTGTTGCTGTTTTCAAGACAGTGAATAGTGGTGCGTGATCGGTACTCAATCATCAACAGCCCAAGAGCTGCTTGAGTTTTTTGACGGATGTTCTAGGTTGTCCCTTTTTAGAATTGACAAACCCTTCAACGTGAAGGTCACGCCACATTTTCATTTCATTCACATCATCTGACAGAATTTCGCCATTGATTTGAACTCCATATTCAAAAAGTACGGATTTGACGAATCGAATATTTGATTGAATATTGCCTGAAGACCGTTTATTACGCAAAGCAAGAAAATGGATCATTGGATTTCCTTGTTTCCCATAAGTTTCAGTAAAAATTTGGTTGATGGCATACATGTCCCTGTATCTGTAAAAAGCTTGATTTCCCAGCTTTTTACTTTTTGAAGACGAACCAATGAACCACGGTATTGTCAATTTAGTTTTCTGAAGAGAGTAAATGTAGATTCCTCTTTTGTTCTTCAGGTCGTCATCCTTGCTCTCTATGTTCCGCCAAAAATTTTCCACGTCACAAGGTCTTATAACTTTCGGATTATTCCCAATTTTTCCAAAAGGAATTTCGTAAGGGCCGTAAATTTCGTACTTTAACGGACTTTGTTTTTTGTCTCCTGTAAGTTGAATCGGCATTTGATTTTCAATACCAAAAACTCTCTTGAACTCTTGTGTCTGCTTCGACATTTTGCCTTTACTGTTTAGAATACCTGGGATAAAGGTTTTCTTTGCGTCAGCTGTAAAACTGGTGTTCACAATGTTTTTGTTGACAGACATACTCATTTGAATCATCATCTTCTCAACGAAAGCTACTCCAGGGTAGTCTTCAGTGGTCGGGTCAGAAAAAGTTTTATTGTCTTTTTCGATTCTAGCAAGCAAAAACAGGAAAGGCGTACCTCTTTCCCTGTATGTTTGGGAGATAACTTTGTTGAAAATATTCATGTTTCGTCCGTTAAAACACTCTTGTGCAAAGGACAGTCTCTCTGCCTTACCTACATACCAGGGTAAAGTTCTGGAAGCCACTCCCCTCTGTAAGTTTTCTGCACCACGCATGCCAAAAATGTAGACTCCGCATGCATTTGACAATCCCGGTTGATCGTAATTCACGACCTGATTCCAAAAATTCCTTACATCTGCAGTCTCGAGCCAATTTTTATGCTCTTCGTCAAGCGGAATGTCAAAAGGGCCGAAAATTTTGAATTTCAATTTTTCTTACCTGAGTGTTGCTAATAAAAGTTGTGAGATCATTGTCATATAAAGATTGTACGCACTATTTTGCTCGAAGTGTGTAACTGGTACCGATTCCATACCCGATTGAAAATAATGAAGTGATTATCGAATCAATGCGAGAGCAATGTGCGTAACCTGAGTTCCCAACCCATACTGTGAATTGAAATTTCTCTCGCTGCCAAACTGAAAGCAAAGCACAGTTTAATATCGTCGGGTCATGTAATCACCCTGCTGTCCTATGCGAAGCCGTTTCTAATCGGAAACGGAATGTGTGCGCCGATAGAATGATCTGTGACCAAATGATAATTTGGTTTGAGTAAATTACTCGCAAACTTGCCTCGCTGTGTGAAGGTCTAGGATCGATTAATTTATTAAGACACCTCATGAATGACTTGACACTAGTACTGAAACATTCGCATTTTATCGTCAGTTGATTCAAATTATTTCGATGTGTTTTGGGATTCGGTTAAAATGCGAATTACAGACAATCTGAATGTCTAACTAATCGTTTGGTCGATTCAGAAATTTTTGAAATTGAAGAATTGGCCTCAAATCGATTGTATTTTGGAGGACAAATGTGATGGTTTCTGAGAAGCAAGTCAGATACAGGAACGAATACAGATCTCGAGTTACCGGTTGGTACAACGGCCCATTCCACGTCACTATAATCTATGTAATCGGGTTGACGGCAATATGGATATACATCCAGCATCTCGAAAGTGTTCAATGGTGGGAATGGGCGACAATTCCGGTTTTTCTTGTCGCGTGCAACATATTTGAGTGGTACCTGCATATAAAAATCATGCACCGACCGCAGAGATGGTCGGGATTCAGAGCGATCTATAAAAGGCACACTTTACAGCACCATCAGTTTTTCACTGACAGCGAAATGCGCTTCAGAGATTCCAATGACTGGCGCGTTACATTTTTCCCGCCATATGCGTTGGTCATATTCATACTGATATCGATACCCGGTGCGCTGTTCTTCTATTACGTGCTCACACCCAATATCGCATGGCTATTTATGTGCACGACAACCGGAATCTACATCACCTATGAATTCATGCATTTTTGCTGCCATATTGACGAAAACTGGTTTGTGCGCAATATGCCTTTGGTTAATACCATACGGCGTCATCACACGGCACACCACAATGCTCGTCTGATGATGGAAGTGAACATGAATCTTACATTCCCAATTGCTGATTGGATGTTTGGAACGTCCGATCTCGACCGGGGATTGCTCGGGCATTTGTTCAACGGGTATAGCGAAAAACACCTGAAAACAAATCTGAAGGGCAGACCAGTCCGTCCTGACGTTGCCGCGGCAGAACCCATCAAAGCCTGATGCTTGAGCGGTTATGCCCGTTCACATTAAATTGATGGTATCAGCGATCACCCTGGTGGTCGGCGGAGGATTCTTTTTCTTCGAAAAGCTCTACGGTGATTCAAACGTTGCGCTAGTTGGTGGCTGTCTGGCAATATTCATGGTCGTGGCGATGTGGGTATTTCCAGAAGTAGGCCAAAAGCAAAAGCGACGTTAGTCCCAATCTGACTGAGAATTTGCTTCGTGGGTGCCGAGCCGCAAAAACGAACCATCACTGAAATCCGGAATTCCAAGCATACCGGCGAAAAGATGGTTTACATGTCTGTGCCGGACTACACATCGGCACAATGGGCGGAAATGGGCGGCGTTGATGTCGCCGTCGTAGGCGACAGTCTTGCCATGATCGCACACGGTCATCCCAACACGATTCCCGCGACCATGGAAATGATGATCATGCACTCGCTCGCGGTCCGTCGAGGTGCGCCGAACACGTTTGTTCTCGGATGCATGCCATACCAAAGTTACAACACGGTTGATCGTGCATTGACCAATGCGACCCGATTTATGCAAGAAGCAGGCTGTGATGCGGTAAAGCCACAAGGTGGCAAGAGCCAGGCTCACATTTTGAAAGCATTGGTGGATGCTGGAATTCCAACTGCTTCACACATCGGGCTCACGCCGCATACTGTCGCAATGTTTGGTGGGTTCAAAATTCAGGGAAGGACAGCTGAGTCAGCGATGAAGATTCTTGAAGACGCGTTTGCAATTCAGGATGCCGGCTGTTTTATGCTGGAGTTTGAAGCGGTGCCTGCCAAGATTGCTGAAGTGATTTCGAGACAGCTGGAGATTCCAACTATTGGAATCGGTGCCGGGGCGGGTACCGATGGTCAGATTCT
>JAJDXD010000015.1 GCA_022823405.1 Gammaproteobacteria bacterium
GTAGAGCATGTGGCACTTTAATCGATATCCACCCTTAAGTGTACCAACGACTGCCTCAATCGCTTGCAGTTGAATACGATATTCACCTGCTTCCTTCAAGGTCATCACTGGAATAGCGGGAGTAAATCCGTATTTTCGAAATTGCTGTATGGCATCATGAGATAAAGACATTGACATGGTGTGAAACTACCCTCTATCCGGTATCAATCTAATTTTTGAAGAAAATAAAAGTGCCTTTTTCCTTTGACCTGCTACACAATTAAAACTGTTGCGACCCGCAGTACGATACTTTACCCCTCAACGGAACAAAGCACCGCACCCTAGCATTTTCAGTTCCCAATCTAATACCTTAATTGGCTCATCCGGTTGGCGTGTCATGAGACAAGCTGCTTTTGCCAATAGTATACTTATCTCGAATCTACAGTTAGTTTCCGTTCGATGAGTTTGGTCAGGAGATCTTATGACTGCAACGACGATTTCAAAAGATAAAGTTGTCGAACCCTCTATTGGTAATGCCTTACCGCATTTCTTGCCGATTGTCGTATTTCCATTAATTTTTGCCGCTGCAACGCTTGGCGGCTGGTGGCTGATTGGTCCTTTCCTTTTCTTTATCACCGCCTCACCACTTGATGTTGCTTTTGGCAAAGAGAACCGCAACATGAACCCAAAAACGACTTCGGAATCCCAGTTGTTTGTCTACAACCTGCCCATTTGGCTGTGGGCGGTGCTCTGGCCAACTGTTCTGGTATTTACTGTTTGGCAAATTTTTATGGTGGGCCAGCATGCCTGGTGGGAAAACGTGTTGTTGGCCGTGATCCTTGCTATTGAAGGTCAAGCGGTATTCATTGTCGGGCACGAGTTAATTCATCGACGTATTGCCTGGGAACGATACGTGGGCGAATTTCTGTTGGCTTCGGGGTCTTATCCGCACTACGCAACCGAGCATTTTTATATTCACCATGCCTACGTCGGTACCCCTTTGGATGTTGGATCAGCCCCAAAGGGACAGAGTTTCTGGCGTTATTTCCCCCGCGAGCTGACGAAAAACCTGACCGGTGCCTGGTCGATGGCGCAAAAGCGAATGGCACGTCGTAACCTGCCCGTGTGGCACTACAGCAATCCATTCTGGCGCTATGGCATCGAAACCGGTGCCTGGTACGCATTCTTTTATGCTATGGGTGGCTGGTTAATCGTGCCAGTGTATATGTTCCTGTGTCTCGGCAATGTCTTTTCAATGAAAGTAACTAACTACATGCAACACTACGGACTGCGCCGGGTGCGATTACCAAATGGACGATTCGAAAGAGTCCAGCCAAGGCACTCCTGGAGCGCAAATGATAGGTTCTCAAAGTGGATGTTTTTCAATTTCCAACGCCATGCTGATCATCATATGTTCGCGAGTCGGTACTACCCGCTTTTGCAGCACTATGAGGCTGACTTGTCGCCGCAGATGCCTGCCCATCACGGGACGATGTTCTCCCTCGCTATTCGACCAAAAGCATGGTTTGAAGTCATGGACCCCCTTGTGGATGAATGGCGGGAGCACTTTTATCCACAAATCAAAGACTGGAGCGCTTACGACAGCTGGGTCTCGGAAGTCCGTCCGGAGGCATTTGATGTCATCGCGGAGATTTTCGAAAGTGCTCCACGACTCGCACGTGCGATCGAAAAAAATCCAGAATTACTGGACAGTCTGAAATCGCGTGCATTCACTGATCTTGAGATTCCAGGCGGGTTTGGACCTGACCCCGAAGCCGAGGCGATTGCGCGTAGCGGACTGGTGCGAGTTTACTGGTTTCACGATTTTGGGGTTGAGGAAATGACCGAACAACTGGCTGAATTTCCGGTACAGGATGCTGCTGACGCGGCCGAAATTGTTCGGAACTGGGTCAATGACAATACGTTTCAGGTTGCGATGCACACCCTGAGAGGTAATTTGTCACCGATCGAGGCTGGTGTCGCATTGGCAAACATCGCCCAAGCTGCGATTTCTACCACACTGACGGCAGCACTGGAAGATGTCGAAGATCGATTTTACCAGGTGACAGATGCAGCCTTGGCAGTGGTCGCTCTGGGCGATCTTGCGAGTAAGGAAGTTACCCCCAATCTCTCACTTGATTTGGTATTGCTGCAGGATTGCGAACCGCAAAAGATAGATTTCAGCTTGGGACAGCGGTTTATAGAGACGCTCGACATACTCACTGGAGACAGTCTGTTGTTCGCACCTCTAGCGAACGATCACCAAAATTTCCGGCAATACAATCTGGATGACTGGTCGAGTGTGCTCAAATCGGAAAACGATGCTGCAAATTCGATCAAGTTAATACGCGCCCGTTGTATTTTTTCTACCGGAGACCCTTCCGTGCAAACAAAGTTTGACGAACTTCACCACCAATTGCTCACCAATATGGTCATTCGGGACGGACTTATCACCAAGTTACGTGAATCGATGAAACATTCACCTGAAGTGGTTGAACTGAATCGTATGGAAGCAGTCGACTGGGGTCTGAGTGAAATTGAAAAGATTGCCCGAGCTCTTCAATTGACTTATCTTTCCGAACAATCGGCGAATTCGAGTGCATGTGGTGCTGTATCAATTTTCAAAGAGATAGAGGCTGCAGGAGCATTGGATAGTGATACCGTTGAAAAACTAATTCGAACTGCACAGTTGTGGCGGAATCTTGCAGGTATTCAACGACTGATTATGATGGATGAATTTGATGCTGATCTATTGAGTGAATCGGCTCGCGCAGTTGTTGCACAAGCGTGCGCGGTGGCAAATGATGACGAATTGAATGAGGCCATCGTTCAAGCCATCACAGTTACTCAAGAGTGCCAGTCTGTTGTTCCAGCAAAAGAACGAAGTTAACAATTCGACAACTACCACAATGTTGGCACACCCAAAAATTTGACCATCGTTGAAACTTAATCTGAGCTCAATTGCCGATGTCGTGTAGCACGAAAACTATCGGACACGGTAGCGGACCTTGAAGTCATCCATCGCAATTCAGGAAGCGTTGGCATTGCCATTGCTCACTCCGCATCTCGAATATCGTTCAATTGGTGACGGCAAAGTATTGCTGGTCTCGGAGACGTTTAATACCCTGTTGCATGGACAGATTTATGCAGACCTATTTCCTTTGCTGGATGGTCATCGTGGACGGCAGGAAATTTTGCAAACTCTCGCAACCGCACATTCCGAACTTGCAGTTGATTCGGCATTGCGCAGTCTGGCTGATCGCGGCTATATCGTTGCCGGAAATTTCAAAATGGACCGACACCGTGCAGCATTTTGGACTGCGCTCGGAACAACTCCCACTGAAGTTGAAAAAATGTTGGCTTCTAGCACACTTGCGGTGCATGGTGAAGACAAGGGATTGCTAAAACAAAAGCTGGAATCATTCGGTATTACCATTAATTCCAGTGATTCCGACCTTACCATATATATTTGCGAAGACTATCTAGACGAACACATCCAACAAATCAATCAGCGTCATCTACACTCTGACACGGCTTGGGTTTTGGTACGTCCGCAGGGCCTGCATCCCATGTTTGGGCCGATATTTCACCCTGCAAATGAGAGTCCGTGCTGGCACTGTCTGGCCCACCGCCTGCATAGCAACAATGAAGTTCATTCCTTTTTGCGCAACAGAGGTGGAGAGACGGCGGCTTTTCGCCCTCGCGCCGTCGAGCCCGTGGCACTGGAAAGCTTTTACGGCATCATCGCGCTGGAAGTTACCAAGTGGCTGGTATTAGGAGAATCCGCAACTCTTCACGAACATGTCATTACATTGGATATGTCCAGTATGCAAGCTGCAAACCATCGGGTGATGCGACGCCCCCAATGTGCGAGTTGCGCAGATCCTTCGGTGCGAAGCCCTGATCGAGAGCCGCAGGCCATCCTTCTCAAATCAAATCCGAAAACGTTACAGACGAGCGGCGGTTTACGTACCTGCTCCCCCGCTGATACTCTGGAGCGGTACCGTTCCCTGATCAGTCCCATAAGTGGTGTCGTTACGTGGGTAAAGTCCACCACATCGCCAAGCGATCCTTGGCTTCACGTTCACTGGGCTGGTAGTAACCTGGCACTCAGAATAAATGATTTAAGCTCCCTACGACGTAGTCTCAGAAGTAAAAGCGCAGGCAAAGGTACCAGCGCAGATCAATCTGAAGTTGGAGCCCTTTGCGAAGCCATCGAGCGATACTGCGGTTTATTCCACGGCGAAGAAATTCGTTGTCGTAAAAGATTTACGGATTTTCTGACCGAAGGTGACGCGCGGGCCATTCACCCAAATGACGTTCAGCTATTCAGTGAACGACAATTTGAACATGCAGACGAATTCAATGCCCGCGGCCATTTCTTCAATGTGATTCCGCCACGCTTTGACCCTGAACGGGAACTAGAGTGGTCACCGGTTTGGTCACTTACTGAAAGCCGACACCGATTTCTGCCGACAGCACTACTTTATGGAATGACGCCGGAACAGCGTTCCAGTGTCGGGCTTTGGGCGGATTCGAACGGTTGTGCTGCGGGTAACACGTTGGAAGAAGCCATCTTGCAGGGGTTTCTGGAACTGGTCGAGCGCGACGCGTTCGCCATTTGGTGGTACAACCGTTTACGCCGACCCGCGGTAGATCTTGATAGCTTTGACGACGATTATCTAGGGGAGGCGACCGAGTACTATCGGAAATACAATCGTGATATATGGGTGCTCGACATTACCAGCGATCTGGGAATCCCGGCTTTTGTTGCCCTGTCTCGACGAATTGACCGCGATGTTGAAGACATTATTTATGGTGCCGGTGCACATTTAGATCCAAAAATTGCAGTTTTAAGGGCTGTGTGCGAACTGAATCAGAGCCTGACATGGGTTCCGCGACCCGGTCTTCACACCGACCACTACGTGATTGATGATCAAATGTGTTTGAAGTGGTGGAAAACAGCCAAGCTAAGCGGTTGCCCTCACCTAGAACCCATGGAAAGCACCGCTGCACTTAGAGACACAGACTACACCACGCCAGCTACAGAAGATTTAAAAGATGACATAGAGTGGTGCCAATCAATAGTTGAAGCGAAGGGAATGGAATTGCTGATTCTCGATCAAACGCGCCCCGATGTCAATATGCCGGTCGTACGTGTGATTGTTCCTGGGCTGCGACATTTCTGGGAGCGGTTCGCGCCGGGACGTCTGTACGATGTACCGGTAGAGATGGGCCTATTAGACAGCGCACTGGAGGAGACACACCTGAATCCCGACCCTGTAATTGCCTAGTGAAATGCGAGGTTCATTTCATTAATCGAGATGGAATTAGAAGTGCAGGGCGTCAATTTGTCAAAATCAATTCTAGTGATTTGCAAGATTTGCCCCACTAACCTACAACCAGGAACTTCAATTGACCATTTCTAACGTTTAAATCAAAAATATGTCAATGTTTTGGGACATATATGCTTAGTTCAAAGGTGAATGAAATATATAAATCACTTGAAATATCATACTGTTAACTCAAAGTTTAAATTCTTAAAAGTTTTTATACTAAAATTAATATTGGGATTAACTTTCACAATGTATCTACAAGGATGGGAGATTTATTATGAGAAGCGGAGATGAAATGCTAAAGCAAATTGTCGATAAATCCGAATTGGATGCGGATTTTAGACAGAAATTGCTAGCAGACCCAAAATCAACAATTTGTTCTGAATTAGGCATTACTATGCCAGAGTCGATGAACATAGTTGTCCATGAGAGTGATATGCAGACTGTGCATATTGCGCTTCCTCCTGACTCCAACATTAGCGAGGAGCAACTGGAGGCTGTTTCAGCAGGACTGTGCTGCTGCTGGTAATACCTAGCCTGATTCTCAATTGATATACGATGCCGGGGGTGGCGATAGCCGCACCCGGCTTTTTATTTGTTGATCCCACGCGGGCACCCCTTTCAGCCCACTGCAAAGTCAATTTGAGATACTGAATACTCAGATTTTGTTCGGTCTAGGTCTTCATGCGGATCTTACACAGGTGTGAGCGGATCTCGGTACAACTCCCTGCACTAGGATTGAAGTCCACTTGTGATTCATTCCATTGATCTTTTCTTCGGGGCATTTCAATTTACGTTGAGAAACTCTATCGCTTCTTACGCAGCTGAAAGCACTAGGAAAACATAGGCTTTTGCCTCATCGAGTTTACCATCGCGGACCACCAGTTTGATGTGGTGAATTCCACGCAACAGAAAAAAACGGCCAGACCGGCCAAACAGCGAACTAGGCTTCACAACCCAGTCTCCGAGTGCTTGTATCTTCTCCGGAACGATTAGTTCTTCCTGTCTGAGGGCGTTCAGAAACGGGTCCCAGTCACCAGGTCCATCAAACCAATAGCGAGGATGGTTTGTATATCTTTGCTTGACAATAAACGTTAGGCCGAGCGTCGGACCGAGATTGTTCTCTTCAACATCAATACTCAGTCCCACCTTGGAAATTTGCATGCGTTCTCTAAATCTGGTCACAATCGATTCAATGGAGGAACTGCATCCGGGCCACGCTGAATTTTTCAGAAATTTGCAGATGGCCTCACAGGATTCAAAACCCATTATGCTTAGTCGGATGGCTTGCGAGCGAGCGGGAAAAATCCCAATAGAATCCATGCGAACACCGTCTGGCTGGGAAATGTAGACGTTACGTAAGGTTTCCAACTGAGGCCTGCTGATTTGCCAACCTACTGCATTGGTAAGCGATTCAGCCACCATACGGACATCATCAAAGCGGTCCCCGGAGCCGACGATTGGATGTTGATCAGGTCTAAGAAACATTCCTGGAAACGATCCCGCGCCCATTCTCTTTGTCCCAATATCGAATTCCAACATCAGCTTGTGACCGACGATATCACGTAGCTGAGATTTATTGGTATCCATCTTTTTGAACAGTCGGCTCAGTGCGTTTGCAACCTCATCATTTCTATTGTTCTTGGCTCTTCTTTGAATTATTTCCGCTGCGCTGGTCTCACTTTCAAGTGTTGCGCCAAAATCCGCATTTGGTGTGCGGGCATGCAATGGAAACTCAAACCCAAATGGCTGGGCCCCGACCGTGATCGGCAGACTGTGTGCACATTCCAAAATGTTCAACCACGCTGAGTCATCAATGAATACAGATGAAATCAACCCTCGAAAGTGTTCCAGCAGGTCCTTCATTGTGCTCCCCTCACTGGCCAACTGTGTCTGTGTCAATGCAACCGATTCGTCGGTTATCAATGTAACCACTCCCACACAATTAATCGATCAATCATGCTTTTGTTGAAATAACTAGCTGTTTATTCGATTGGAATGAAGAATTGGAATTTCAATTTGACGACTTTCGCTAATGAATCGACTGACTGAAGCCAAAAAGTAATTACGCGCCAAATTCGAAACAGGTGTGTACTTGCAACCAACGGCCTGGCAATGGCGGAAGATTTTGTCAAGCTGCGGAAGCATCTGACAGTGCCATATACACATATGCCTTTACTCCGACAAGTCCTTTTTGATCAATGACTAGTTTAATGTGGTGAATACCGCATAACATAATATAGTGTCCGGAACTTGCAAACAGCCGCGTCGGTTTTGTAGGCCAACTTGCCAGTGCTTGTAATTTCTCTGGTATGATTATGTTTTCTTGACCGAGGGCTTGCAGAACCGGGTTCCAATCAGTCAGACCGTCGAGCCAATAACGCGAATCTTTTGTCTGCCTTTGTTCGACAATGAGTATCAGCCCCAATGTCGGTTCGATAGATTTTTCGCCGACGTCAACATTCAATCCAACTTTGGCTAGTGGCATGCGCTGGGCAAAGCGAGCGATGATCCCATCTACCACCGACAACTGTCCAGTCCAAGCTACATTAGCCAGATAATTTCGTACATCCTGGCTCTTACTAAAGCCCAGAATCGAAAGTTGGATCGCATGCGACTTGGATGGATTAATGCTGAATGAATCCATGCGCGTATCACCGGGCTGTGCAAGATAAACTTGCTGTAGATGATTCAACTGCTTCTTGCTCATCGACCAGCCAAACGAATCAGCTAGGGACTTGGCGACGATGCCGACATCGATTTCCCGACCCGCTGTTCCCAGAATCGGCTTCAGGTCAGGTTTGAGAAATAAACTCCTTAGCGAAAGTCTGCTCTCCCAGTCCGAAGCTGAAACGAACTGCAGCATAATTTTGCGACCAACAATTTCACGAAGCTGGGAGTTTTTCTTTTCGATTCGTTTCAGTAGCAGAGAGATTGCACGCGCAGTATCATCGCTGCTATGGATCTTAGCCTGAGCCAAAAAATGTTCTGCGGAATGCGTACCGCTCGCTAGTGCGACACACAAGTCCGCACGCGGTTCACAAGTTTGTAACGGTATCTCAAAGCCGATCGGGTGGGCACCCATTACAGTTGGTAGTTTTGCTGCGCAGTTTAGCAGTTGTATCCACTCGACTTCGCCGATAAGAACAGGTGAAATTCGGTTGCGAAAGTGACCAAGCAAATCTGACAAGTTACGGCCCTCCGCAGTGAGACGGGTTTGAGTTTGCAACAAAGCTTCGTCAATTTCCAAATCTAACTCTCCTGCAAGACTAATCTGCTTTGAATTAGGTTGTCATCACCGAGGCCAAACATTCCAGCGCTTCGATGCAAAATGCCGAAGTGACCGATTCAGAACCATGTCCAATCTGGCCAAAGGTCCCCCACCTTAAAGATTGGTCACCGAAAGCAAGAAGTTCCGGCCAACTGCCATCTTCGCGCTGCGTATCAATAAGCCTTTGCAGTTGTCGATTTGCGTCAACATACCCAAGATGCCCAATGCTGTGAAGCGCCGAAATTGCTTGAGCTACTTGGAAAATATCGCCGAACTCTCGGCTTTCGTCCCGAAGATCAGCAATACGACGAGCTAGCAACGGGCCTAGCGAATTCAGAGCACTTGGTACTCGAAGCATGGCACGCGTGATTGCATAGTAGATTGAAGCTGGGTCGTGATACCACTTCGACATTCCGGCCAGTGAACCCTTGTTTAGCAGTTCCTCTAGCCATATTTGCGCGTTTCTCGTTTCTGGTCGGTCGCCAAGGTAAGCGATGACATTTGCATTGACGACGGGGTCGGCTTCAATACGAAAAACTGACACCACATCGGGTTCGTCTTCGTCCAGAATCCAGGTCATGAATCGACCCTCTTCATCTCGGTTTGCCAGAATTGATTCAACATTACGGCCGAGCAGAATCCAAGGATGATTCTCTAAAACCAATGAACAGAGTGAGGTACTGTCAAGGTCTGGTGGTAGATGTTGATAGTAGCGCCACAATCCGGGATATTCAATGGTACCAGCCAGATAGTTCCGAGTTGCAGTACAGAGCGCTTGGGCTCGAGGTTCAACGCTGCCGGTCAGCGCTTTCGCACAAAACCCGGATATGAACGGGGGTCTTTCGAAATGTCGCGGAATGTTCGGGTTAGCAAGATTGGATCGAATGCAATGCCATGCTCCATTTTCGTCAATTGTAGATTCCAAAAATCCTAGCCCGCGGTGAATACTTTCCCTAGCCTCGATTGCCAGTGCTTTATCGCTGACCGCACTGCGCTGAATCTTCGATTTTTCCACACTCGTCGGTCGAGGCGGTGGCGCTGGATCATGCAGCGTTTTTCGGAGAAACTCAAGTGATGTAGCTCCGGTCTTAAATTCCTGCCGCTCGGCCTCACTGAACTTGCTCGGCGGGGGTAGCACCAAATGTGTTTCTGAATAACTTTGCTCGTGTACGCAAATTTCATGATTCGCATCGAGCTTTACGTTGAACTCTTCCTCAATCGCGGCTTTAGGATTTTGTACCAACTTCTTGCGAAATTTGCGATCGCGCTCTGCTTTTGACAGAAGAGATTTTTCGATGGCAAAGTTTTTTGTCATCGTTGCATATCAAGTGCCTTGGCTAGTGCACTGCATAGCAGAATTCAGGCGATCTGGCGTTTCACCAGATCTTTAAATAATCCATCGGTTTCCATTAGTTCCATATATGAACCACATTGAACGACCTTTCCAGCCTGTAGTACGTAGATCCGATCCGCTTTTTTCAATGTCGTCAAGCGGTGGGCAATCACAATTCGGGTTGTATTCAGCTTCGATAGGTTTTCCAAGACTTGTGCCTGGCTTTCATTGTCCAACCAGTTTGTCGCTTCATCAAACAGTATGATTCTAGGATTGCGAATTACAGAGCGCGCAATCATAATGCGCTGGCTTTCACCACCTGACAGTACCGCACTGCTGGTACCGACCATGGTCATCATTCCCATGGGCATGTGCTTAATTTCATCTTCAATGCCGGAAATGCTAAGAGCCGCCGATATCTCGCCACTTTCAACTGATTCATGGTGACCGACTACGTTGTCCCACAGATCTTGAGGATGTAAGCGAACCGATTGCGGAACTGATCCTATATTTTGTCGCACTTGTTTGAGATTCAGATGTCGAAGATCGCGTCCGTCGTAGTAGACTGCGCCTGCAGAAGGTCGGTCCATACCTAATGCAAGTCGGAAGATTGTACTTTTGCCTGCGCCGGATTCGCCAGCAATAGCAATGAACTCGCCCGCACGAGCATGAATTGTTACATCGTCAAGAATTAATGGTCCGTCAGTGTCATAGCGAAAAGAAATTCGATCAAACAGAACGTCGCCGCCTAAAAATTCGATGGGCTCCCCAGCACTTTCGATTTCAGGTGTGGTATTGAGCAACGGTCGAATCTGTTCCAACGCCGGCAGGGTTGCAGCAATAGTGCCAAACGATTCCCCGAGCCGAGCGACAGCGGATTGAAAAATTAAAAATAGGGCATAAATTACCAGAAAATCTCCGACTGCAACACTTTGCCCAGTGCCAGTCATGACCGCAAACAGTAATGTGCCGGCGGCAAGAAAAGGTAGTGCGGCACTAAATGCCTGACTATGCTCCTCCAGTGCACCCAATTCGATTTCTGCACGCTTTTGCTCTCGATAATTCCTTGCCCAAATTGCAAATGCCGATGCTTCTGCATTTTCCACGCGCAACTTTGTTATGCCACGAATAATTTCGAAGAGTCGGCCGGTCACGCGACGCGACGCGTTGATCATTCGACTATAAGGTGATATTTGACAAAGTCCAAGAACAACGGTTATCAACAACGACAACAGGCTGAACGCGAGTGTAATGGTGCCGAGAGTTGCATCGTAAAGAAAAATGACTCCAAATATGGGTAGCAGAAAGATGATTGACAAGAAACTGTCCGCGACAGTCCCTTGCAGGCTATCACACATTTTCTGAAAAGACATCCCCGACATTGCCAAATCCCCGGCCGGGTAGCGTTGCAGGATGCTCGATGGAAGACGCATCAGATGATCCCAGAAAGCCGCTTCGATGCGTGAAGTTGAGCGTGTCTGTAAACGCATCATCGTAGTGCTTTGCAGTATGTGAAATAGTGCGCTAAGCAAACCAAATCCAACCAGTGCCACAACCAGAGCATAAAGTGATTGTGCTCCTGCACCCGCTACAATTTCATTTGCAACAAATCCAAGCGCAAGTGCAGGCG
The DNA here is from genome assembly GCA_022823405.1 of Gammaproteobacteria bacterium. Taxonomy (GTDB): domain Bacteria; phylum Pseudomonadota; class Gammaproteobacteria; order Arenicellales; family JAJDZL01; genus JAJDZL01. Next base: position 11,550 of record JAJDXD010000015.1, read on the forward strand.
CGAATCTTGTCAGACCATGTACGAGGCCGGTGACCACGAGCCTCGCGATGTCAGCCCCCGCGCCATGAAACGCAAATTTTAAAATACTGCTCGTTTGCACATCTCCGGCTGGCAGGGGTCGATAGAACATCCATGCTTCATTTTTCAGCGCTTTCGCCCGTTCGGCGGTCAATCGGACGTTGCGTTTACTGCGCGGGTCAATCTCACGGTAGCGCCCAAACAGACTTGGAACCAGCGCAACCGGTCGGTCGTCTTCGGCGCGAAATGCCAATATCGAACCACTATTCCCCCACCACCATTTACCTTCATTCTTGAATTGCACGCGTCGTGCCCGTACGCCAGATGCGTTCAGCACATCATTCAAAGTGACTGGTGCAGCTGAAGGTGTTGAGCGAACAGGAAAATTAAAATTTATTTTTTCGCGTTGACCGATAATTTGAAGTGCATCCGCCATTTCGGTGTTCTCGATCGCTAATTCCCGGTCAACAGGTAAATCATAAATGTTGAAGAGTCGCTGTCGCGCTTTGGTCTCAGCGGTTCGACGACTGGTTGTTCGTGCCCGCTCAAGATTCACGACATCAACCACGGCTAGCCGTCTGTTCAGTTGTTCCAGATTCAAGGCTACAGCATGAAAGGAAGCGAGTGCTGACATCAATTCGCCTCGCGCAGCCAAAGTATCAGTGGTCACACCTGTCAGTGTTGTTTCATCAAATAAAGTAATCCAGCTAGTACGCGTTAGCGGAATCAGGACTTCGTTCTCACCACTGGCCCGGACGACATCAGCCTGATCTACGATATCCATAAGCAGAAAGGAGCTTTGTGCGGGCTTGGTAACCCAAACCACAGATTGCCGTACCGATAGAATGCAATTGGCCCCAGTTTCAATTCTCCCGGGTTTGGCCAGTTTGGTTGGCCGCGGCAGTGGTTTCGTAAAACGCGCAAGAGTATCGGTCATTGCGCTGAGCCAGGTATCAATTTGTCTCCCCACCTCTGCAGGATCAGCTTGCTTTAGTACCGAGGCAGGCAGGCGTTTGAGACTGGTAACTGGCGAACCCTTGGCGATCAGATGTAAGGTGGTCCCGTTGGCGTCGTCATCTCTATAAGGTGACACACCGGGAAGTAGCCATCCCGATTCTCGACTCATTAAAAATTGCGGAGCAGCCTGTTCTATGCCATCCTTGAGCTCAAGCAAGAAAAGATTGACTGAACCTTGATCGATAAACCAGATGCTGTCTGGGTCATCAAGATTCACCGGCTGATTTCCAGCGCATGGTACGTCGATGCCCGAGTCCATGGCGAGTTCGACGAGAGGTGTAAAACCTGACTTTACAGTCGACATTATCCCAGCTTCACCAGTTTATAGTACGCACCATCGCGATCGGCGATCAACTCATCATGTGTACCGCGCTGCACCACACTGCCTTGAACAATGACGATTAATTCATCGCAGTCCCGTACCGTACTCAGCCGGTGCGCGACGATCAGACAGGTAATACCGCGTCGTCGAATTGCATTATCGATATGTTCTTCTGTCGCTGCATCCAAGGCGCTGGTAGCCTCGTCTAAAATCAACAAGCTTGGATTTCCGACCAGCGCCCGGGCAATTTCAAGCCTCTGTCGCTGACCACCACTGAAATTCGCTCCTTCTTCCTCTACCTGAGTTGCATAACCCTGCGGTCGTAGCAGAATTTCACTATGAATCTGGGCATCGCGCGTGGCATTGAAAATAATTTCATCGGGAATGGCAGAATTCCACAGGGTAAGATTGTCGCGCAAGGATGCGGAAAATAGTACCACCTCCTGGTCCACCATGGACAAGGACTGATTCATGACTTCTTCAGGAATTTCAAGTCTGGTATGACCGTCAAACAGGATTTCACCCGACCAGGGCTTATAGGCGCCTGAAACCAGACGCGCCAGTGTGGATTTGCCGGAACCGCTCGGGCCAACGACCGCAACTCGCTGCCCGGGTTCGATGACAAGGTTAAAATCCTTGATCAGTGGTGGGCGGCCTCTGTTGTAACCGAAAGTGATATTTTTCAGCTCCAAGCGGCCGGTCAATTGAAGTCGACCTTTGAAAGTGCGAACTGAATCGGATTGCGCATCGCGACGACTGAAAACAGGGTCTTCTTCGGTGTTGTAAATATCATCCAGTCGTTGCAAGTCGGTTGCGAGTGCATGTCTCCGGTCGGTGAACTCCACAAATCGTCCGACTGGTGTCAGAAACAACTGCGTCAGGACAAAAAATCCAACCAGCGTTCCCAAGGTAATCTGTTCGGCGAGCAAAAGATAACCCCCGACACCCAGAACTGCAGCGCAGCAAAAAAGGTCAAACATGTAAGGCATAGCCGCATTGACTGAACCCAGTTCAGAATTGATTCGACGGGCATGAAGTTCACGGGCTTGCTGACCGCTCCAACGTGCAAAAGACCGATCATCTGATCCCGTCATACGCAGAATGTCGGCGTGGCTTAGCATTTGCATGCCCATGCCAATCAACAATCCCTGTTCGCGGCGCATTGTGTAACTTTGAGCGATACGGCGTCGGTTTAGATAATACGCAAGTGAAGCGTACAACAACGCCAGCCCCAAAACAATCAGCGCAAGCAGCGCGTTATAGACAAACATCGCAATCAGCAATATCACACTCATGGCGATGTCAATAACCAGAACGAGAAACTGGTCGGTCAAGTTCTTTGCAATTCGATCAATCGACGACACCCGGTCGGTCAAATCACCGACCAGTCGGTTTTGAAAAAACTCTAAGGGCAACCTGAGTAGTCGTGACAGGCTGCGATTGTACCCTGTCACGGAAATTTTAACTTTTAGACGCCTGAGGAAGCGTTGCTTGAGTAGCGACAGAATGTAGGAAAGCACGCCACCACCGAGCAACGCGGCTACCAGCCCGCTCCAGGGTCCGTAATTACCAAGAATATTGTCAATGAATATTTGAAGTGACGCTGGTAACACCAACATCAATAACGCCAGCATCAGTGCGCAGGCGACAACCCCCGAAAATACATTCCATGAACCTTCTAACAGCTCGCCTAACTGACTGAACAAGCTAGGCGGTTTCCCACCAGCCTTGAAACTAGTACCGGGATTAAAATGCAGCGCAATACCACTGTAGCTCTTCTCAAACTCCTCCTTTGTGATAGAGCGTCGTCCGGTAGCTGGATCATTTAGGTAATACTTGTCCCCCTCAATACCCTCGAGCACCAAAAAATGGCTGTACTGCCAGAACAGGATTAATGGCGGGTCGAGTTTTTGCAGCAAATCGACGCGTAAGTTACGCCCTTTGCACTCAAGACCATAATGTCTGGCGGCACGTACAATACTGGCAGCTGTGCTGCCATCTCTGCTTACCTTGCATTTTTCACGCAATTCTGTAAGAGGTACCCAACGACCAAAGTAGCCCAATACCATCCCCAGACAGGCAGCACCACACTCCGATGCATGCATCTGCAGCACAATCGGTGTACGCAATTTTCTTCCTGATGCCTTAGAGCTGGAAGAGGTTCCTGCCGCACTGGAGGCTATTGAAGGCAACTTACTTCAGACTCTGCTTAAAGAGAGCTATTGGAGATAATTCGCCCAGTTGGATGATAATGCGACACCCCTTGTCTCGGAGATTATTCAAATCAGAATAGTCGTCAACCTCAAGGACAATCTGCTGCACGGTTACGGGTGACTGCGAAACCACCTGGGCAAATTCAGCTGACAGTGCTTGCGTGGAAATATTTGAAATTTTTCCGCGAAGCGAATTGGTCGTTTGATTTGTAGTTTCCACAACAACTGTTGCCGGCATCCCGACGGTGAATTGTGATGCATGATTAGAATTAACCCATATCAGCGCTTGCACAGAACGGTTATCATCAATTGAATTTTCAATTGAACCGATCAATACACCGTCAACCCCAAGGCTGTACGAAACGTTACCAAACCACAGCCAAACAGTGAAAATTAAAAGTACTACAGCGGAGGCAGCGACGAGCAATCGTTCTTTCGACGTCGAAATCGTCAACAATCGATCCAGTTGCTCGCGTTCACTCTTTGCTCTGGCTACTGTATTCTGAAATGAATCGAAAGGGTTATTAAACACGAAGATGGTCAGTTTGAATAATTCTGTTAAAAATTATATTAAAAACTGAACTTTACAAACTTTCCCAATAAAACACTTGCACAGTGAATTATTGAATGCTAAAGCAAAAGTTTGAATTTGGATTCTATGCGCTTCTACTCTTAAGTGTAATTACTTATTCCTGACCGAAACACGAATCCTTAAAGGTTCAGCCAAGCACTGATGTGCTATCTCAAAGTTCAGTCAATTCTGTCGCTTAAGGGTGTTGGAATTTCGTTCAACTGTCAATAGCAGTGCTGGCAAAAGCGTCAAATCCGCAATTAGTGCAAAGCCAATGATCATCGCAGTCAGCACACCAACCTGCGCGGTGGGGACGAAAGGAGAAAAATAAAAAATCAGAAAACCTGCAACCAGAACAACCGTGGTTGTAAACAAAGCATTTCCAGCTGTGTGGAATGCATAACGAATGGCTCTTTCCGCATCGTATCCATAGTGACGTTTGGCTCGCAGATATTTGCTCAGAAAATGCACTGTATCGTCTACTACGATGCCAATGGTCATTGCTACTACAACCGACAACGACAAACTCACTTGCGCTACTGTTAGTCCCCAAACTCCCAGACCCAGCACGGCGGGTATCAGGTTGGGGACGAGACTGATCAGACCCAGTCGTATCGAGCGCAAGGCGAATAGCAGAATAATGGAAATTGCCACCAGCACCACCACAGTTCCAACCAGCATGGCTTGGATGTTGCGCTGTCCAATGTAAGCGAAAAGCGTAGCGGGACCCGTGCTGTTGACACTTGAAACATTCGGTGCGTTTTTCTGCAGCCAATTTTCGGCGCGGGCGTTCAGTTCGAGCAGTGCTTGGGAATCCAGTGTGATCGCTGAAACCGATACCCGCGTTGCAGATCTGGACCGATCAATCTGATTATTCAGATTCAAACCTTCCGGCAGCGAAAATTCATACAAAAGCAAATATTGTGCAGCCAGTTCCTGAGTTTCAGGAATTCGATAATACCCAGGATCATCGCCGTGCATGCTTTTGTTGAGTTGACGAAACGTGTCAGTGATGACTGATACGTGACGCACCGGAGGCTGCTCCCGGTACCACTTTGCAAATTGATCTACCTCGGTTAGAAAATGTGGGTCAGTCACACCACCTTGGGTCGATGCGCGCAATGAATAGTCAAGCAGAGTATTGCCGCTGAGTCGTTCATCCATAAAATCCGTGTCTTGACGAAACTCAATGCTCTCATCAAAGAAATGCGCCAACACATCATTAATTTCATTGCGCGAAATCGCGAAAGCCATGACTACTACAATCACTAGCCAACTCCAAATCAACACGTACCGATGACGAATCGAAAATCCTGCCAACTTTTCCATTACAGCCCCCTGCACAGGGCGGTGTTTTGCGGAGCGAGTGGGAAGAACTGAAAGAAATGCTGGCAAAAAAGTCACCGAGAGAATGAACGAGACAACAATACCGAAGGCGACAAAGTTACCAAGGTGGCGATAAGGTGGCACTTCTGAAAAATTCATACTCAAAAAACCAAGTGTCGTCGTCAAACTAGCCAGGAAGATTGGAGTAAGGTTTAGTCGCACCGCCTCGACAATGGCATCGCGCTTTTGATTTCCTGCCTGTAGATGCTGTCGCAATCCTACCAACAGGTGCACACAGTTAGCCACGACAATCATCAACACGATGGTCGGTGCAGGTGAGATCGGTGGGGAAAAGGGCATGCCAACCCATGCCCCAAGGCCCATTGATGCAAGAATGGAAAAAATAATCACCAGCCCGGTCCCAAGCACTCCTGCCCAGCTACGGACCAGGAAACCGAGAATCAAAGCCATTAACAACAGACTTGCAGGTAGAAAAATCTTCTGACTGTTGATTGAAGCTTCCACGAAACTCTGGTTGACCATGACTGTGCCTACAATGCGAAAGTCGATGTCTGAAAAGTGTTCGCGCGCCTGCGCTTCCAGTGTTCTCGCGAATTGTGCGACTTCCGCCACCGCTTCCAGCAGCTTTTCCTGCGGTAATTCAACGGTTACATTGACGACACTGACATCCCCACCCCGGGCCAAAATACTGTTGGCAATGCGCGGGTCAGATAAACCGACTTCTCGAATCAATGAGCGGGTATCATCTTGATCAATTTGCTCGGGGTCAACAAGATCTCGTACATACAGATCGTCGCCATCGCTGGTTGTGAATTGAAAATTGGCGAGCGAATCGACTCGCCTTGAATAAGGTGTGTGCCACGCCGCTTCGGTAAGCCAGATTGCGGCTGACAGTGCTTGTTTCGATGTCGCATCACCACTGTCAGGCACAATCAGGAACACAATGTTTTCGTTCTTGCCATACGTGTTTTCCAGCTGCTCCAGTGCCAGCAGCTGTGGATTGTCGCCATCGAAAAAGATACGATAGTTGGCAGTGAATTCAAGTCGAGCGATACCACTCGCGGCAAGCGCAACTAGCAATAACGTGGCCAAAATCACCCACCAGCGTAGCAAAAGTACACGTTCAATAAATTGCGTTGCGAATCTGTCTTTGGCCATGTCTGTCTGGTCCAATATTTAGGTTTAGATGGCTTGCGTGTCGAGCCTGTGTTCCGATTCTACGATGTAGCCGTGCCGCCGCGCACAACCGCAAGGCAAACTTGGCAACTTAAACGCCCACCCGAGATATGAAGGGTAGGCGTTGACGCGATCCAGATCATCCGATTTTGGCAGAGCTTGACTGGCAGAATATAACACTATGTTGTTGTTTTGAACTGACTCGACTTCATCATAGCACGGTGTCGAATCGCCAAACTGTGTTCTCATGTTGCGCATCCTTTTTTCAGGGGAGAGCGTATCACCCATTCATATTCGAGAGTCGAAAACTTGGTACCTAGCAGCCAAGACCCTGATACATTTGCATGTAACTGCCGAAAGGAAGTCCGCACTTTCGGTCCAAATTCGCAGGGTCATTATCCGATCGGCTAACAATCTCAATCATTTCGTCAAACTTTCGAAGCGCATCGCAATCCACAACATTGGGCGCAGCTGCTGTAAGATAACGTGGCCAGGCACGATCACGTGCATAACGCCAGAAATCGCTTTCGAACACAGAACCACAACTGTAGTGCCACCCAACAAACAGTCCATAGCAAAGCATATTGTTGACTAGAAACCGATTGACCGCTTTAGCGTCACGCTCAAGGTATTCATGTGGACGGTTGCAGCGGAATTGGAGCACCATTCCGATCTGCAGCTGCGCAGAGACAATGGCAGTTGCTTCAAGCGGTTCCATGAACGCCGCTGCATTGCCGACGCGGGCAATGGCTCCATCGTAAATATTCCGATGGATGAAGTTGGGAAATTGAATTACAGTACGTTTCTCAAAGTCTATAACACCTTCTTTTTCCAGAAGTTTGTCAAAATCTGATTCGACATCAGCTGGACTGGAGATATCACGGTTGAAGATGTACCCATAGGAAGTATGTACAGTCAAGGGGATGACAAATACCCAGCCATGCGGACGTGCAATTGCACGGGTATAAGTGTGTTGTAGTGCTGGACCTGTTTGCGCGGTGCTGATCACAGTTGGACATCGGCGAATCATTGCGGTGTTGGTTGGAATAAAACTGATGTTGATGTGCTGATCTGATTTGATTTGTTTGGGAAAGCCGCGCGCGTCGAAAACCAGGTCGTATCGTTGTGTACCATGGTCCTCCAATTCCACCTCAGCGCCATTTTCGACCCGGCTTATACGAAGTACCCGCGAATCAATGTGTTTGGAGTGAGTACTCTCCTGTAGCAGATCTCCCATCAGATCAGCTGCCAGGTGGTAGCCATAAGATTCCCGCTTGGGTAAGAAATAGTGAATGAAGTCCTGATTCCGCTGGCCCCACCCCTCAAAAGCAACACCATACTTTCGGGTACCGTTTAAATACTTCTGGACATCGCCTTCTGGAAAGTTTGTCAAGTCATCCAAGTGTTGTACAAGACTCGGCCAACTGCCTTCGCCGACTCCAATGATCGGGATGCGGGAATCATAAATGTGATGGAGTTCAAAATCTTTCCCCTTGAGCAGACGAGACACATTCGCCGCGGCTAGTGAACCGGCAGTTCCTCGCCCAATTACCGCAACCTTGTTCAGAGATTCAAGACCCGGTTTCAGCATTCCAAAACCATTTTCATTGTGTTAATATCAACCATTTTAGGACTCTATTCAGTGTCCGTGGTGGAAGCATATGTCAGCACTCAATAGCAGATACTCAATTTGAACGATTTGCTCAAAATTGGCAAGTAGTCTCAAAAACTGAATGTCAGGTTCATCCCCATAAAAAGGTCATCGAGCGCTTCCAGACGTATCGACCAATTGTTTGACAGTCGACGTTTAAATTCCATATTCCAGTTCCGTTCACCGCTATCGAGGTCTTTGACAATACCGGCACTGAGTTCGGTACCATGCACATCGTTGAGAGTCAAAAATCCAGCTACATAAAGATCCTTTTGCCAGATGCCTGTCGCCCTTTGTCCACGACTGTCGTACAGCCATTCGGCGATAAAGTTTAGATCTGCTTTAGATCCGAATGGTGCATAGACTGACCGCTCCACTCCAAGTACGAGAGCATTGTAGCTTTCTTCCCTACCGAGACGATTGCGCTGGCCATGGCGATGGATGGCTTCCATTTTGAACAAATTGGACTCGGTAGTGATCTGAGCTTCGATGCCGAATTGCCTGATTTTCTCATAATATGGAATGATTGGCAGGTTTATGTCTTGTGGGGCTTCGAATGTCGGCTCGCGGCTTGTGCCAAAAAAAGAGCTAATCCCGAAATCTACCAATCCGACCGCGTGACTGTAGCGAAGCGCAAGACTCACATCATGTTCATCGGTACCGCTTTCATACTGTGCGCTTTCACTGATCGGACGCGCTGTCGGATTCGAACCCAAACGTCCTGAAAATGAGCGCGGGCGATGATAGGGGAGCACAAATGCTTCGGCCATGCCCCAGTCACCAAAAATCGTCAGGTGCGCCATTGGCTGTCCCAGCTTGGGGCGATCGCGAGGGTGATCAATGAGGTCTATCTGATTGACAACATCCACGAGGTTGTGGACTTCAGCTACGCCCCAGAACACACGGCTGATCCCCAGCCTCAGCTCCCAAGAATTTCTATCCCAATCTCCATACGTCAAAAGATATGCTTCGCGCACATCTGTGTGAGTACTTTTATTTTCAGTGCTGTCGTAGCGAAAGAGGGGGGTGAATTCAATACTGCTGTTTCCCCCGATCTGACCTCGCAATGTCGGCTTTACGACCAGGACACGACTGCTTGAGTGTTGTCCTGGCGACACCCACCTATCCGCATACCACCTTGACTGCAGGCTCATTTCACCTGAAAGATCAACTCCCTGGGCTTGAACACCAGACGTAACTAGGGCTAGGGCCGCAATGAAGCCGCCAAATCGCATCAGTACGCTCGCCGAAGCCCCGTTTTCGTAAATTCGCTTTCGTCAGGGTTTGTACCAAATCGAAACCCGGTCCATTCAATGACCGTACTGGCGCCGGTCAAGTGGTTCACCATGGTCTGTTCTCCAGCCCGCCAGTACTGATCCAGGTATTGCTGATAGTTTGCGAATGTAAGCGTTTTAAGATGAAATCCTTTTCGGTCGTAAAGCTCCATCTTCCAGGTTCGAAGTTCAACAGTATCCTGCCACACGACTTTACGGCTGTAGCCAGACTTCTTATCGAGGGGAAACTGTTCAGTCACAGTGCAGGTTAACTCCCCACAGGATTCATCATGAAGGTATTTATACGTGTATTCTTCTACATCAGCGGAACTCATGTCCTCGTATGAAAATTCACTGCCCATAAACGACCCCGAACGTCGCGCAGCGTTGATGCGTTTCACCCTTTTCAGGGCAGGCAAATACAACCACTGATCATCTGCGGCGTTTATATGGCCATGCGTCAAGAGTGCTGTTCCTTGCACGTCCTTTGGCTGATCGAACACAATAAGACTCTTGTCACCGTCATCAGGTACTTCCAGAACCTTAAAGTTCATCTGGCGAACAGTCTCCTCACCTTGGCGGTCACGGAGAATCATCCTCATTTGTGCGACATAGTCGCCAAATCCTTCGTTGCTCGCACTTGCATCCTGCGCGATTCTAAGCCCTTTTTCTTCCGCAGATTCCTGTTGCGCAAACAATGGCGAATGGAACCAATTGAAACAAACCAGCACCAGAACCGCCGTCATAATCGAAACCATGCGGATATAAAGAAAATTGCTCGACTGAAAATAGTCGGTCGATTGTGGTCTGGCACCTTCCTGGTGTGCTCGCATTATTCGTTCCATCTGCATTGGCCTACAACATCATTTATTTTACTTTGAGGTCG
>JAJDXD010000127.1 GCA_022823405.1 Gammaproteobacteria bacterium
TCAAACGGAGGCGAATGCCGGTGATTCATGCACTGGGTACAGATATACAGGTTTACAACGTCTGGTGACGGTTGCTTCCTGAACAGAAACAAAAGGCTGGAAAGGATTTGGGCGAAATATACTGAATGAAGTTCAGATTAAGAGATCGCGACTTCTCTTGTCCAGTTATGAGTATCTTCGACCTTGCCTCGCTGAATTCCCAAAATTGACTTGTAAAGTCGTTGACTGAGTGGCCCTATCTCGCCATTTCCAATTTCATACTGCTGTCCCCGATAGCCGATGCTGCCAACAGCATTGACTACAACTGCTGTCCCACAACCAAACGCTTCTTGGAGAGTTTCGTTCTTGATTCCGTCAATCACCTCATTGATATCAATCATTCTTTCTTCGCACTCAATTCCCATGTCGCGTGTCAACTGAATCACACTGTCTCGGGTAACACCCGGCAAAATAGTACCTCTCAAAGGTGGGGTGACCAGTTTTCCGTCAAGGACGAAACAGATATTCATCTGACCGACCTCTTCGATGTATCGGTGCTCAACCCCGTCTAACCACAATATTTGGGCATACCCCTCATCTCGTCCTTGACTTGAAGCTAAAAAGGTTGCGGCGTAGTTTCCTCCAACTTTGGCAGATCCAGTACCGCCCTGAATCGCGCGGGTGTACTTCTCCTCAGCTTTGAGCGCTACTGCAGGTGAGCCAGTACCAAAGTATCCGCGAACAGGGGAGGTGATGATCAGAAAACGGTATCGATTTCCAGGTCGAACATCAAGGCTGCCTTCATCGGCAAAAAGTACGGGCCGAATATAAAGCGCCTGACCTTCATAGGGTGGAACCCATTGATGATCAACTCGAACTAACTCTTCGATAGCACTCAGAAACGTTTCTATTTCAACCGGTGGTATGCACATTCTGATGCATGAGTCGGTCAGTCGCTTGTGATTCATATCCGGACGAAAGAGCCTAATTTTGCCATCTACGCCGCGGTACGCCTTCATTCCTTCGAATATTGTCTGACCATAGTGAAGTGAGGCGGATACCGGATGAACCTCGATCAATCCAAATGGCTCAATTCTATGATTCTGCCATTGACCATCGATGTACTCCATAGCAAACATATGGTCGCTGAACTGGGACCCAAATTGTAGATTTTTGAAATCAATTTCTGATATTCGGCTATGCTTGATTCTGCTGATATTTATCTGGGTAACCATTGATTCTGTTGGTTTATTCTAAATGTTTGACGATTCAGCTTTTGAATCGCTCTGAGGGTATCTGACCTGAAGTGGATAAGTTTCGTCAAGTCAAAATGTCGAACAAAGTGTGAATTAAGTTTCGATTCACTTCAAGACTATCACGTCGACACACTGGACACACTAGGCAAAGTATTATTCGATCATTCGCATGCATATTGGTATGTGGCAATTCGACAATGATACGGTCAAGTAGTTCAAGCGTACTTGTGTTCGTGGTGATTATACGCGCAGCCTACTAAAGAGGCAGTTGTGCGAATGTAGCCAATGGCGCAACAGCAGAGGGTGCTTGTGCGAAGCTCAGACTCACAAGATAATTCCAGAAACTGGCTAGCGAGTTATCAATTCAGTTGCCAGCTGCGTCATTCATGGTTGACCTATAAAATAATCTACCCTTCTTGATATTTCAATCAGAGTGCTGGTAGAATTTCTTGACAGTATCATGCGCCACTTGTTGCAAAAACAGCTTCGTTTCGGCATCGATCGCGCCAAAAAAAATCGTATTGGTTGCCGAGCGGAGACTGAATGTACAAGCTCGCAAATACCGTAGCTGCGCCTAGGAAAGTACCGAGTAATGATGGATGCGTACCGTCGTACGCGTTGTGTAATTGAAGATTTGGACGACGACGATACGACTCCTCGAATGCGAGACCCACTGGAATAACCAAAGCGTTAACTCTATTCCCTATGTCTGTATATAGTGACTCGATTTCTCGCATCAGGCCAATTCGTTGAAGCTCGTGAGGAAACACGTAAGCTGGTGTCATGTATAGTGCCACTTCGCCACCTCGGCTACGGATGGATTTCGCATGCAATTCGACAGCATTTGTAAATTGTGCACGGTATTCCTCCGTTAGTGCTGCAGAACTATGTCCTTGTAGAATCACCACCTGAAACGGTTCGTCATCTCCCAGTTGACCGGGTTTAAGGTAATTTGCTACATCGTGATAATTGAGTCTCGCACCGTTAATCGTAGCGGACTTGAAATTTGTATCACCGCGGTCGTGCAGTCCTGCGGAAATTACCATTCTCCGCAGATGGTCGTGAAGGCTGTTGTTGTAGTACAGATAACTGTTTCCGACAAAAAGCAGGTGAGAAGGATTGTTGACGGTCAATGACTTGACCGATGGTGTTTCGCTCGCAAGAGCGATCCCCGATAGTCCGACAATTGTGAAGAGCAGCAAATGAACAATCTTCATCATTTTGCCTTTCAGATTAATTCTGCAAAGGGTCATTTTGTCTTTTTTGGCAATAACTTAGCGTATTCTGGCTTTACATTTGTGCCAGCTTCAATTTTAGTTCAATCTCGAATCCGCTTCGGTGATTGAGTACGATTCGTACTGATTCATCACACCAAGTATAGCGACGGACAAAGCGCACTAGTTCCGGGTTTAGCGCGACTTCCAAACACGATTCTCAATCTCAGAAAAGAACACTGTTGATTGTGCTTCACCTGAAGCAACTATTCGATTCCGAAGTTCAGACAATGGTATCGCTAGTACCAGCCCTGTGGCAAGTGATAGTGTTGTCCAACGAGAAATGAGTCTGAAGCAGGATTCCGTTTCCAACGAGAAATGAGTCTGAAAAACCGAGGTGATCGGGTTCATCATAGGCGGATGAAGACGATCATGAAACTGGAAGAAATCAGGACTCTGGAAGA
>JAJDXD010000116.1 GCA_022823405.1 Gammaproteobacteria bacterium
TTCCAGAGTCCTGATTTCTTCCAGTTTCATGATCGTCTTCATCCGCCTATGATGAACCCGATCACCTCGGTTTTTCAGACTCATTTCTCGTTGGAAACGGAATCCTGCTTCAGACTCATTTCTCGTTGGACAACACTCAAAATTGAAATTTCAGCATTGTCAAAATAAAATGCTATCATGCTTTCTTCAAGCGTGGCAGCTTTATAGTTCGCCTTGTATATTATCCGTCCCATGCAGTTCGGGATAATTCCATAAAAAGTGATAGTTGAATTTTGGTACAAGAGATTGGCTCAAAAGCCAGTTAAGAACAATTCGAGATTACCGGTCCTCAACCAAAACCCCCGAATACAGCTCTCGGGTTTGCTCAACGAATTCGGTCGGCACGACTATGCGGGTGATCATTGAGAGTAGCTGTTCGGTCGCTGGGAGAGCCAGTGATAGAGCTTTGTCTGCACGTCGGTATTCTTGCTCCTCAATACACAATTTTCGATTCCAAAAGACGCCATCTATATGTAGCAGGTCTTTTTTTTGTTCTTCCGAAAGCGGTTGGCCGCGTGGTGTTCCATTTACAGAATAATTTGCCGTAATTCTCCATTCGCGTTGTCTGTAATATGTGAGCGGTTGGTCGACATGCTCATCGTCGGTCGGATAGAACAGAGACTGTAATATGGAAAGCACTCCGATCATTGCTTGGAAAGGTGCATTCTCAAATGTAAGATACGCTAGCATGTCCCGAATTGAACCCAAAGGAATTTTGAACTCTTGGATAGTGCCTCGCGACTCGTCGCCATTTATAAGAGTGGCTACGCAGTCATCAGCGAAGTAGGTTGCATTAGGGTATTGCTTTTGCAAGTGCTCTATGTCTGTGTGCTGGTAGAGATTGATTAGGCTCCTTAGAGTGTGTTCAATGTGGCCGAGGTGGCTCACAGTGATCGGGCCTAGAAGCGCTAGGTGATCGTTCTCTGACAACGCTTGGGGCATGTAAATGACCGGCAAGGCACCTGCTCGTCGCAAGGCAGTGACATTGAACTCGATTGCATATGGGCCGAACTGCTCAGAATGCGCTGGTAACTCATGTCGTTGAAGCTCCGTGAAGCAAATTCGCTGTTGTAGGAGGCGAATCGGAGTTGAACTGCCGATACTGACAGGAGCAGTCCATTCAACAATCTCGGGAGCGAGAATAAAGCCTGTACGCCGGATCGCGCGAAGGATTCTCCAGCCCCGTTCAGCCAATTCTCGACTAGTCTCACTGGTGCGAGGTCTTGGAAAGCTGTGGTAGAAGAACGTGGGAGTCATCAAAAACGAATCCTTAGATGTAGGACTACAATTTGGATAATTCCAAATTCAGAATTATCCGTAGTGGCATATCTCCCTGTAGTAATCCCTTGTCTTCCGGGATTTGCACGCATTCTGACCATCTGATTAGGAACGGTTGGATCCCAATCAAAAACTACTTTTGTATCTATTGCTTCAACCATTGGGTGACGGGATTAATTTCTCACGACAGGCGCGCTAATAGATTTCATAGTGATGTGACGAAAATCGATTCCCAGTATCTGTACGCAATCTATCGGTGCGTATGTCTTCAATTACGGATTCAATTTTTTCCTGACTAATTCCGCCCAAATCGTCAGTCGTGATTAAATGATCAAACAATCCTTGGCATTTGTAGTCCGATAATCGTTTCTGCCAGTCTTTGAAATATTTGCGCACATCAAGCATTCCCAAGTGTTCCCAAAATACTGTTCTTCCATTCTGTAGTTCTATCGTGAAATCCGGATGGATATCGTACTCGCGTTGGTCCAGCTGAAGTTTTCTCTCATATTCAAACCGCAGTCCGCTGCGATCAAGTGCTTGGTAGATAATGTATTCGACTCGAGACTTTACGGGCTTGCCGTGAGGGTCAGGCATTAACCGATTCCTAGAATCAACAGGTGTTTTGAAAATTGAACTTTTTCGTCCTAGCAAATGTGAGACGTTTCGAAATTTCCATAGCGGGTTTTCACCTATTTCATCACCATCGTCTTGGAGAAATAGAAACAGTCGGAATTTAGACCGGGTGAGAGCGGTATATAGGAGTTCCCTTGAAAGCAGCGAACTCTTCTTTGGGACAATGAGAAACACATTTCTGAATTCGCTGCCCTGTGCCCGGTGAACGGAGATCGCGTAGGATAGTTCGTAATCCTCTTCGTTGCCTACCCACTTTCGAGTTCGTTCTAGCTCTTTGAAGTAATATTTTCTATTTTGTTTATCGCCGTTACATATTCCTATAGCACCATTGGGTAGAATTAACTCTCTGTTTCCTCCTCTACCCGTATACCAGTTATTCGTCCTGATAATTTTGTCAGAATGATAAAACTGCGATAGTTCGGACGAATATTTTGGTCTTTCTCGATAATTCTCTTGAATAAACTTGTTTAGGCCCAATGCTCCGTAAAATCCGCTTCGGTAAGGAGTGAGCAGTTGCAGCGCTTCCAAATGCAGACGCTCTTTGAATTCATAATTCTGGTTGTTAACATAACCGTTTTCGTACAACCCGAAAAGGAGATTGAGTGCTGTGAAGTCTTCAATATCGTTTGGAATGCTTTCTTCTTTTTCAAATAGATCTGCTATTGCTGCCATAATCGAATTTCTTAGTGACTCTGAATCCGACCAACGATCAATGAACAGGCCATCACTTGCCCATCCAGTACCATTCAGCAGGTCGAAAGCCGGTTCGAAATAGCGGTGTTTGTCGGTAAAAGCTTCGGCAAGCATGAGAATATTTGAGTCATTTTCTTGTCGGCAGTTCGAGTTGAGGTTGATGTAATGATGCGGAAAATATTTATCTTTGGACAGTACAAATTCAATGATGTCACGGAATGGTTTTCCGAATCCAATAGGAGGGAGTTGGTTTTCGTCACCAACCATGATGATTCGCTTTGGGTATTTATCTGAAATTTTTATTAACGAAAAGAGCGTGTGTAATTTTTCTAAATCGATCATGGAGCATTCATCTATGATCAAGTTCTCCACACTAATTTTCTCTGACTCTGATACAGTCTCCAGTTTTCTACGACCGCTCATCACATCGTAAAATTTTCTGTTTAAAAATCTATCGATCGTATCTGCTGTGACATCACTCATCTGTGTGTAATTTCGGATACTTTCGGTAAGGCGTAGAGCGGCTTTACCGGTGGGAGCGAGAACGATCACCTGTTCCGGCAAACTGTTTAAACGCTCCGCTACAAGACTAGTTTCGAATGTCTTGCCCGAACCAGGTTTTCCGGTAAGAAGATAAATTGATTTTTTAAAGACATTTCCAAACAGTGTCTGCCGTTCCTCCCGGAATAAATCTTCATCAAAGTTTTCAATTACGATTTTCTCTAACGATTCTTCAATGTACTGATCGACTTCAAACTCAACCTCACAATAATCGTCTCTTTCAACTAATTGACGAATTACTCGCTTGATATTTTGTTCAGCTTCATAGATTTTCTTGAGGTAGTAGTAACTGACATCGTCTTTTTGAAATATCTGCAATTTCTCAACAAAATGGCTTTTGTAGTCACTCTCTAGATTGACGAGCCCATGCTCGTCAATCCTCACTTCATCAAGCTTGTAGATTAACGGATTCTCTTTAATATGGTCAATAAGATTCTGGATCAGATCGTAGCAATGTCCTGATGTTCCAACGTGATTCAAATGATTAATGAAAACCGAGCGAATGCGTTGCGGACTATCCTCGGTTAAATTCTGTAATTTGCGGTGACGTTTCACATACCGCCGGTCCGGAATCATGCCTACGTCTAACTTGTATATGTCAATTGGTTCATCCTGTAGCATTGGAATATCGAGGTCGTTCTCAGTTGCTATGTATTCCTCATACAGAACGTAAGGATTTCCAGAGACTTCTTGCAATAAATGCCTATTGGCGACAATCCGTTCTACCTGGTGTGAAGTTAAGTTAAATAATGAAAGACGCGCCAGTCCTGCTTTGTTCCTTTTAAACAGACGGTTTTCCGCCAGATCTTGGAGTTCATCCCTGAATTCTTCAAGTTCCGAAGGTATGTCCTCGTCTTCGATACGATCGAACAAATAACTTAAGTCACGATCAGGACTGGTGAGACGAATCATGCACTCGGCGAGTCTATTAACACCGTTTTCAGTACCAAGGAAAAATTCTAGAACCTTTCCTAGACTGGGATACACTGTTCTAGTCTGCCAAACTGATTCGATTAACTGATCGATGCGTTTTTGCTCCTCAAGAAAGTCACTGTCAACTACTGAATAATTGTGCTCAACGATTTTCTTGATCGATTTGCGTAGTTTGTATAGTAGATAGAGGCACTTATCATCGTCAATTTCCATCGCTACGTACTTGAATGCACCGATAAGTGAATCCTCCTCTATCACGACCTTCATATCATCAAGTTTATTCGCATCCTCAGGATATTTTTCAGCATATTCAATGTATTCCCTGTAAGGTAAGAATACGGCACTGTCCGGATCGTGGGTAAACTGAAGAGCCCAGTTCATTGTTGGAAAATTCTTCATTGATTTGGCTCCACCGTTCACGCGGTTCCCGCTATCTCTCCACTTCTCCAATGCCTCCTTGATGAAAGGAAAATTTTTTGTGTCTGGGAGTTCGGAGATTAGTGAACAACCTACCAACAGATACTTTTGTTCGTCTGCTGTTACCGGATTGTCATAGTTCGCATAGAAGAAGATGACACTCTGCTTGGGTGTAAATAAATCGATAAATCTGCTTATGCGTGAGTTCAGATCTGGCGGATATTTGCCATGTTTGTATTTATTTTGGGGGTTGTGAACAAAAGAGAGTTTGAACGGCCAAGTGAATACTGAGTATGGCTTCACTTTGTCCAGAATCGAAGGAATTGGTTGCCTTTCAGTACTTAAAGGATGAGGATGTTCGACCTTGAAACTTTTTGAACTGCAGGCATTAATGCTCCAAAAACAGGGTGGTACGGAATCAGGGTTAAAATTTTTAGAGACAAATTCGCCTCTGTGTTTATGTTCAAGTTCTGTATCCTTATTCTTCTCAATCCTTCCGGACAGTAATGAGTGTTCTCCAGTGCAGTACGTATTCGAACGAGGATCAGAGCATACGCGGCCATTCCAACCACTATCATGCCATGCTAAGCGGACAGTCAAATGCATTTTTTGTAAATCTTTGTATTACTGAATAGCATTATTGGTTGGAAAGTTATATTTCACTTTGATTTCGGCAAGAAAAAACTAATTTGAATACTAATGTGAACCCGAATTCCACACCGTGATCGTATGCACGGATGCGCGCAAAAACGCTATACGAAAGTCAAGAAGATGTACGAGCCGTCCATGAGAGTTATAACCGAGATCGTTCGATCCTCGAATGATCTACTATGTGCTCTACGCAGAATGCGACAGGTAATCTGGTATTGCATGTGCGATAGGGGTTATTCGATTTGACGGATTTTGTAGTACGAATAAAATTGCGACTGGTAGTCGACCGGGATTTCGGAATTGGGAATCAGTTTGTTATACAAAAATAAAATGGAATTGACTTTTCTCTCGCCACGGATTGACAGCTCACCAAATTCGATACTGTTGAGTTGGCCTATCAAGTGAGGTTATTGGAGACACTGCTGTCCGGTAAAGCCCTCGCGACGCACTGAGTGCTTTAAAGACTTGCTCAAATATAATTCAGAGAGCAAATTAAATTTTTTTTTGTCCGGCAACCAGATCAGGATTCGACCGGTAGGTTTTCTTTAGTCCAGGCTGCCATTCCGCCGTGAAGTGTACGAATATTCGTAAACCCGTTCTTCTTGAGAATACTGGCTGCTTTAGCGCTTCTGTTGCCTACTCTGCAGCAAACTACAACCGGTCGAGACTTAAACTTGCTGATTGTTTGGATGTCAGAGTCAAGACGGCTGATTGGAACATTGCGCGCCTTGGCAATATGACTGCTAGCAAATTCTTTCGCATCGGATACATCAAGAATCACAATTTTCTCATCGCGCATGACTCTTGGCAGTTCATCAGCACTGACCGAACGAATCCCACCTCGCCGCGCACGAAGCGGTTCAAAGGCCAGTAGCGCAATGATTGCAAACAGTGCAAGAAACAGGTGCCAGTTGAGCTTTACAAATTCAAGGTACATCACTGTCTTTCAGGCTAGCTAGGTCGATTATCAATGCTAGAATTGGATTTGCAAACAATAAACACAAATCGGAAGACTATGAGAAATTCACTACCCCGGCTACATACAGTGTCTGCCGTACTTTTGTTAAGCACAACCTTGTTAGCCAGTTCAGCAATTGGGCAAACTGATTATAGCGGAGACATTGCCCAAGTGCGTTTGCAAATCGTGGAAATTCAAACTGAATCAGGCGAATTGGCAAAAAAAGTCAAGCAAGTTTCAGAAGAGCTTTCTGAGATCAACGAGCAGATAGCGGCAACCGAAGAGAAAAAACGTAACGCTCTGGACTCACTGAAGGAGAAAGACCTGACTCAACAGGATTCACGCCGCGCCAAATTCATTCAACTGAAGGAATACGAACAGCGCACGATCGCGATTCAAGTGGTCATGCCTGTATATATGCAAATGACGAATCACGATAATCTAACAATCGCGATTCGAGACAATGACGTCAATAGCCTGTCACGGTCGCAGGCATACCTGCGATACCTCACAAAGAGCCAATTGAGTCTTATAGAAGAGCTTCATCGATCGATGGACACCACGGTCGGTGACAACTCCGATGCTGCAAAGCTCGTTTTGCATACAACAGACCTGAAAAATCAGCTAGCCAAACAAAAAGCGGTCAGATCAGAGATTAAGCAGCGGCTTGATGTGCTGGAAACACGACAAGTCACACTGGCTGCGAAGCTTGACCAACTGCGCGACGAGGAAGAACTGCTCACCAGCAACCAGGTAACGATCAGCAAAAAGGCAATCGCTCAAACCGTCAGCAGCCAGGTCATTAAGCTCCAACCGCCCATTGATGCACCGATTCGGCGCAAGTTTGGAGAGCCAAAAAATTCTTCTGGCAGTCGCTGGAACGGACTACTCTATCAAGCCAAAGCGGGTCAAGGTGTCAAGGCGCCAGCAGCAGGTGTAGTCAAGTTTGCGAAAGATCACAAGACTCTAGGCAAACTTCTCATCATTGACCATGGAAACAACCTATACACGCTATTTGCGCACAATGATCATCTCGAGGTCAAATTTGGTGAGCTGGTCGTTGTTGGACAAACCATAGCCAAAGCAGGTCAGACTGGCAACTTGAATGACCCAGCGCTCTATTTCGAGTTGCGTGTAAATGGAGAACCGGTGGACCCACTGCTGTGGATTGATGGTTAGCGCGATCGTAGTGGTCAGACTGATCTTTCAGTCGATGCCGACCAAAGTTTCCTGCACGATAAACTTCACTACATCCAATAAAGCAAGGGCCTCCGGTCGACCTGACTCCAAGGAGGCATTGTAGACATCTATCTGTCGGTGAGCGCTTGTACCTCGCTCGAGAATGGTACGAATATGTGCAACTTCATCGACACAGCCCAAAGCCTTTGCGTCCACCTCGGTAAGTTCAATCAACTCTTCCACAAGTTCTTTGAGACTGACTATTTCGCGTCGGCCAAAGTCAATTAGCCCGGTATCTATACCATAACGCTGTGCTCGCCAGCGATTTTCCTTGATGAGAAAATCTGAGTAAGCCCGCCAGCGCTGGTTCTTCATTTTCAAACGGTTGAGCATGCTTAACCAGCACCGATAAACAGCCGCAACTGCGATCGTATCATCGATGTTGGTGCACATGTCACAGATTCGCAGCTCCAGTGTCGGATAACGCCAACTTGGTCGTAAATCCCACCAGATTTTTGTGGCATCCTCAATCACACCACAATGCACCAGCACGTCGACATGTTTCATGTAGTCAGCATAGCTGTTGAATACTGGGGGTAGCCGAGTTCGTGGAAGCTGATCGAAAACGGATACACGGTAAGACTTAAGTCCGGTGTTTTCGCCTCTCCAAAATGGGGATGAAGTCGTCAGTGACAGCAAGTGCGGGATGAAATAACTCGCCTGGTTCATCAGGTCGATGCGCAACTCGTCATTCGAGATGCCTACATGGACATGCATGCCACTGATGTAGAGTCGTTCCACAACATGTCGCAGTTCTTCAGCTAGATGAAGATAGCGTTCATCGTCGGTCAGTTGGGTTAAACCATAGGAAAAGGGGTGCGTCGATGCAGCCATCAGGAGACAGTCATGATTTCTGGCAATTCGCGAAACGGTGGCACGAAGCCTGGCCAGATCCTCTCGCACTTCCTGCATGGAATAACAGACCTTTGTGCCGACTTCAATCTGGCATTGCAGAAACTCCTTGGCAACCTGAGAACCAAGTTCTTCCGTGCACTCTCTCATCAGATCTGGAGGCATCTGTGCCACCAGATTCATGGTGGCAATGTCAACAATCAGGTATTCTTCTTCAATACCAACTGTAAAAGGTTCTGAGTTGGTCATCACGTCAACCCTATCATCCTTGACCTAAATCTTATTTCACAAAGTTTATATCAACTGTATGAATTCAAAGTTGAACTTTCAACAGTTCTTATAATTTGCCAAAACTCAATAGACTGTTTGACCGAAACAAAATCGAGGTGCCTGGATGAGTCTGGACTTTCGTAGTGATACCGTAACCCGACCGAGCGAAGCCATGCGTAAAGCAATGTATCGCGCCGAAGTGGGTGATGATGTTTATCGAGACGACAAAACGATCAACCGACTTCAGGATGTTATGGCCGAGCGTTTTGGTATGGAAGCCGGTCTTTTTGCAACCAGCGGCACTCAGGCGAATCTGGTTGCACTGATGGCTCACTGCCAACGCGGAGATGAATACATTGCCGGCCAGCAGGCTCACACCTACAAATACGAAGGTGGTGGGGCTGCGGTACTTGGCAGCATTCAGCCGCAACCCATTGAATTCAGTGAAGATGGTTCAATTGATCTAGAAGCTGCCAGAGCGGCAATCAAACCAGATGATCCACACTTTGCCAACACCAAGCTGTTCTGCCTTGAAAATACCCATGCTGGCAAGGCACTGTCAATGGATTACCTTAAAGAGGCTGAGCAGTTTGTGCAGTCAGAAAATCTTTCGTATCATCTTGACGGTGCGCGGGTGTATAACGCAGCCATATTTCATAGTGTTGATGTCGCTGAAATAACTGCTCCATTTGACAGTTCAACCTGCTGTTTTTCAAAGGGGCTCGGTGCACCGATGGGCTCGGTGACTGTTGGCACCCGTGAGTTCATTCAGGAAGCGCACCGCTGGAGAAAGTTGCTCGGTGGAGGCTTGCGACAGGCTGGAGTGGTTGCAGCCGCAGCACTCTACGCTATCGACAACAACGTCGAAAGACTTGCTGAAGACCATGAAAATGCGAAGTGGATCGCTTATCAGCTTTCTCAAGTTGAAGAACTTGATGTGCGATATCACAAAATGCAGACCAATATGGTTTTTGTCTCAATGCCAGGGCACGACCCTCGTGCACTCGCGGCATACCTACTCGAGCGGGATGTCGTGATCACCCCCGGTGCTACAACTCGAATTGTTACTCATTTGGATGTTGACCGCGAGGCCGGAAAAATCCTGGTCGACGGCATCAAGAATTACTTTGTCTCAATAGGATCAGGCCTTTCTGCGAGCAACCGAATCCGCGACTACACAGAGGATCTCGAACATCATGGTGGCACCTACCAGGGCAGTGTTGCCTGATGGATCGAACGGTGGTGCGACCTCAACAACGTCACCACCGACCAGGTTGAGTCCCTGTAAGGCGCGAATCATTAACTGAGCCTCAAGGCTGGTGAATCCGCCAACTTCCGGAGTGCCAGTACCTGGCGCAAATACAGGGTCCAGACCATCCACATCGAAACTGATGTAAGTTGGACCGTCTCCCACAATTTGCCTGGCCTCCTGAATCACCTCGCTCCAGCCACGTTCATCGAGTTCTTCCATGTAGACGACGCGCATTCCAGTATCGTGACTGAATTTCCAGATGTCGAGATCGTTCAGGCTGCCGCGAATACCGATCTGCACCGTGCGCTTGGGATCGAGCAGACCTTCTTCTACTGCTCTCCTGAACGGGGCGCCGTGATGAAATTTTGATCCAAGGTAATCATCTCCCGTGTCGCAATGGGCATCGAAGTGAACCATTCCAACTGGCTGATCGCTGGCGATTGCTCGAAAAATGGGTAAAGTGACGGAGTGATCACCGCCAGCTGACACCGGAACAATGCCGTGCTTGTGAACTTGTCGGAAAAACTCCGCAATCTCATCCAGACTTTCTTCAAGATGAAATGGTTTCTGAATCCAGGCATCTCCGAGATCAGCAATCCGACACACATCGTAAGGACAGATACCTGATGACTGGTTCTTGCGACGCATCAGACTGGACTGATTTCGCATCTCCCGAGGACCGTGTCTCGCGCCGGTGCGATTTGTGACGCCGCCGTCGAATGGCACACCGATCAGTCCGATATCGACGTTATCCCAAGTCTCGGAGTGCGGAGTCCGCATAAAAGTCGGTATTCCGGTATATCGAGGTCGCTGCATCGGGTCTTGAAACTCTTCGTACTCATACATGATTCTGACTCTCTGTGATCGTTATCAATCTATCTGCAGTCTGCCTGCTACCAAACCCAAAGTATTTTAATGTTGGAGATGAGTTTTGTGTTGCATCACATGCCAAAAAGTGCTGCCGTTCAGCCAAATTCGTTACAAATCAGCAGATGGACGGATAATACCCGCCGGATGATTGGCGACCGTTCTGACTTCAGGCTGAAGCCAAGGCTGCATCTGATCCTTTTCAGTGGTTGTCAGTCCGCAAAATTTTGCGATGAGCCAAGTTAACGCAACCTCAGCAGCGCGTCTTGAGCCATCGTCAATTTTCAGGGCGAATCCAATTGGATTCGAACCCATGGCGAGGCCGGTGTAGACACCTTCAGCACCGACTTTAACCAGAACACGGCGTTTCGTTGCCAACGGAACAGCAGTACACAATCGACCTGTACCGCCCACGATCTCAGGATACTTTGCCATTGCCTGACAGATTCGATCAGCCGCTTCACTTCGACGCGCCGAGGAAAATTTCTTGCCGCCAAGCGACGCGAACGCGCGGGCGATTCCCTTGAGAGACATTCCGACAACCGGAATGCCACATCCATCCAGTCCTGCCGGTGCAGTCGTAACCGTCTCCTCGGTAACTCTCTCCAAGACATCCAAAACGCGTTGCTGTACTGGATGCTCGCGTTCTATGTATCCGGCAACCTGGTCACCACGATGACAGGCAACGGTAATGAACCCAGCATGCTTACCAGAACAATTGTTGTGCGCGGGCGTCGCATTGATACCGTCCCGTGTCAATGAAATTCGTGTGTTACGATGAGTGGGATAGTGTGTACCACATTCCAGCACAGTTTCATCAAGACTCAGATGATTCAACCATCGACGCACACCCTCTGTGTGAATAGCCTCTCCCGAATGAGATGCACAGGCAAGCGCAATCTCTGTTGCACCCAATCCAAAGTGTTCCAATGCACCGGATTCGACTAAAACAATCGCTTGAAGCGGTTTAATAGCTGAGCGTGGGTAGATCAGACGTTCAATATCACCAAATGCAGCAATTTCGCGACCCTTTGTGTCGACAACAACCGCTGCACCGCGATGAAAACTCTCCACCATCTCACCGCGCGTTGCTTCGACCAGAACGGGGTTCGCTAAAGAATAATTCAATTGAATAAGAAGCTGGTTTGAGGTTTGGTTGAAAAGATAACTCGTTGAATTAACATACGGTTCAGCAGATGCAGAGTTTCGTTTACCCCACGGACCGTCCTAATTTGAGTGCAATATCTGGCTGCCGGGTGCAGAATCTCTAAATTCCAACCTTTCTACCGATGATTCTGTGATACCTCTTAAAGCTGACCTGCACATCGGTTTACTGTCTTTCTACGTGTTGTCTCATTGATGAATAATGCCATTCCATCTGAGTGATATCACCGCCAAACGACTGGATATTCACTGATGGTTTTATTGATTATGACCATTTTGCCACCGACTATTCAGACAATTACGAAGTCATCAACCAGAGTTGGATAGCGGCGTATAATTAATCCATTGAGTAATATTACTAAATGGATTAATTTTTTCCCATGAATATGTTTGAAAGGGAACAAAAGACTACATTGGTTGAGCGGTTCAGAGAACCGCCTCGGTTTCTGATTATTGTAAACGGCCCGCGTCAATGCGGCAAAACAACGGTTTTGCATCAAGCACTCAAGGCAAGTCATATTCAACATCTCTATGTTGCTGTGGATCGAATGGAAATTAACCCCGATTTGTCAATTGAAAATATTGATTCATATCGCGCACCGGGTGCTCCGGAAGATTATTTTGCGGAACCTCGTGTCAATCAAGCCGATGCAGAATGGCTGATCAGGATATGGCAGGAAGCGAGAGCCAAGGCTGATCAATCTGAATCTGGCTATATCCTTGCACTGGACGAAATTCAAAAGATTCCAAACTGGTCGGAGATCGTAAAAGGACTGTGGGACCAGGACCAGATTGAAGGTCGAAAAATGCATGTTGTGCTACTGGGGTCTGCGCCACTACTGATGCAACAGGGATTGAACGAAAGTCTCGCTGGCAGATTTGAGACCATTCGACTTAACCACTGGTCATTCTCTGAAATGGCTGCAGCATTTGACTTTGACTTGGATAAGTTCATTTACTTCGGGGGTTATCCAAAATCCGCATCATTCATTGACAACGAAGATCGTTGGCGAAATTACGTTCTTGACGCTTTAGTCAATACGTGCATAGAACGCGATATATTGGCTCTGCAACGCATCGATAAGCCGATCCTGCTAAAACGTCTATTTGAATTGGGCTCAACTTTCTCTGGACAGGAACTTTCCTATACCAAGATGCTCGGTTCGCTTCAGGATACTGGCAACACGACTACTTTGGCGCGTTATCTCGACCTAATGTCGCAGGTGAAGCTAATTTCTGGTCTTTCTAAGTTTTCTTCGAACTTATTGCGAAGAGGTTCCTCTCCCAAGTTAATTGTGCACAACACTGCCTTGATGTCTGCGAGTTCTGGATATACGTTCGAAGAAGCGAAATCTGATCGCACATTCTGGGGAAGACTCGTGGAAAGTGCGGTAGGAGCGCATCTGTTGAATTCCCTCAGTCCCCGTGCTGAACTTAGTTACTGGCGGAAAGATAATTTTGAAGTGGATTTCGTAGTCGCTCGCGCCAACCACCTCACTGCTATTGAAGTAAAAAGTGGTAGGCAACGGTTTCGCATGAAAGGCATTGACAAATTCGAAGAGAATTTCTCAAATCGCGCACGCTCCATCAACCGCTTGGGAATCGGTGGAAGTGAAACTGAGCTTGCAGAGTTTCTTGCTACTCCAGCTTCAGAACAGGTTGAAGGTTGATGACCTATTTTGCTTCCCGCACCTGTCATTATTTTAGTGAAGGTGGCAGATTATCGGAATCTCATCAACCATTCGAGGAAAGTGAAGCAGGCATTTCGACCCACGCCTTGTTACAGAAAAACAAAGAAACACCTTCAAACGAATCTCTTTCGCTTGAACATTTGTGTGAAGTTCAAGCATTTGTCTTGGTCGGACCGCCCGGAGCAGGGAAAACAGAATTATTTAGAAAAGAAGGGGGGAAATCGAATTGCCATTACGAGACAGTTCGCGAATTTGTTAATCTCGATCAAACTGGACTAAATCCCAATACGACGTTATTTATCGATGCACTCGACGAAAAACGGATTGGATCACAGGACGGGAGAACAGTACTGGATGATGTATGTCGGAAACTCCAGATGCTGGGCAACCCTCGCTTTCGTTTGTCCTGCCGAGAAGCAGACTGGTATGGAACCAATGATCGCACGCATCTGAAATCTGTTTCTCCAGATGGTCAAATCAGTGTATATCGCCTCGACCCTTTAACAAATGAGCAAGTGATCCAACTGTTAGCTAGTTTGAATATTGAACATCCTGAAGCGTTCGTGGAATCAGTTAGAAACAATCAACTTGCTGAATTGCTTCACAACCCGCATACACTGAAAATGCTGGTCAAGGCATATCGTGAATTGGGCGAACACGAGTTTCCTCGAACACGCACCGAGACGTTCGAATTGGCCTGTCTGAACTTGCTGAAGGATCCTAATATAGAAAGTCAACTGGCAAATCAAACCCTTGCATCTAATCCCGAAGTTCTTTTGGACAAAGCAGGAAAGCTGTGTGCTATTCAACTTTTGTCCGGCAAGCAAGGTTTCACTCAGGTTGGTGGAATAGCTGCCCCTGATTTCCCTGACTTGAATCATATCTTTTCAGGCGATGGAGCGGAAGTTCATCGGGTGGTACGCTCCAATCTGTTTCATACACCATCAGAAAACCGTGTTGTCCCCATTCACCGGCACGTTGCAGAGTTTCTTGCTGGGCGTTATCTTTGCAAACTAATCGATGAAGGATTGCCATTGAGTCGATTGATGTCACTGATTATTGGCTACGATGATTCGGTCGTTTACGATCTGCGAGGTCTGTCAGCATGGCTTGCAGCGCATTGTAAGTCTCGACGATATCAAATCATGGAGTGCGACCCCCTGGGTACATTGCTGTATGGCGATGTCAAGTCTTTCTTGAACGACGAAAAAATTTTTCTGCTGAAATTACTGCGTCGGAATCTAGGGGAAAACCTCTGGCACGTACGAAAGAATGGAATAGATGTGCGTTTTGGCGACATTGCTACACAAGATACAGTCAAAGAAATTCAAAAGATTTTTTGGGAATCTTTGGAAGCTAGCACCGAGTCATCGTTATCCTGGATTGTTGTTGCAATGCTTCGGTATAGCGAGCCACTTCACGGAATATCCGAGTTTCTGCTTGCGATTCTGAGACATGATTCAGTATCGTCTAGTATCAAGACTAACGCAATTGATGCGCTTGAGCACCAATGTTGTGGCATTACAAATGTTGATGCTGAACTGAAAGGATTGCTTGACGATGTTTACGATGGAAAAATTCGCGATCCGGATTGTGAGCTGACAAATGGAATTTTGATCAAACTGTACCCTAAATATGTAAAAACGGCTGAATTACTGAATTACTTTCGAATGCCAGACGTGGCGAGTATCTTAATAAATTACCAATTCTTCTGGCGTAACGATGTACCTGAAAATTCAACCGCGGATCAATTGGCATGTCTGCTTGACCAGCTTGTAGAGAAAAAAGAAAAATTCAGGTTGCCAGTGCATTTCGCAAACCGTTGGCCTTTCTCCTGGCGAAACTTGGCTCGAACGTGGCTACGAGAATACTTGGACAAGTTTGAGGGGGAGGTTGATCGTTATCGACTGTTCGATTGGCTGGGATTTGCTTCCGGTGTTGATGATTGGGAGGAATACTCTGTTCCCGATGGGAAAGATTCAACATTCATTAGATCTTGGATCGAAAAACGCACTAATTTCCACCAATGGCTACTAGAACGGGGATTGTCAACTTGCATCGAAAATCAGAACTGTAATGACGGACGTGCGTTCGGGCAGTGCGTAAAGTCACAGTGGAAAAGACAGTTTGGAGCTCAAAAGCCAGAAAACTATGGATTCTGGTGTATAGGGAAAGGGCTTGAGCTGTCTAATGAAGATGCGAAATATTGGCTCGTACACGAAGCAGCTATCTGGATAAGTGATTTCGACCGAAGTCATCAGGGAGATTTCACGAAAGAAGTCTACACGCTTCTTCAGCAAAGCCCTGAGCTAAAGAAAGTGTTCGATGAAACACTAGGCCAACTCGAATCACAAAAACAACAATTCTTGAAACAGTCGCGTAAACAGGGTGATCAACAGCGTCAGAAAGAATGGCAGGAATTTCTTAAGCCTTACGAAACCGCATTCCGAGAAAATCGAGTTGAAATTCAATTACTTTCGAAGTTGGCGTCGGTTTATCTTGGTGGCTTCCGAGATGTATACGGCGATAAACCCGAGAACAGAGTGTACAACTTGGTGGGAGATGACCCTGACCTAGTAAATGCTGTGTTGCAAGGTTTGCGCAATTCAATCAATCGGAGCGATATCCCAAGCGACGACGAAGTCATAAATCTTCATTGTGAAAAAAAACGACATTTTCTCGCCTTTCCCATTCTTGCAGGAATGATTGAACTGATTTCTAATGTGCCCGAACACACAATTGATTTAAATGAAGAAAAATTACGCCTGCTAATCGCCCTACACTTCACGGCGCCATACTGGAGAACACCTAGAGATATCGATACTCTTTCTGGACCGAAATTTCGATGGTTTCCTGAATTATTAACAAACCATCCAGAGTTGGTGGCCAAGGTACTGTTTAAATTTGCCAGTTCCCAATTACGCAGGCGTAAAGGAGGAATTGAAGGCTTACATGAACTCGCATATTCAGAAGATTACAAACAGCTGGCACAACTCGTATCACTTCGATTGCTAAAAACATTTCCTTTACGTTGCCGGGAGTCGCAGCTACGAGACTTACGCAATTTGCTGACTTCTGCACTACGTCTGCACAACGAAAGGAACAGGTTAACAGAGTTGATCGAAAATAAACTTTGCCGCAAGAGTATGAACGCAGGCCAGCGGGTATTTTGGTTATTGGCTGGAATGCTTATTTCATCAAACAAATTTGCAGGTAGACTTAATGCACATGTTGTCAGCTACAAAAATGGTGCTGTTGATCTTGAGCGTTGCCTTGTCGAATTTTTCTATGGTTCGGCTAAGTTGTTTGGACGTCTTGAACCTGAAGGGATCAAGCTGCTAATTCGACACGTTGGTCCGATTTCTCCGACTGGCTTTGACGGCTTGGATACTCACCTTCACCAGAATCGATCATCATCGCAAAGAATGAGTGCTGGAGATTGTGTGCGAGAATTAATTGAACAACTAGCCACTAATTCGTCTGTGAACGCTACTACAGCACTTCAAGAACTGACTGAAGACGACAATTTGATTGGGTGGAGAGCATTGTTGATGAATGCGGCGAACCTACAGCAAAAAATGAGACGGGAGAAAGAGTATCACCAACCGAGTCTTGAACAAGTTTGTGAAACGCTGCGAAATTGCAAACCAGCAAATGCTGCCGATCTAGCAGCTTTAATCGAGGATAAGTTACGGCACATCACAAACGAAATTCGAAATGGACCTGCTTCAGGTTGGCGACAGTACTGGAATGTCGATAGTCACAATCATCCAGTCGGACCAAGAAATGAGAACGCTTGCCGGGATGCGCTTATGTCGGATTTACGCAACAGCATTCGTTCTTTAGGTATTGATGTGCAGCCGGAAGGACGATATGCTGACGATAAACGGTCAGATATTCGCGTTTGTTTTAACAACTTTAACGTGCCTGTCGAGCTGAAAAAAAGTGACCATAGAGATGTATGGAGCGCAATTCTTAATCAGTTGGCAAAGAAATATACCCGTGATCCTGATGCGGATGGATATGGAATTTACGGTGTTTTCTGGTTCGGCTTTTCGGAATCTACAAGACCCAAGCCAGGAGTCAGTGGAATACCTAAAAGTCCCGAGGAATTAGAGAGGAGTCTCAAGGAAAGTTTGCCCGTGGAAATGCGAAGAAAAATTTCAGTTTGTGTAATTGATGTTTCTCAACCCGCCGGATAGTGATAACACTTGAATAGGCTTCAAAAGTTCATACGTGGACAAATTTTTGTCGGCGATTGGATTCATTTCATCATCCCATTTATGACCCTGGGGGAATTTTGCGCGTCCGAAACTTGCCACAATCGCCTGCGCGACCATTCTATGCACTCTTTTCAGTCTTTGATGGTGCGAAAACCGGGGCTGGCATATAAATTAACTGTTCAAGCGATGCCATATACGTGCGGCAGAGAAATTCAAACCGAGAGTGTCACACCAACAGAAAACTCTCGGTTTGGGTTACTCACAAGATCAGTGTCGCAATTCGTATATGATAAGCGACGACTAATTTTGACCAGACAAATCAAAGCCGATGAGCGTACTGATTGTAGAACGGCAGGATACGCTGAAGATTCTGACACTTAATCGCCCTGAACGCGGCAACGCGCTGAATGCGGAGTTAGTTGACGCGATTTCAGAAGAAATTGAAAAATCAGGGAACGACAGCACCCGTACACTCGTCCTGCACGGTGCTGGGAGGGTTTTTTCCACAGGCTTTGATCTGAATGAAATTGAAAGTCTTTCAGATTCGGAAGTGGCTCACCGCGTGTTGGACATAGAACGTATGCTACAGGCTGTGTTTCATGCACCAATGGTTACGGTTGCGCTGGTACATTCGATGGCGTTTGGCGCAGGTGCGGACCTGGTCTGTTGCTGTCACCGTCGAATTGCAACTGAAGACAGTCGGTTCTGCATGCCAGGACTCAATTTCGGCATCCTGTTGGGCACTCGACGCCTAACTCAGCGAGTTGGTGTGGATAATGCTCTTGGCGTTCTCACTGATACACGTGTGTTCAAGGCTCACGAAGCACTTGATATGGGGTACCTGACTGCCATATCATCTGAAGAATCTTGGCCTGGCCATATCGAAGCCGCCAAACAAAGCGGTGCTGCTATTGCAAAAGAACACGTTAGCCGCATGTTTGAAGTGGTGGTTCCCGATACCCGCCAAGAGGATATGGCGGACCTTCAGGCGTCGGTCAGTGAGCCGGGACTGGTCGAGCGAATTCTCGAATACAGAGATCGCATGCGCGCAAAATCCGGTAAGAAATCGAGTTCATCAATATGAATCCTGTTTTGAGATTTTGGAAGTATGTTGGGCCGCTTCGCGGCATGCTCTATCTTTTAATTCTGATTCTTAGTTTTACTGCGATCTTTTCAATGGGCGATACCCAGAAATCCGGACTCATGATGTATCCGACTCTGATTGCACCCGCAACCGTTCCGATGATATTCTTTGTGCTTCCACTCGATATGACCATGTGCGCAATTATGATGTCTGGCCGCGATGCGTCAGTACGCAAACGCTACCAGCACATGATCCTGCTGGATGCTCTCGCCTTTCTAATATTGCTCGGCGCCTGGTTTCCGTTCTATTACCGATTAATTTCCGGATAAGGTCTATCTGCTCGCAGGTGGACCGGTCGGATTAGCGAGCCCTTCAACGATTTCAGAATTGGAAATGGATTCGAATAGTTTCGGTGTGGTAATAACCTTCCATGACCGACTGCCGCCACCCAGAATAATCTGCTGACGCGCCATGACTGCGCTGTCTACCCAGAGTGGCAGTGTGTCAGGAAGTCCGACTGGGGTAACACCGCCAACCGTCATTCCAGTTAACGCCATCGTTTCCTCTGCACCTGCAAAGGAAACTCTTCGAGCACCCAGTTTTTTCCGAATTGTGCGATTCACATCCAAGCGGCAGGTGGCAAGCACAACACAAGCGGCATATTTTGCTTCACCAGTCTTGGACTTAACCAAAATGGTATTGGCACAATCTTCAAGTGAATAATTGTAGTGCTTGACGAAAATCTGGGTGTCAGCCAAATCAGGATCACAGGCAATGATTTCGTAATGCAATCCCAGGGCATCGAGTTCCCTGATCAGTGTATTTTTTTCTTGATCAGACATTTTGTTCTTTACGTTTCGCATACATTAATAGTGCAATTCCAGCCACAATGACTGGAACCGAGAGAAGGTGCCCCATCGTAACCCAGTTGAAGAATATAAATCCAAGATCGGCATCCGGTTCTCGAAAAAACTCAACAAATATTCGAAACGTACCGTAGCCAATCAGAAATACTCCCGACACAGCCCCAGTTGCTCTGGGATTTGCAGAATAAATCCATAGAATCAGGAATAACGCAACCCCTTCTAATGCTGCCTCATATAGCTGGGATGGGTGTCTTGCCAGTTGAGACGGATCGACAGGGAAAACGACTCCCCAGGCGAGTTCGGTTGGACGGCCCCAAAGTTCCTGATTGACAAAATTAGTAACGCGACCAAAAAACAGACCAACTGCGCAAAATGGAGCCAAAAAATCCGTCAGTTTCAATAGAGGGATCGACAGTTTTCTCGCGAATGCCCAAACACCTCCAATTGCACCAAGCAGGCCGCCATGAAATGACATGCCGCCTTCCCAGACTTTCAAAATTGCAATTGGATTGGCGATGTATTCCCAGAACTGATAGAAAAATACAAATCCCAGCCGCCCGCCAATGATTGCGCCGAGTGCGCAGTACAGCACCAGGTCAAGAACCATCGGGCGCGGTATCGGCGAATGAGGCTGCCGTGCTCGAATGCGCCCTAGGACAATCGCACTAACAATTCCAATTAAATATGCCAGTCCATACCAGTGAATGGCCAAAGGACCAAGATGCAGCGCGACGGGGTCAAAATCTGGTAAGACAATCATCTATCAATTCAATCATTTAGAACTAAGAAATACCTGGTGTTATTGAAACTTGAGTATCCAGCTTGATTCGGTTATTCATCTGGACAACCAAAGCACCGCAAAATCAGTCGTTAACATAAAATTTAGACAGTGGGACGAAATTGGCAAATTCAAGCAGCCAAACCACCCGAATATTTTAAGCATACTGAGAACTGACAACAGCATCGGAAACACCGGCATCTCGAGTGACTGAGACTTCTCCATGACCGAAAACACCAATCGGCTGATCAACGAAACCAGCCCCTACCTGCTTCAACACGCCCATAACCCCGTTGATTGGTATGCCTGGAATGAGGAAGCTCTTGAACGGGCTCGAAGCGAAGACCTGCCTATTTTGCTGTCGATTGGCTATTCTGCCTGTCACTGGTGTCACGTCATGGAACGCGAATCATTTGAAAGCGAAGAAATTGCCAAGATCATGAACAGCAATTACGTTTGCATCAAAGTTGACCGAGAAGAGCGTCCTGACCTCGACAAGGTGTACCAGAGTGCTCATCAACTCTTCAACAAAAGGGGCGGTGGCTGGCCACTCACTGCGATACTGACACCGGATGAATTGATTCCCCTTCATGTCGGTACATACTATCCTCCCCAACCGCGACACGGTATGCCGGGTTTCGGTGAACTGCTAACCAGAATTGCTGAAGTATACAAGGAAAAAGATCGATTCCTCCCGGAGCACACAGTCGCGGTAAAAGACGCCTTTACCCGGCTTTCTGCA
Organism: Gammaproteobacteria bacterium; assembly: GCA_022823405.1. Classification (GTDB taxonomy): domain Bacteria; phylum Pseudomonadota; class Gammaproteobacteria; order Arenicellales; family JAJDZL01; genus JAJDZL01. Next base: position 21,192 of record JAJDXD010000116.1, read on the forward strand.
ACCAGCCCAAACGCTGAGTCGTCACTCGACGGAGAGTTGATGCAACGGGCTGTAGATCACCTGATCAGTGACTATGATCCAGTCTTTGGCGGGTTTGGTGAAGCGCCCAAATTTCCGCACCCAACCCAAATCGAAATTCTGTTAGGCTATTGGCAGCGAACAAATCACTCTGACTCGTACGCTGAAAATCGATCAATTGGCATGGCGGTCCACACTTTGGAAGCGATGGCCAACGGTGGCATGTACGACCAGCTAGGTGGAGGGTTTTATCGATATTCAGTCGATGCCAGGTGGGAAATCCCGCACTTCGAAAAAATGCTCTACGACACAGCTCAGCTGATGCCCCTTTACGTTGATGCAGGATTTTTGGCCGGACGTAAAGACTTCCACGAAGTCGTCATTCAGTCGGGGGAATGGGTGATGAGGGAAATGCAATCCTCTGATGGTGGCTATTACAGTGCCATTGATGCTGACTCTGAAGGTGAGGAAGGAAAGTTCTACGTTTGGACTTTGGATGAGCTGAATTCCCTTTTAAGTAGAGAGGAACTGGATGCCCTGACGGTTCGCTATGGTTTGCGCGGTGCACCCAATTTCGAAGGTAAGTGGCACCTTCAAATTGTGAACTCAATTGCTGATGTTGCACATCGTGTAAGCCGTGAAGAGAATGAGGTCATTCAACTGCTTGAGCAGGCAAAACAAAAATTGTTCAATACTCGCAGTGAGAGAGTCCCACCCTTTTGCGACGACAAGGTCCTCTCCTCCTGGAACGGGCTGATGATTAAGGCGATGGCCAGAGCAGGGCGATTTCTCAAGCGCAGCGATTTTGTTGATTCGGCCGAGCGCGCATTGAACTTCATTCAGAACAATATGTGGCAGAATGATCGGCTACTTGCAACGGCCCGAGATGGTCGAGCTCACCTCAATGCATACTTAGATGACTACGCATTTGTCGCTGATGGAGCAATCGAATTGCTGCAGGCGCGCTGGAGTGACACCTATCTTGACTTTGCTGAGCAGTTGGTTAAATTACTTTTGACCCACTTTAAAGATCCAGACACCGGTGCGTTTTTCTTCACTTCAGATGATCATGAAAAACTGCTGTATCGCGCCTTGCCCACCCACGATGATGCCACCCCTTCGGGTAATGGCGTTGCCGCGCAGGTGCTGCTTAAGCTGAGTTATCTAACAGGTGAGCAACACTACCGTGAATGCGCAATCCGCATCAATCAGACGTTACAAAACTCCGCCCATCAGATTCCTGCCGCATTCGGCTCCAGTCTCATTGCAATCGAAGAATCCATCGCGCCTAGCCCAACATTGGTCATTCATGGCAATTCCGAGGAAGCGAAATCATGGGTTGAAGCCAGTATTGAGACAGGTTCGCAAAGGCTCAGCACTTATTCAGTGCCGATTTCTGCAAAGCGAGTTCCAGCAACAATTCCAGCAACCCTGTCCGATTCATCAGATCAGGTCGCCTACTTGTGCGAGGGCTTTACCTGTTCGCCTCCTTGCCGTGAACGAAAAGAACTGCTTAATCTGCTTCCCGTTCGTAAAACTCGTTAGCGAATCACCACAACCCTAGGCATTGCACTCAATTCGTCCGGGGTTTCGCAATTTTCCAAAGCGGTATCATTCCTGTGACACCGTCTTTCGGCTGATTTGGCAAACGCTGCCTGAGCTTCCAGGCGGTGGAGTCGTATCGCCTTCCTTTCCCCACGCAAGAATTTACCGTCTTGCAAATCTTGCCCGGTAAATTGCCAATATCAAGAATGCAACAACCGCAGTAACCAAGACATATACGAATCCGTCGGGTCCCCAGGCGGTCATGCCCACGCCACCTAACCCCGGCGCAATTGTACCTGAAACGCCCCACATCAATCCGAATGCGGCATTTCCAGCCGCCAGCTGAGCACCACGAAATCGGGAGCCCATAATTGTAAGCGCAACAGTGTAGATCGCTGCGATTGCACCACCCCAGATAAACATCACTATCCACAGCATAATCTTCGTTTGAATGATGAACGGTAGTGAGACCGCTCCAACCAGAATCAACAGTGCACAGAGAAACAATAGCAGATTGCGATTCATGTTGTCGGCAAGCCTCCCTACCAGAGGCTGTGCGGCCATTGAACCGACCGCTGCTACTGTCAGTATTAATGCTGCCGAGGCCTCGGTCAAGCCATTGCGTAGTGCATACACCGGTAGCAACGTCACCACCAAAGACTCCTCAAACGCCATCAATGCTGTGGCACCAACCAGCGTTGGTGCCAATAAACAGAACATGAGCACGTGGGACGCCTTCCCACCGGAAAAGTCGGGGGTTGAACCACGTGTCCATCGAAGTGGCAACAACCCGGCTCCAATGATGACAAGTGCGACAATGAACGGCAGATTCCCCTGAGCGCCAAGAAATACGATAAACAGCGGTGAAATGCCCAACGTAGCGCTGAAGACGAACGTGTAAAGGCCCATGACGCGTCCACGGTAATGGTCTTCTGCAACTTCATTGATCCAGGTTTCACTAACAACAAACAAAATAGTCCCGGCAACGCCCATCATGAAGCGAGAAACGAACCAAATGTAAATGTTCTCGAAGAAGATCATCAAGCAAATAAAGAAAATGTCCGAGCAAATGGAGATAAACACCCATCGTCGAACATCCATGAATTTCATGATGAATGGAATCATAGGAGAAACAATAATGGACGCCAGAAATGGCAACGCACCCATCAAGCCAATCAGTGAGGACGAATATCCACGAAGCTCCATATTCAGGCTGATGAGTGGGTAAAAGAACCCGACTGTCAAACCATAAATGGACAGTATGCTGATGACCGCCAGCAGGACCCGTCTGCGCTCAGGGTCTGGAATTAATCCGCGCAGAAAGTAGTTCACGCGACTTCGACCCAGACTCCACCACGGCGCGTATCGCCAAAGCCTTCTACAGTCCGAGCCAGTTGCCGCGCTGTATGCGCACCGCCGAAGAAAACATTGTTTGTTCCGAATGTAGTCGCATCGCCATAGCGACTGAGAATGTCAGGTAGTTCCGGATTACCAAACAGATTCTCCGCGTAAGCTGCATTCTTGTGGTAGTGAAGCCGCGGCGCCTGAACCGCATCCTGGACGCTCATGCCATAATCCAAAAGATTGATCAGCACTTGCTTGACTACACCAGGGATACGGTTGGACCCACCGGTCCCAATCACAATCTGAGAACCCTTGTCGTCAATTGCCACCGTTGGGGACATCAATGAACTTAGGCGCCTGGCGAGCGGCCACTGAGTGAGGCCGTAGGGATTGACATCATGCTCACCCATCATGTTATTCATCATTACGGATGTGCCGGGAATCACGGTGCCGCAGCCTTCTCCGTTGCTGACTGATACGGCCACTGCATTGCGTTCTCGATCGATAATCGAAATGTGAGTGGTGCCGTTTGGCGACAGCCACTCCTGATTGGCTTGGTAAATTTGCAAAAGCCCGGAATCAAACCCAACGTCCGGACTCGGTGAAGCATTCTCTTCGAGCTGTGCACACTGGACAAATGACTCCATAACCGTACTCAAATGTTCCGAAGACCCGAATCGATACTGTGCGAGATTACGCGACGATAGCTGACTCATCGCAAGACCAATCGTAATCCCACCACTTGAAGGTGGCGGATTCAAAAGCAGGGTGTGATTCTTGTAGCGCACCTTAAGTGGTTTTCTAAGTTCAACGCGGTAGTTGGCCAGGTCATCGTAAGTTACCTGCCCGCCCTCAAGGCTTACTTCATGGATCGACTTAGCAATCTCACCGCGGTAGAACAATGCTTCACCTTCAATCGCCAGCGTTTCGAGCAAGTCATCGTAATTTGGAAAAAAAGTAGTTTCACCTTTCTGCACCGTGTGCCCAGGCTTTTGCTTGCTTTCAAAAATTGACCGTGCGTCTCCAGAAAGATAAATTGGTGTCAAAATGCCCAGTACATACGCCTGCATCTCATTGATTTCAATGCCCTCTTTTAGAATTCCAAGTGCCGGCTCAATTAAGGCACTCATAGGCATTTTTGAATAGCGTGAGGCCACTTCGAAGATGCCTTTCACGTAGCCCGGCACCGCACAGGTGCCGGAACCAATGATGAACTCCTGTTGTGCGTCTCCAAAATCGCAAATGAATTTTTCGGTTTTGACGTCTTCGATGGGCTTTCGTCGGCGCGGAGTCTGTACAAAAAAATCAAAAAGAACGGGTTGACCGGATCTTGGACTCGCCATCAAAAACCCGCCACCGCCTAAAGATGCAAGAGCTGGTTCAGTCACACAGACAGAAAACAGCGCAGCGATAGCCGCGTCAAATGCATTACCGCCCGCGGATAAAATTTGAGCAGCAGCGGCTGCCGTTTGAGGATGCCCAGCAGTTACAATTCCTTTACTCATCGACGGTGTCCCGGAGCAGGCATACAGTATTCGCCTCGCTCATTCATTAGATAATTGACACAACTGCTCATACGAACACTTTAAGCACGAAAGGAAGTCAGAAGAAATGTTTGAACACATAAGAATACCGGAAAGCGGTGAAAAAATAACAATAAAAGACGGTAGCTTACGCGTACCGGACAATCCGATTATTGGTTATGTAGAAGGGGACGGTATTGGCCCCGATATCACCCGTGCATCAATGCGGGTTTGGAACTCAGCAGTGGAACTCGCGTATGGCGGAAACAAGAAAATTCACTGGTGCGAACTGTACATGGGTGAGAAAGCCGGCAGTCTTTATGATGGCGATTATTTTCCAGACGAATCTCTTCAGGCAATCAAGGAACTCACTGTCGCAATCAAAGGGCCACTTTCGACGCCAGTTGGGGGTGGATTCAGATCATTGAATGTTTCACTACGCCAGGCACTGGATCTGTACGCGTGTATTCGCCCAGTCAAATACTACAGTGGTGTCCCGTCCCCGCTGAAACGTCCGCAGGAAGTGGATGTGGTTATATTTCGCGAGAACACGGAAGATGTTTATTCAGGCATTGAGTTTTCTTCAGGCTCTCCAGAAAACGAAAAGCTCGCAAAATTTCTACGCGAGGAAATGCATGTGAATTTTGAGACTGGTGCTGGTTTAGGGATCAAACCAGTTAGCGAATTTCGTACCAAGCGACTGGTTAGAAAAGCCATTCAGTATGCCATTGACGGCGGCCGCGAGAGCGTAACGCTGGTGCACAAGGGCAACATCATGAAGTTCACTGAAGGTGCATTCCGTGCCTGGGGTTATGAACTCGCAAAGGAAGAGTTTGCTGACTCGACCATTTCCGAAGATGACCTTTGGGATCAGTTCGACGGTGTGCGACCACATGGCCGGGTCGTGATCAAAGACCGTATTGCTGACATCATGTTCCAGTTGTTGCAGCTTCGACCAGCCGAGTTTGATGTGATTGCCACGACCAACCTGAATGGTGATTACCTTTCAGATGCTGCTGCAGCTGAAGTCGGCGGCATTGGGATCGCACCCGGTGCCAATGTAGCGGACCACGTCGCTGTTTTTGAAGCAACTCACGGCACCGCACCCAAGTACGCTAACCAGAACAAAGTCAATCCGTCCTCGCTATTGCTGTCAGGCGTTATGATGCTTGAATACCTAAACTGGCAGGAAGCTGCAGACCTGATCAACCGCGCCTATCCCGAAGTGATAGGCCAAGGCATCGTAACCTACGATTTTGCGCGGCTGACGGAGGGGGCAACGGAAGTTTCCACCAGCGGCTTTGCAGACGCGCTGATCAAACAAATGGAAAGTCTCTGACTCATCCAGATTGATATCAGAATTTCAGTCCCGGCGGTGCTGTCGGGACTGGATTTTTGAGTCAAGTGCTGTCAGCGCGAAACTTCGGACTCGCAGCCTGCCACAGGTACCAGCTTGCTACACTACGAAACGGTTTCCAGCACTCGCCGCGCTCCAACAACTCATTCGGTGTTGGCAGCTCTCCAGTTTCGTATGCGACAGAAAAACCGCGTCTCACCCCAAGGTCTGTCGCAGGAAGAATGTCCGGGCGCCCCAGATTGAAGATCAATAGCATCTCAACTGTCCACGGGCCGATGCCACGAACAGTTGAAAACGTCTTAATGATTTCCTCGCTGGACATCCGGACGATGTCCTTTGGCGCTGGCAAAAGATTTTCACTGGTTTTGTCTGCGAGGTCTTTTACTGCACGAATTTTTGACCAGGAAAGTCCACAGGAGCGCAACTGATCGTCGGCAGTTTGCAGGAGCGCTGTGGGTGTCGGAAAGTTACTGTCGAATAACCCCAATACGCGATTCAGAATGCTGGCTGCCGCGTGGCCCGATAACTGCTGGTAAACGATAGAGCGCAAAAGTGCCTGGAAGGGATCAAGGTCTGCTCTGTAGTCTAGACCACATTCACCAACCTCCGCTGTCAGTTCAGCCATAACAGGGTCAGCGTCACCCAGATGCTGTACTGCCGCAACAGGGTCATAAGGCAGACAATTCAACATTGTCTTTAGTTCTTTGCCCTTTGCAGTTCCGGTACCAGATGGATTTCGATTCGGCGATTCGAGCGCCTGCCTCTTTCAGTTTCATTGGATTCAACAGGTCGCCGCGAACCAAACCCGACGGCTCGAAGACGATCCGCGGGTACACCCTGCTCAACCAGATAGCGAGTTGCGGCAGCCGACCTTGCCATCGATAATTCCCAGTTAGTGGGATAGTAGGCTCGCAAATCGCCTTTGATCGGCACATTATCCGTATGCCCTTCAACACTCACTACGCGGTTGGTGAAAGATACCGTGTCAATTGAGTCGGCAAACTCCTTCAAATCTTTTTTGCCCGCTTCTGTTAGCACTGCTGAGCCTGATTCAAACAATATGTCTGTAGAGTACTCCAAAACAGTGTAGCCGGAGAGGAGCTCAGATATTTCACTAGCCTTTTCAGCAATACTGATATCCATGGTTTCACGCAAATCACCGATCAACTGCCCTAATTGCTCATTTTCTTGAGTGATCGATTGCGCCAAGGTTTCCATATTTTCAGTTCGCCGTTCCGCAGCTTGTAATTCTGTAGTCAACGAATCCACTTTATTGGTGAGGTTGAGGAGTTCCTCTTGCATTTCTACGTTTTGGCTGATTGAATTTGAAAGCTGCAGATCCAATTCTGCAATTCGGGATTCTGCATCGGAGAGTGCCGAGGCACTAACCTCCGTCTGGTTAAGTCTCTCCTGCAGTTCGCTAAGTCGTGCGAGCAGTTGACTGGTTCTATCAGCAAGAAGCGTTTCACTGCTATCCCCGTCTTGAGTCGAATCTGATTCTGTAGCGTCCGCCATTTGTGTCGCTGGCTCGCTTGGTGTTGAGACAGGTGGCTGTTCACCTGGATCTTCAGAGTCGACAACCAGAGCAACTGCCTGATTGAACTTTTCGACCAATCCTTCAATAGTGCGTTCGTAGTAAGCGCGTTCACTATCGTAGCCCAATTTAAGTTCGTCAATTTGTGCAGTCAGGCGTTCGATCTCTGCTTTCGTTTGCTGCTTTTCATCATTAGCATTTTTCAGTTCCAGTTCCAAAGCAGCAATTTGGCTTACCCACACTGGAGGTTCAGGATCTGTTTGCTGCCTTTCGACATTGGTATTGCCCAGCTGCTGTTCGAGACTGGCAATTCGAGTTTGGGCAGCCGTAAACTCTGTACCCAATTGCTGCATTTCGGTCCTGGCAGCCTCCAACATCCGCTCCAGATCAGCAACTTGATCTGTCGCTTCGGAGAGTTCCGATTCCGACTGCTGCTGTTCGCTAAGAACCAATTCCAGTTCTGGTTCCAAGCCAGCAATTCTAGATTCGACAGCCGCGAGATTGGTGTCCAATTGCTGCTGTTCATTATTTGCGGACTCCAGCTCCTGCTGCAGACTGGCGACTTGAGTGGCAACGGAGGAGGATTCGGTATCCGATTGTTGACTATCGGTGCTGACGGTCTCCAATTCCTGCTCTAAACTGATGATTCGAGATTGGGTTGCCGAAAGTTCAATATCCAGACGTTGCTTTTCATTGTTGATTGTTTCCAACTCAACTTCCAGACTGGCAACTCGAGTGGTAGCTGCCGAGAGTCTGGCATCCGATTGCTGCTTTTCGCTTCTGGCGGATTCCAGTTCTTGTTCCAATGTGACGATTCGATACAGGGCGGCTGAGAGTTCAATATCCAACCGTAGCATTTCACTTCTGGTGGATTCCAGTTCCTGCTGCAGACTGGCGACTCGATTTTCGGCAGTCGGGGTTTCAGATTCCTTCGTCACAGCTGATGGTTGGGTTTCCTCAGCCATTGAAGATGAATCGACTGGTTTATCGCTAGACAGAGAATCTGTTTCTGACAACTTGGCAGCAATTCGTTCATTTGCTTCTTTGAGAGATGAGGCGAGGTGTCGATTCAGCGCACGCTGCCGCCTGTATTGCTTGGTTGCATGTTTCAGTCTAGTGGCCAGGTAGGTCTCTCTGCCGTATGGAAAGCGGGAAATTCCTTCTTCAACTGATACAGAAGACTGGGACTCCTCGATCATGACAGAAATTTCAGCCTTCGCCGCATCGAGTTCTCCCTTCAATTGCTCATTTAGAGCATCCATTTCTTCAGAATATGCCGTGGTGGCAGCGTTTCGTTCCCTGACTTCAGTGAGGGATAATGTCAACTGTTTATTTTGAGAGCGTTGTCGTCGCAGTTGCTTGGTAGCCTGTTCCAGCCTGGTAGCCAGGTATGTCTCGCGGCTATCCGGAAACCGGGAAATGCTTTCATCAGCTGATGTTGTTACAGCAGATTCTTCAGCCATCTCATCACTTTCACTCAACATTCGAAGTGCAATGGTTTCCTGCAGTAAACCCTCGTGGTCAGCTTGAAGCTCATTCAATTGAGCCTGTAGTGCAGTCATATTCTGCTCCAATACAACAGTTGCCTGGTTTGCTCTCTCTAAATCTTGATCAGAACGGTTAACGACGAAAATTAAGCTTATCCAGCCAACAACTGCTGCGAGTATCAAGATGGTTAGGGCAAGCGGGTGTCTAATGAAAGATAACACAATCAAACCTCAGTCATGAAGTTCGCCTGAAATAGGGAATGGGTGCGAAATGGATGCAGAGGTAAGACCATACGCTGCTGATTATTCTGCACCCTGCAGTGTGGAAAAGTGATTTTGCGAGCCAAAAGGGGAATTAAACAATCACGTCAATTTGGGCAAATTATAACAAGTTAGTAGGTGTTCGCAGGTGTCCGTAGATTCATGCCAAATCAATTTATTTTCTGAACTTGAGTCTGTCTTAGGAGTGTAATCCTTCCGAGTGATTCATTCAGTCATCACGAAGTCTACGTAAACGGCTGACATCACTTGATTGCCAATGCCGAACAGTCCAGCCAAGAATACGAATCCATAAATTTAATTTAGAACATAATTCCAAATTCACTGGTCTAAACAACGATGCCCTGACCTGAACTTATTCGCGTGAAGCATAGATGAAAAAGATCCTGATACTAGCAGTTATCGCCGCTTTGCTGGTCGTTTATTTTGTATTCGACCTCGGACGATATCTTGATGTGAACCTTTTCCTGGACAACCGCGATCGAATAATTGAGTTTCGAGATGCCTCGCCCTTGAAGAGTGCACTCATTTACTTCGCAGTTTACATCCTGATAACCGGCTTATCAGTACCAGGGGCAGCTATTGCCACACTCGTCGGGGGTGCAATTTTCGGATTGTTGTGGGGCACTGTACTGGTGTCTTTCGCCTCGGTCATTGGTGCATCCTGTGCATTCCTAGTCTCGCGGCATATTCTGCGCGATGCAATTCAAAGCCGCTACGGCGAACGGCTTCGAACGATCAACGAAGGCATTCGCAAAGATGGCGCGGTTTATCTGTTCACGCTTCGAATGGTGCCAATCTTTCCGTTTTTTATCATCAACCTGGTGATGGGACTGACCCCGATGCGGCTTCGTACCTACTTCATCGTCAGTCAGATCGGTATGCTCCCCGCTACCATTGTCTACGTTAATGCTGGAACGCAATTGGCCAAGATTGATTCGATTGGTGCAATTCTTTCACCGGCACTCGTGGCATCCTTCGTTTTGTTGGGTATCTTCCCACTCATTTCAAAGAAATTCATCGACATCATGAAGAGTCGCAAAACCCTTAGCAAATTCAGCAAACCCAAAAAGTTCGATTTCAACACAGTCGTTATTGGTGCAGGATCCGCGGGTCTGGTGGCAGCCTATATTTCCGCTGCAGTGAAAGCCAAAGTAGCGTTGATCGAAAAGGGCAAAATGGGCGGTGACTGCCTTAACACTGGCTGTGTTCCTTCCAAGGCAATCATTCGCACCGCGAAGTTCATGTCGCACATCAAACGCAGCGAAGAGTTTGGAGTGCATACCGCAAGTGCAAAGTTTGATTTCAAGGACATCATGAAGCGCGTGCACGGCATCATCGGCGTCATTGAGCATCACGACTCAGTCGAACGGTACACCTCACTCGGTGTCGACTGTTTTGCCGGTCATGCAACAATCGAATCACCCTACTGTGTAAACGTTAATGGCCAACGGCTGACGACTCGCAGCATCATCATTGCAACCGGTGCAGAACCGGCAGTTCCACCACTGCCCGGCATAGAGAATACCGATTTCTACACGTCGGATACGATCTGGGAAATTGAACAACTGCCTGAGCGATTACTAGTCTTGGGTGGTGGCCCAATCGGCTGTGAATTGTCCCAAGCATTTGCCCGACTCGGTTCAAGTGTAACTCAGGTTCAAAAACCACCGAGACTCATGCCGAAAGAAGATCCTGAATACTCCCAGATTGTGCTGGATCGTTTTGTTGAAGAGGGCATTGATGTGAGACTGGAACATCAGGCAAATGAATTTGAGACTGATAACGGTCAAAAGATTCTAATCTGCGACCATAACGGTGAAACCGTTCGGATCGAGTTTGATGTGCTCTTGATTGCGGTGGGCCGCAAGGCCAGACTTGAGGGATACGGTATCGAAGCACTCGGAATCGATATTTCCAGCCACGGCACGATTGAGATCAATGAGTTTCTGGAAACGAACTACCCGAATATTTATGCGATCGGTGACGTTGCAGGACCTTTCCAATTTACACACTTTGGGGCACACCAAGCCACCTCGGCCGCAACCAATGCGCTACTGCGGCCTTTCTTCCGTCGCCGAGTCAACTATTCTGTCATTCCGTGGGCGACTTTCACCGATCCTGAGGTTGCGAGAGTCGGTTTAAATGAACAGGAAGCCGAGGCGCAAGGCATTGCTTTTGAAGTGACCCGCTACGACTTTAAGGACTTGTCACGAGCCATTACAGACAGTGAGGCACACGGCGAAATCAAAGTGCTGACACCACCCGGGAAAGACAAGATTTTAGGTGTAACTGTGGTTGGAGAGCATGCTGGTGACCTGATTACAGAATTCATTCTCGCTATGCAGAATGGACTGGGGCTTAACAAAATTCTCGGAACCATTCACATTTATCCGACGCTCGCGGAGTCTGCCCGGTTTGTTGCAGGAAACTGGCGTCGCAAGCAGGTCTCCGTGCGAGCTACGAATTTCCTGACCCGTTTTAACCGATGGCGGCGACGCTGACGTAATCACCAAGCTCAGTTCTGCTCTTCCGCTTCTTTATAGACTGTGTAGAGTTGGTAATAGTGCCCCTCACGCGCCATTAGTTCCTGGTGTGTGCCGTCTTCTACAATTCGACCCTCGCTTAGCACCACAATCCGCTCAACATGCTCTATCGACGCCAACCGATGGGCAACAATGATCACCGTTCGGCCTTCGCCCAGAGCGTCCAGCGCCTTACGCACTTCAAATTCAGATTTAGTATCCAGAGAAGACGTTGCCTCATCGAAGATCAGTATGGGCGCATCCTTGATGAAGGCACGGGCAATAGCAATCCTTTGTTTTTGTCCACCAGACAGGCGAACACCGCGTTCTCCAATTTGTGTGTCAAATCCATTTGGTAGGTTTTCGATGAAGTCTAGCGCGTAAGCGGATTTGGCTGCCTCGAGAATTTTTTTCTCCGTTGAATTTTCGATGTTTCCATAGGCAATATTGACGGCTACCGTGTCATCAAACAGGAAGATATCCTGACTGACCAGCGCTATCTGACTGCGAATATCCGCCAGCGTATATTCGCGAATATCAACACCATCAATCAGCAGGGTACCATCCTGAATCTCATAAAGGCGTGGAATCAGTGAAGTCAGAGTGCTCTTGCCGCTACCGGATGAACCAACCAGTGCGATGGTCTGACGAGGCTTGATGTCCAAACTGACATCATTCAGCGAACTCGCATCCGATTTTGGGTACTTGTAGGTAATGTTACTGAACTGGATCTCACCATCAACCTTCTTGTTGATCATGGAACGTTTGCCTTCGTCGATTTCTACCTCCTGATCGATGAGGAAGAAAACCCGCTCTGACGCCGTCAGCCCGGCCTGAAGCATTTCATTGACTCGGAGCAGTTTTTTCAAAGAACTTGAAATCAGTGCCAGGGCAGCCATAAATGAAACGAAACCCCCGACGGTTAGTGGATCGTTCAGATCACGAGTTAAACTGAAGTAGACCGTACAAGCGATCACTACCGTTGAAATAAACTCAGCAGCAGGTACTGTAATATGGCTGGCGACCGCCTGCTTCAGTTTCAGCTGCCGAACTCGGTTGGCGTAATTGTAGAGACGCTCGCGTTCATAATCCTGAGTCTGATAGAGTTTGACCAGCCGGTGATAAGCAGTCACTTCCTGCAGATGCCCCAGTAGACGCTCACCCATTTGCATAAAGTCGCGGTAGAGTCTACGCAAACGTCTGGCAATAAAGGCGACCAGCGTTGCAATCAACGGAGTTGCAATCAGCAGAATCAGACTCAAGGCCCAGTCCAGAATAAAGATCCAAACTAGCAAGCCAAGAATGGTGAGGGATTCACGAATGATAGTGATGACCACCGTTGAAGCGGTGTCTGTTAACTGATTGACATCCGATGAGATTCTGATGTTGATTTGGGCGGCCGAAATGTCATCGTAAAACTGGGTGGGAAACGCAATCATGCGATCAATCATTTGAGTCTGAAGGTCGTAAACGACGTAACCGAGTACCCAACTCATGCACACGCCGTGCAGGTAGCTGGCAATGCCTCGAATGGCGAAGAGAATGATCAGTATGATCGGAGTCCAGAGAATGTAGTCCGGATCACGCTGTACGAAGCTGCCGTCGAGCAGAGGTTTCATCAACACTGCGACTGCTGGCGTTGTCAGAGCGAACAGCGCAACCAGGGAAAGACCCAGAAAGAAATACCACTTGTAGACCATGACATATCTAAGCAGACGTCCGTACAGCCTGATGTCTTTAAACAAGGGAAATCTAGTGCGTTTGTTAGTCACGTGATCAGTGGAAAATAATTTGAACGGCTGTCTTTTTCAAGTTAGTACACAGGATTCGTGGGTTCATACCCGGACAATAAAGTCAGTGGAATACGGCGATCACTAGGTGGTTGATTTTTTTGTATGATCACGTTGAAGTTGACATTCAACACAGGGTATACCCGTTTCAACCGATGTGAGGCTAATATCGTAAAACTGGGGTAACTGGAAATTGCTATCCGCATGGGCGGTTTTCGGAACCTAGTGTAGCATTGATTAGCTTCCTCGCTAATGCAAACTCCATTCTCCTTCGATAACAGCCATCTTTCCGGATGCCTTTAAATGGTGTCAGGAAAATATCCTGGGTTTCATTGCGGAATGTGTTCAATCTCCTATTGAGAATTTTCACCAGTAGCGGAATTTCTTCAAACCCCCCGCTGATTCTGGTGAAGAACCTTGAAGAAATTTTGATGGGATATTTGTTTATTTCTTTGACTTCGCAGAATCGAATTGAAGGCTCGCGAACATTATCAAATGAGATAAATCCCAACTCACCGGTCGGGTCGTTAAATCGTATTTTTTTATGTTGTGAAGGACTCGGTATCTTGCTTTCCAAGTCATCAAGGAATCCGACAAATCTTTGATCGTAGTAGATTTTGATTTGAGAACTGGGGCGATCACCGAATAGCGCCAGGCAGACAGGATTGTCTGTGTCATTGAACATCCCCCTGTCATGTAAGAGAATATAGACTGACAGCCTGTCGCGAAACAGCCCACATTGCAGAAAGCTTGCTGGAATCAGTGCCGCTACGTACCCGCAATTGAGCAGACATAGTTCAAGACAATGTTTGTATAGGTCATCATGAATGGTGTTCGGATAGTCTAATCCTCTTCTGGTCGCTGAATTTCTGGCCAACCAAGGAGGGTTTGTAATACAGATTTCAAATCCTTGTGGGAAGGATTTGATTGTATCTCTTTGCTCGACAATGCTGTCAGCCGGTTCGATATCGTAAGCGCTGAACTCTTTACAGAGCCCTGTTTTTTGTAAAGACCTTATGATGTTGTTGGACCCTGAAAAAGGTTCCAACACAGTTTTGGATGACAAAGAAATTTGTTCAGACCACTCCAGGAACGGACTCAGCGTGAACGGATTGCCTTGGGTGTAGTATTGACCTTTCGACCGTTTCTCGGCCATTTGTAACCTACTGTATATCCTTGATACGAGTGAATAATATTACACTCGTATGCTAAATCTTTCGGCTTATTTTTCCATATCGATCTCGATCGGTCTTGGAATCAATGTCTAGAATTCATTCCCAACAATCAATTTGCAAGCTTAATGGTGTCCACAAGATTAACTGAAAAAAGTGAATCTCTTTTGCTTGGATCGAAAAAATTGCATTAACGGATTCTGTCTTCACAATCTTCAATCTGTCAACAGTTTAGGCAACAACTTTATATAATTTGCGCTCTTTCAAACATAGGCGCATCTATAGAGGGCCAGACTTGGTCAGAGGAACAATGAAGACGATTTCAGCGAAAGCCAGCGATGTGAAACGCGAATGGTATCTGATTGACGCGTCGGACAAGGTATTGGGGCGGATGGCAACTGAAATTGCAATTCGTCTGCGCGGCAAACACAAACCGATCTACACACCGCATGTTGACACAGGAGACTACGTGGTGGTAGTCAATGCCGAGAAAGTGGTCCTGACCGGAAACAAGGATAATGCCAAAGTCTATCACCGACACTCCGGTCGACCAGGTGGTTTAACCACTGTCCCAGTCAGCACAATGCGAAAAAGGCACCCGACCCGCATCATTGAAAATGCCGTCAAAGGCATGATGCCCAAAGGTCCTCTCGGTCGAGCAATGATGTCCAAACTGAAAGTCTACGCCGGCCCGGATCAGCCACATCAGGCGCAATCTCCGAAGCCGCTTAATTTCTAGAGTTAGTGATCATGGCAACATCCAGCGAAACGTACTACGGAACCGGTCGAAGAAAGTCTTCAACAGCTCGAGTCTACCTGACAAAGGGAAGCGGCAGCATCGTCGCGAACAACCGTCCAATTGAAGAATATTTCGGACGGGAAACCTCCCGAATGATTATCCGTCAACCACTTGAGCATCTTGGCATGCTGAACACAGTCGATGTGAAAGTGAACGTATCCGGCGGCGGCCAAAGCGGCCAAGCAGGCGCAATTCAACTTGGCATCGCTCGAGCACTGGTGAATTTCGATGAAGCTAATCGACCTGCGCTGCGAAAGGGTGGATTTTTGACCCGCGACGCCCGTGAAGTTGAAAGAAAGAAAGTCGGTCTACACAAAGCAAGAAAACGACCGCAATACTCCAAACGATAGTTGCTAATACAGTAGCACTGCGGTTTTATCGTTAGGGGTTCCAGTTACTGGGGAATCGTCTAACGGCAGGACAACGGACTCTGACTCCGTCAATCTAGGTTCGAATCCTAGTTCCCCAGCCACTCCTTGGCCATTCAACTAATTGCTGAATCCAGATTCAATCGCGAATGCCGTAGCCTCGTTCCAGCAGAACCAGACAGAGGGTAAACAGAATTGCAGCGGCGACAAGAATTACCGTAAACGAAACTCCTATCCCAACATCACTGGACCCTAGGAAACCGTAGCGGGCGATATTGATTACGTAAAGAATCGGGTTTGCAAGAGATGCGAGTCGCCAGAATTCCGGCAGCAACTGCACCGAGTAAAACACGCCTCCAAGGTAGATCAGCGGGGTCAGAACAAAGTTGGGAATGATGGAAACATCGTCGAATTTTTTTGCGAACATTCCATTCAACATCCCGCCCAAAGAAAACACCACTGATGCCAGAAGTATGACCAGGGCAGTTGTAAACGGGTGGACTATATCGACCGTGGCAAACAGCGTTGCCACAAGCAGAACCACAATTCCCACCATCACTCCTCGACAAACGCCTCCGGTTAGGTAGCCAATCAATATCACCGAACTGGGAACTGGTGAAACCATAATTTCTTCGATAAACCGCTGAAATTTCGAAGAGAAGAATGAAGAAGCTACATTCGTGTAACTTCCTGTAATGACAGACATGAGAACCAGACCGGGGACAATGAAATCAATGTAGGTGTGACCTTGCATCGGCCCTATCCGGGGTCCGATCAAATTTCCGAATATCAGAAAATACAGACAGGTTGTGATAACCGGCGGGATCAGCGTCTGCGTCCAAATTCTCATGAAACGCATAATCTCCTTGCGACACAAGGTGTAAAGCGCAACGGAACTATTTGATGATCTGTTCATTCCGATTGATTCACCTGCATTTCAATGGCCTCTCTTCTCAATAGTTCCATGAAAAGCGTTTCCAAACGGTTGGACTTGGTTTGAATGCTGATGGCGTGGATATTGTGTTTCGATAGTGTCTCGAACACTGCATTGATGCTACTGTTTCGGGTTATGTCCACTTCGACTGTCGTTGGGTCAACTAGTCGAACGGAATCGTTCAACTCTTTCGGCAGCACTTGTGAATCAATGGGCTGTACCAAATCAAGAACGTAAGTTTCCTGGTTGAGTTGTTTGAACAGGGACTTCATGTCAATATCCAGAATCAATTCACCAAGTTCAATAATCCCCACGTTGCGGCATAATTTTTCTGCTTCCTGAAGGTAGTGCGTCGTCAGAATGATTGTGACACCCTTCTGGTTCAGATCCTGCAGGAATTCCCACATCGACAGCCTTGTTTCAAAGTCAATGCCGGCAGTCGGTTCATCCAGTATCAGCAATCGGGGCTCATGCATAAGTGCGCGGGCAATCATCAGTTTTCGTTTCATGCCACCTGACAGCCTGCGCGCCGTGTTATTACGGTAATCCCACAAATTCAAAGTTGTCAGGTACTTTTCAGCCTGAAGAAGCGCCTTGGAGCGCGGGACTCCGTAGTAACCGGCGTGATTGATCACGATATTCCACGGTGTTTCAAATTGGTTGAAATTAATTTCCTGTGGTACCAGGCCAATATTTGACTTGGCGCGACCAAAGTCCTGGTCGATATCTACCCCAAATATGTAGACCTTACCAGATGACTTGGTAACCAGCGAACAGGTGATGCCAATGGTTGTTGATTTACCAGCTCCGTTTCTTCCGAGCAGTGCGTAGAAATCCCCCTCTTCAACTGAAAAGGAAACTCCCTTCAGTGCGATTCTGCCGTTTGAGTAGGTTTTCTTAAGGTTGGAAACGGAAAGCGCCTGATTTGAGGTGCCTGATTGAATCACTTAAGGTCGGAAATTGAAGAAAATTGAATTAGTACAATTTGTTGAATCTGTTTCGATTCAGTATCGGAAGAGCATAGGTCTACAGGTACTGAATATTCACATGTTTCAATTGCAGTAAAAGCAGAAAGGTCATAAAGCCCTAACAGCCTGCATTCGAAGCAACAGGGGGTTGCATAGAATTGAAGAATATGATATTCAAATTAGCCTTCTTGCAAGAACTTCTTTTCAAGCTCTGTATAGGTGGAATCAATCGCAAAAAGAAATTAACACTATTACCGGCAGACGCACATTCCAAGCATTGTGATTTGCAATCTAAGCACACCGTGTTGGTAGGTAACCTCAAGCGACCGTACCGAGTGACCAACGTCTTAAATTTGGAACTGGTTATTTTTTGTTTATCCAGTCGACAGCAAAGTTGAAATTCCGCTCTATAGAATCTACATTATTTCTGACACTTCGTGGAATTGAGTCCAGACGGAAAATTGCCAATATAATTTGAGGTTCACAGACGAATGATTATCGAAGTCGTCTGAATTCGAATTGAGTGTTCTTATTCCATGGAAACCAGCACACCTGTAGAAATATCACCGAGCGCAGCAAAGCGCGTATCGCAGCTGATGTCCGATAGTGACATCGGACTTCGAGTCTATATTGAGGGTGGCGGCTGTTCCGGATTCCAATATGGGTTTCAATTAGAAACGGAAAAGCAGGATGATGATTTCGTCATTGAAGAAAATGGAATCACCCTGCTGGTCGATTCACTCAGTATCCAATACCTTATGGGAGCCAAAGTCGATTACCTGGACGATCTGATGGGGGCTCGATTTCTCGTGCAAAACCCGAATGCATCCACTACCTGTGGTTGCGGATCGTCTTTCGCCATTTGATCTTTCACTGCCCCAACCGAGCGGGGCAAAATTCCTGATTTAATTTCAAATGGACGTCCTCAGTACGCCCGCTTTGTTTTATTCCGTTACGACTGGATTTTGTTTTCTGGTGGGTGTGCTGATCGGTACGTGCGGAATCGGCGGCATTCTGATTATCCCATTTCTCGTTTACGTCGCCAATATTGACATTCACATCGTCATTCCCGCCTGTATGGCTGGATTTATCGTGAATGCGATATTTGCGAACTATGCTTACGCAAAGCGTGGTTCAATTCGCTGGGATAAAGCACTGTTTATTTCGATCGGTGCTGCGCCTGGTGCTTACCTAGGGTCCGTTACAGTCCTTGCAGCGTCGTCACTGGTGCTTGAGATAATCATTGCAACACTAGTGATCGGATCGGGTTTGCGCGCATTCCTTTCCTCATCAAGTGAGAATCGCGGCCTCGGCATACACCGCGTTCCCAATGTTGCTTTGATACTGGTCGGTCTGGCTATCGGATATGGCTCTTCATTGAGCGGTACGGGTGGGCCATTGCTCCTGATTCCGACTCTTCTATTGCTTGATTTTCCCATCATGGTCGCAGTCGGATTGAGCATGGCGATTCAGATTCCTATTGCGCCTTTCGCAACGCTAGGTCACGTCATTCACGGCACTATCGATTGGGCACTAGCTGTCCCCGTAGCAGTCGGGTTGTCTTCAGGCGTGCTGATTGGAGCGCGTATTGCACATAAGATTTCTGCCATTGCCATGCAACGTACCGTTGCAGTTGCTCTGCTAGGCTGTGGTGCAATGATTGTCGCCCAGTTTTTTGTCTGAACCGCTCCTGATCAATCAACCTAGTTTTTGCCGGTTTCACAATTACCCGAATTTGAATATCATAGAGTTATTGCCATAAACTGCTTTTCAGGTGGTTATTGATGAGTTCTAAACATAAGCATGCCCATCCCCCTTCAGAGGTTGAGCTCAAGGTTAAGGCCTTAGAATCACTGCTGATAGAAAAGGGGCTGATTGATCCACTCGCGCTGGATGAGTTGATCGATATCTACGAGCATCGGGTAGGTCCACAAAATGGTGCTCAGGTCGTTGCCCGAGCGTGGTGTGATTCAGACTATCTTCATCGACTGCTGGACAATGCGACAGAGGCGATTCGTGAATTCGGCTTTGAAGGGCGTCAGGGCGAAGACATGGTTGTCCTCGAAAATACACCAACCGTTCACAATATGGTTGTGTGCACGCTCTGCTCTTGTTATCCTTGGCCTGTACTTGGGTTGCCACCTGTCTGGTACAAGTCAGCACCTTACCGTGCGAGAGCTGTTTCTGAACCAAGGAGTGTACTTGCGGAGTTTGGTGTTGAACTTAGCGAGGATGTAGAAATTCGTGTTTGGGACAGCACTGCGGAAGTACGGTACCTGGTGATACCGATGCGCCCAGAAGGCACTGAAAACCTGTCGGAAAGTGAACTCGCTGAGTTGGTAACACGCGACTCCATGATTGGAACAGGACTCGCACTGTCTCCGGAAGTGATTCAATGAAAGGTGCACACGATTTAGGCGGTAAGACCGGTTTAGGTCCTATCGCACCAGAGAAAGACGAGCCGGTTTTTCATCACGAGTGGGAAAAACGCGCGTTCGCCATTACAGTAGCCTGTGGATTTTTAGGCAAATGGAATCTCGATATGGCGCGATATGCCCGGGAACAAATGCCAGATCCGGAGTACCTTGCTTCCACCTACTACGAAAAATGGGCTCACGGATTGAGTCTGCTGCTAGTGGAGAAGGGACTTCTGACCGAAGAGGAAATCCGAGAACGAATGAGCGAAATATCAAATGGTGATTCCTGATGAGTGCGCTAAGTGCAAAAGAAGTCTGGCCAACTCTGAAAAGAGGCGGTAGCACGAAATTAGCTGATGATGGAGAGGCGAAGTTTTCTGTCGGCGATTCAGTCACTGCAAGAGTATTCAATCATGCTGGCCATATTCGCCTGCCGGAATATGTTCAAGGGCACCGCGGCCGAATTGCCTCGGATCACGGCATGTTCATATTCCCAGATCTGCATGCCGCTGGGATTAAACAATCACAGCGTCTTTATAACGTGCGATTTGAAGCTGCAGATATTTGGGCTGATGAAACTCGCCGCGGCGCAGTTTATGTCGATCTCTTTGAATCTTACCTAATCGAAGAGTAGTGTCCACCAGCACTTCAATTTCGAAGTTTTATCACAACGGTGAAGAGCCTGTGTTTGCAGCGCCTTGGGAGGCGCATGCATTCGCCTTGACTGTGAAGTTGTACGAACAGGGTTTGTTTAGTTGGGTCGAGTGGAGCAGTTCGCTTGGAGAAGCGATCGCTACAGATACTGAAGCACCTTACTATGAAAGTTGGTTGAAAGCTCTGGAATCCCTGGTGTTACAGAAAGGAATAATTGAAGCTCAGGATCTATTGCAAGGGATAGCATCGCTCAGATCCAATCACTGACCCTTGCTCTAGCATTATTTCACTTTATCAATTTTTCTCATCACTCCGATACGGTCGGAAATGACGACTTGCAGCTAGGCATTCAGTTCCGCTGATTTCAATTCACTCACCATCAAAGCAGCGATTGCTACGTACAAAGCTGATGGTTAGGATTGGCAATAATTTCCAAATTATTCGCCTTGGTCTGCGGAATGATCCAGTTTTCGGGACTTTCTCAACCGCCGCACCGCGCCTGTGACATTAATGACAAGAACGAGCAGTGCGAAACCATAGGCACTCCAGACAAACTCCCCATAACCACTCATGGAAATAAATTCTGAAAAACTCATCCAGACTCCTCAAGCTGTCTAAGCCATTTCGACTGATACTCAGTTTCCAGAATCATCGCTCTCATTCGAAGCGCCAGGATCGTCAAAAACAGCAACATGAACCCGACCGTCATAACCAACAATGGTGTCAGCATACTGATATGTATCGAAGGGATGCCGAATTTCGAAACGGATGCAGTCTGATGAAGGGTATGCCACCACAAAACCGAGTAGTGAATAATTGGAATATTGACCACACCTGCCAGCAGTAAAATCGCACCGGCCTTTTGCCCTTTAGTACGATCTGGGATTGCGGACTCAAGCGCAATGAAACCTAGATAAAGGAAAAGCAGAATCAACTCTGAAGTCAGCCTCGCATCCCAGGCCCACCATGCGCCCCACATGGGTTTGCCCCAGATTGATCCGGTTACCAGTGTGATGAGCGTAAACGATGCTCCAATCGTTGCTGCAGCAGTACACGCCACGTGTGCCAGCTTAATCCGCCAGATCAGACCAATCGCGCCGCTGACTGCCATCATGGTGTAAATCATCATAGACATCCATGCGGATGGAACATGAACAAACATAATCCGATAGGCATCTTTCTGCTGGTAGTCGATCGGCGCAACGACCAGTCCCAGATAAAGCCCTAATGCGATTGTCAGCCCAGTCAGCCAACCCAACCAAGGTGTCAGTCGGGTTGCCAACGCATAGAAATGCCTGGCAGTGCTCAGTTTATGAAACCAAAGCCACATCTTAATTGCTCAACATGATTCGAAGCGCGCCCGCGGTACCAAACGGTGATAGCGTCAAGGTAAACACGAAGAATGCACCAAGCAGCATCAGATGCCCGCTAATTGGCAATTGGTCAGCAGCAGCCGATACAGCTGAAACGGAAAAAATCAGGATGGGAACACAAAGTGGCAATGTCAGCAGCGAGAGCAGCATTCCGGCCTTTTTCTGGCTGATGACCAATGCTGCACCAAATATACCTATCAGACTGAAAGTGGGTGTACTGATCGCAATGGTCACTACTAATATTGTCGTGCTGTGAGAATCAAGATTCATTAGTATACCCAGAATCGGACTAATCAGCAGTAGTGGTACACCAGCAGAAATCCAGTGGGCAAAGGCTTTTGCCAGTACCATTAGTGGTAGTGGTGCAGGTGCCGTCAGAATTTGCTCGAGTGTCCCATCTTCGTAGTCACTTCGAAACAATCCTTCCAGCGAAAGCATGGAGGCGAGTAGTGCAGAGACCCAGATCACACCGGGGCCAATTGACTTCAGAACTGCTATATCCTTGCCGGCGACAAACGAAAACAGCGTGGTGCAGACAACGAAAAATATGACTGGTGTTGTGTAATCACCCGGTGTTCTGGCAACCAGTGTCAGGTCGCGCTTTAAGAGCGCTCCAAATGCACGGGTCATGACACTTCCCCCAACCGAATTTGGTTGACTTTGCTGTCCCGCCAGTCGATCGTCTGATGGGAAGTCGCAAGACACAGTCGTCCCTGATCCAAATGCTGAATGATTAGATTTTTCACTGCATCAAGTGCCCGTTCATCCAGTGAAGTAAATGGCTCATCGAGCAGCCATAACCGTGCATCTGAAATTGCGAGCCTACCCAAAGCAACGCGTCTTTTCTGCCCAGCTGACAAAAATCGGCAGGGCACCTTCAGATATCGGGAAATACCCAATCGCTCCAGAACTTCAGGGATTGAATGGGCGGAAGGATTTCCTTTTATCGCCTGATGAAAATGCAGGTTTTCCTGAACTGTCAGGTCAAGATTGACACCGTTGTCGTGACCAACAAAAACCAGTGAACGAAAGTACTCAGAGCGAATGTTGGCGATTGATTCGCCATCCCAAAGAATCTCACCTGTTTCGGGTGTGGCAAGCCCGCAAATCAGACGTAGCAGACTGGTTTTGCCAGCACCATTTCGCCCCTTGATCAACAGCAATTCACCCCCGTTTACAGCAAACGAAAGATTCTTGAACAGCAAGCGTTCGCCTCTCGTACCGGCGAGGTTGTTGATTTGGAGCATGCTGTGAAATAGAGAGTTTCGGATGAATTGAACGCAAACATTTTATTTCACCCGCAATGTTCGCAATGACCGGCAAAGGGATTGACAATCTGACGTCATTGGTTTCGCACCGGAGTTGGTACGCATAAATTGATTTTACAACTCTCTAAGTCAGTTTAAAATTTCGCTCATAAACAATAGAACGCTTTCGATTGTCAGGTCAAAAAGTATGCAAGGTTTAAATTCACCACTACCGTTTCCGCACCACTCGCCAGAAGGTTACCGCTACCATGGTGAGCCAGTCAAATTTGATCCTGTCCGACACCTTCAGTTGGAACCGCCGGAATCCGTATTACGGCTGGGCGATCTCGGCTATGGACCCGATCAGATTAAGAATTGTTCAACTGACTTCGCCGTTTCCAGTGCCGTCAGACTTTTGTCAGATGAAGGGGTTGAAGTCATGCTTGATGTTGCCCGTTCACTCAGAAAGTATGCAGTCAATTGCGAACGAATTGAGAACATGGTACGTGGTGGAACCTACCAGTCTGAATTTTTACGCGACTTTTGCATGAACCGCGAAGTGGCTGAATTTTTAAGTGAAATATTCGAAACACCCGTTGCACCGCATACCATGCCACTGCATCTGGGACACTTGAATTTCGCACCGGATGATCTAGACCGCGCAGTTGACAAGTGGCACTACGATACGCTTGGACTCGACTACGTGCTGATGCTATCTGACCCTACCGAATTTCAGGGCGGCGATTTTCAGTACTTTCTGGGTACTCGAGACGAAGCACAGGAATTTTCAGATAAAGGCATACCCATACCGGAAGACCGGGCTGTCAGCCCCCATTTTCCAGGTGCCGGCTATGCCATTGTTTTGCATGGCAATATGGTTGTTCATCGGGCTACTCGACTGACTCAGCGAGCCGAAAGAATTACACTGGTCAACGGTTACGTACCGCTGAATTCGCAAGCAGAAGATGTATGCCGATTTTCAGATTTGACACTGGTCGATCCACACCACGTTCTATTTGCGGAGTGGGCGCGGCACAAAGCGTGGCTGTCAGTCGGTAAGCTGCATCAGTTAATTGAAACTATTCCCTATACTGATGATCGACAAACCATCATTGAGCATCTGAAGCGCGCTATTGCAGATATTGAAACCGCGATTGACGATATTAACGAAGACAACGAAAACGCATCAATGATTCACTATGGGGACTGAATTCTCTCTGTGTAATTCACGGCCATAGAGCAGCCAGAATAGAAATTACATTCTGACAGGTGCGCTGTTTTTGGTTTGGTCAGGTAGAGTCATTTTTTGCCATTTTTTCTACCCCCTGCCGGTTGGGAACCGTCGTTTGACTTTTTCTCTTGAGTCATCATCCTTCAGCGTCTGATGAACACGACTAACAATAATCAATACGACTATATAGTGATTGGTTCTGGATCTGCTGGAGGGTTGCTTAGCTATCGTCTGTCTGAAGATCCTTCGGTCCGTACTCTGCTACTCGAAGCTGGATCAGCGGAGCACCATTGGACTATTCGCATGCCGGCAGCTGCCAGGCAGAATTTTCTCGGTGGTCCTCGAAACTGGAGCTTCGAAACCGACCCCGAGCCTTACATGAACAATCGCAAACTGTTTCAACCACGAGGCAAAGTGATTGGTGGATCGTCGTCACTGAATGGCATGGTGTTTGTCCGCGGGCATCGTCAGGACTACGATAACTGGGTGCGCGAAGGAGCGAAAGGGTGGTCGTATGACGATGTTCTTCCATATTTCAAAAGTATGGAATCTTACTCCTCGGGACCATCACAATTCCGGGGCGAAAACGGACCCGTCGCAGTTGAACATATGTCAAATCTCCACCCGATTGAACTGGCATATCTGGAAGCAGGAGAACAGGCAGGATATCGCATAGTAGACGACTATAACGGAGCGGAACAGGAAGGAGTCAGTGCATTCGATGCGAATGTTGGCGGCGGTTTTCGCTACGGAACTGCAAAGCTGCTGCATTCCATTCTGCCAAGACCAAATTTACATCTGTTATCCGGAGCGCATGTAACGCGGCTGATCATTAGCAAGGATCAGGCCCGCGGGGTCGAATACCTACATGACGGTAAGCGCTACACGGCTTATACAGAGCGAGAAGTGATCGTTTCCGCTGGTGCATTTCAGTCGCCACAGATACTGATGCTGTCTGGAATTGGGCCTGCAGAGGAGCTTAGACAATTCAACATTGAACCCCTTGTCAATCTACCAGGGGTTGGCAGAAACCTTCAGGACCACCTTGAGGTACACGTGAAGCATCGATGCCCGAAAGGACTTTCCAGAA
Organism: Gammaproteobacteria bacterium; assembly: GCA_022823405.1. Taxonomy (GTDB): domain Bacteria; phylum Pseudomonadota; class Gammaproteobacteria; order Arenicellales; family JAJDZL01; genus JAJDZL01. The sequence continues at coordinate 46,847 of JAJDXD010000116.1, forward strand.
ATCGTCTGCTGCGCAAGCACAACATGCTGCTTGCGGGACTTCAGTGGTTCCTGTTCCACAGCGGTCCAGCCTCGACACCTGTTAGTCGGGTTGGCGGATTCTTGCGAACTTCAGACGATGTTGAATACCCGAACCTGCAATACCATTTCTGGCCTTATTTTCTGGAAGGCTGGTCACCACCGCCAGAAAAAGATGGATACTGTTTTGATGTAGGACCGGTTAGGCCACAAAGTCGTGGGTGGGTTAAACTGAAATCCTCAAACCCGTTGGACACGCCCCGAATCCTCTTGAACGGACTTTCAAGTCAGCGGGATATTGAAGAGTTTCGTCAGTGCATACAAATTACCCGAGATATTGCCGCCATGAAAGCTTTTGATTTTTGTCGCGGCCCGGAGGTATCGCCAGGCCCGGATGTCATTTCGAACGCCGACATTGATGCTTATGTAAGGGAGAACGCAAACAGTGCTTATCACCCATGTGGTACTTGCAAAATTGGTAACGATGAAATGTCAGTTGTGGATAGCGAACTTCGAGTACATGGAATCGAAAGTCTGAGAATCGCCGATGCGTCCGTGATGCCCTTCATTACCAATGGTAACATCAATGCACCAAGTCTAATGATCGGGGAACGCGCGGCAGCCATGCTTTCAAATCCGATCTATCATCACCCATTAATATTTAGATACGACTTGGAAGCTCTGAAAGTCCCATTACCGAGTAAATCTTTCACATGACAGTCACGGAATCGGGTATGAAGCAATTTCGTGTCAAAACATATGCGCGGCGTGAGAGTCGCATCACACCTGCTCAGAAAAAAGCACTTGCCGAATTTCTAAGTCTGTATGAACTGCCGCTAACCGATTCACCAATATGCGTCTCGGAAGTCTTTCCAGGTACGAGTCGATTTGCTATTGAAGTTGGCTTCGGGGATGGTGAAACCCTGGTTCATCGGGCTCAGCAGAACAAAACGACCGCTTATCTTGGAATTGAAGTATATCGACCGGGTGTAGGAAAATGCCTGCTCCAGCTCCATAAAAACAATGTGAAGAACGTTCGGGTTTCAACAAATGATGCAAGGGACGTTCTGCTGCAACAGGTGCCATCCAATGAAGTGAATGAATTCATCATATTGTTTCCCGATCCCTGGCCGAAATTACGTCATCGAAAGCGCCGTCTGGTTAACTCTGAATTTATTGAACTGTGTGTAGACCGCCTGGCGATTGGAGGTACCATCCTGGTCGTTACGGATTCAAGTGATTACGCGCAGCAGGTTCTTGAGATTCTTGAAGAAAATCCCAATCTTGAGAGTATGACAGCTGAACAAGATGCAGCAGCAGTGCAAGATAAACTATGGCAAACTCGCTATGCCAGAAAGGCCAGTCTATCCGGTAGCCAAGTGTTTGAATTGCTCTACAAACATTCAGCGTGACGTTCGGCACAAAATCTCTGATTTGTATAATCTGAATCGATTTCACAAAAATAATCGAAGCAATTGATCAGGCAAATTCAATTGGTTAATCAACCTTTATCACTGAGCAAGAAATCGCAATCTCTACATTCAGCAGGGCGAGCATCCTGGTTGAATAAAAAAGATCTTTCCGCCTTTCAGAGAGATGGCTATCTGGTCGCGCGCGACCTTTGCAAAGAAAATGTGCGAAATGAAATGCTGAAGGTAGTTGAAGAGTCTCTTTACCCGGCTCTTGCACCTGTTGAATACGAAGCCGAAGTCCATTATCCGGGTTCACCTCCATCACGTACTTCTCCCGGGGGAGACACACCACGTCGACTTTTGAACGCATTCGCGCGGGACGACGTGTTCAGGCGATGGGCTCAAAGTCCCGAAGTAACAAGGCACGTAGGCAACCTGCTCCAAGCAGATGAACTTCAGGTCAGCCAGAATCATCACAACTGTGTGATGACAAAATTCCCCGGCTATGGCAGCGAAACCGGATGGCACCAAGACATACGCTACTGGAGTTTCGATCGACCGGAGTTGATTACAGCATGGCTGGCACTTGGACGCGAGGACCGTAACAATGGAAGTCTTATCGTGATTCCAGGATCACACCGCAACTCCTACGATCGCGGACAATTTGACGCGGCGCTGTTTTTCAGGACCGACGTCAAGAAAAACCAACAACTGACAAATACAGCCAGGGTTGTCGAACTGAATGCAGGTGACGTCCTGTTCTTTCATTGCCGGTTGCTTCACAGTGCTGGTCGCAATCAGACGGATCGCGTTAAGCTTGCAGTCGTGTTTACCTATTACGCTCACGACAACCAACCCATCACTGGTACGCGATCTGCAGAACATCCCGACATAAATTTGAGGACTGAATAATGTCAATATCTGCCTATCTGCTTTATCCGATGATGGCAATTATTCTGCTGTGGATGTGGGTACGGGTGCGTGGCAAATCTCTGGAAGAAATTGTCCAGGTCTCTGCCGATGAGCACCACGCATTGACGGATTTATTCGAAGATCATCCGCGCGGCGGCAGTTGGCCTGAATTCTGCAACTGGCAACAGAACAGATCCTGAATCGGTTTTAGACCATTCCGTTCAATTGGGCGGATGATCTGGGTTGGGTTTTGAGAGGTGTTGTCAAAAAATTAAATTACACCACTACTTACCGTTTCCCGTGAAGAAAGAATACACTGCCAGAAGAAATAATTCGATGAAAGCGACTCAATCAGTATGCAAACGAGCATTGAGTTGTACCTGGAGTGATTCAATTGCAGGTTTTAGTTGTTTGCTAGCCCATAAGAAGTTAAGTATCACATCTCGACCGTACCTGTAAAATCAAACATAAACTGCCGACATATCAGATAAAGTAGCCATATTCCAGATTTTGGATATCCGGGCATGAAGATCAGCATCAACACATTTCGCAATATGAAAATCAGCGGTGAAAAATTCGCCTGTCTCACCTCTTATGGTTATTGTGAATCGGTTGCGGCTAGCGAGGCTGGCGTTGAACTGCTTCTGGTCGGAGACTCTCTTGGAATGGTCGTGCAAGGACATGAAAGCAGTTTGCCGGTAACCATTGAAGACGTTACATATCACGTGCGCTGCGTCCAGCGAGGCAACCGCGGCGCTTTTCTTATGGCAGACCTGCCATTCATGAGTTATTACAGTGAGAATGCAACTTTGGAAAATGCTGCACGTCTGATGAGGGAAGGTGCGCAGGTCGTCAAACTCGAAGGAGGTGCCTGGCTAGCGGAATCTACCCGACTTTTGGTCGAACGAGGGGTTCCGGTCTGCGCACACATGGGATTGACACCGCAGTCGGTCAATCACCTGGGCGGTTATCGCGTTCAGGGCCGCGATCCGGATCAGGCAAAGACAATGATTGATGAAGCATTGGTTCTGCAAGATGCCGGGGCTAGTTTCATACTGCTTGAATGTGTACCGAGCAAACTTGGGCAGGCAATCACTGAAAGCTTGGAGGTACCCGTAATTGGCATTGGCGCTGGACCACATACAGACGGGCAGATTATGGTGTTACATGACTTACTGGGCTTTTATCCGGGGCGGCCCGCCAAGTTTGTCAAGAATTTTCTTGCAGAAAGCGCTGACATTCAAACTGCAATCAAGTCCTATGTTCATGCTGTCAAGTCGCACGAATTTCCCGCTCTGGAGCATTGTTATGAATGACGGTCAATCCGCCGCTATTTGGCTGACTGGAATTCAAGACCGATCAAGTGCTGACATAGTGGAGTTTGTTCAACCTCTTGAACGGGATGCTATTGTCGATACCTGTGATGTTTCAGGGGAACCGGAAAACAGTGCTGGACGATGCACTGACCTGCGAGAATTACTGCACGATGCAGAGGCTGCATTTCTTCTTGCTGGTCGACAGCTTGGCGTATATCCTGTTTCTTCTCATTCGTCGGTTCATACTGGACTTGAGTTTTTCAAGCGCGGATTTGCAGATCACATGCTCACCGATTTGTATAAGCAGGGCATGATGCAACTGCCCCGACTGGCACGGAAACAAAGAACACCCGTCATTAGCTGAAATACAGAAATTGGCCAGAACAGTCAAAACTTGTAGTGGAATACTTGTTTCTGATGAATGGAGACAAGGTTATTCACATTCCACAAGGGGATAAATAATTAAGCACGATCTGACACTTTCTGCGAGAGTTGGACTCGAAGATACTATTTACGACGAGGTTCCGGCAGAGAGTTGACTCTACCATTGAAGTGAGTCAGACAAAATTCTGCATCACGCAATTTACCATTCGATCAGTAAGGCACAACCATGTTCTTCAAACGAAAAAGTTCCATGCCATCACCGCAGGATGCTCTTAAGGGACGCAGTGTTCCAATAGAGACATCACGATCCCATTTTGTAAACAATCGAAGTTTATTTGAACCCTATCCCGAAGGTAGCGAACTGGCCATGTTTGGAGCAGGCTGCTTTTGGGGAGTAGAAAAACAGTATTGGCATCTCAAAGGTGTATACGTCACTGCGGCGGGTTATTCGGGTGGATACACTCCAAATCCGACTTATCGGGAGGTCTGTACTGGGTTGACAGGTCACAATGAAGTGGTGCGGGTTGTGTTTGATCCGAACCAAATCTCATATCAGGAACTACTTCGGGTGTTTTGGGAGTGTCACGATCCTACACAGGGTATGCGACAGGGCAACGATCTCGGCACACAGTATCGATCCGGCATTTATGTTTATGGCGATGAACAGTCAGGACAAGCTCACGAATCTCGTTCAGCCTATGAATCGTCGCTTCGTGTCCGGAAATATGGCCCGATTACTACCGAGGTTCTGAATGCTTCCGAGTTTTACTTTGCAGAGGCAGAACATCAGCAGTATCTGGCCAAGAATCCGTTTGGCTATTGCGGATTGGGTGGTACTGGAGTCTGTTACGCACCGATTGAAGCAAAAGTCTGATTCTTTAATTTGCAAAATTATCGCAATCTGATGACGACAACCGAAACTGTCCACCTCACACTGGATGAGGTATTCTCACTGAGTCTTGATGCTCTTGTCGGTTGTGGTGCGAATCCAGATAATGCGAAGCCAGTCGCCGAATCAATTCGCGATGCTGAAGCAGACGGCATTCGAAATGTCGGTTTGAATTATCTACCTCATTATTGTGAACACCTCCTCTGTGGCAAGGTTAATGGACAAGTAAAGGCCGCCTTCAAACAAACCGCTCCCGGTGTTGTCATCTGCGATGCCAGGAATGGATTTGCCCATTCAGCTTTTGTTCTTACATTCGATAAGTTTGTCAGCGTTGCGCTTAACAATGGAATCGGTTCGCTTTGCCTCCAGAATTCCTACGCCGCCGGGGTGATCGGCTGGTATGTCGAAAAAATTGCAGAACAAGGACTGGTGGGCCTTGCATTTGCAAATTCACCCGTCGCAATTGCACCTTGGGGAGGAACCCGCGCATTTTTTGGAACCAATCCAATGGCATTTGCATTTCCTCGCCCCGATGATTTTCCGGTCCTTATTGATCAGTCATCCAGTACGACCGCGAAGGTGAATGTTGTTCAAGCGGCCAACAAAGGAGAGCCAATTCCTGATACCTGGGCACTGGACAAGTATGGCAATCCAACAACCGATCCGAAGGCCGGACTTGAAGGGTCAATGTCACCAGCAGGCGGTTACAAAGGTGTCGCTATGGCAATGATTGTCGACTTACTCGCAGGTGCACTAGGAGGCCCCAGTATGTCGTACAACGCATCACTCTTTGCTGGAAACAGTGGCGGGCCGCCGAATGTCGGGCAGTTCTTCATCGCAATCGACCCAAGCGCATATAACAGTGATTTCGCGCAACGAGCTGAAGCGATGATCAGTGCCATGCTTGAACAGGAGAACGTACGCCTACCCGGCAATCGTCGATTGTTAAACCGTGCGTTATTCGCCGAACAGGGCGTAACGCTCGAATACGATCTTTACCAAAAACTCAAGGACTATTCTCAGGCTCAATCCAATTCAAACTAAGACACAAATTTCAGTTTGACGGTCGTATCCCACAAACAATACCCCGCGTCTTCCTCTCCCAGTTAATGGTAAAAATCCTGTTGTAATTCAAACAGGAATTGTATACAATCGATACGCAATAGTATATTTTTGATATATTCTGAAATTTCGTCCTCTGATCTACATGTCAGTTCATTCGATGTCAAATCAACAGGAATACCGGCCAAATGTGGCGATCGTACTCTGTAACGACCGTGCACAGGTTCTTTGGGCGCGTCGAGTTGGCCATGATGGCTGGCAATTTCCGCAAGGCGGTGTCAACCGGGATGAATCGATTCTGGATGCTGTGTATCGCGAAATGGATGAAGAACTCGGACTCAAACCAACTCATGTCGAGCTGATCGCCTACACCAAAGACTGGCTGAAGTATGAAATTCCACGCCGATATGTTCGAGTGAGAAGCAGAAGCACGTTCAAAGGCCAGAAACAGAAATGGTTTATGTTCAAGTTTATTGGTGATGAATCAGACTTTTGTCTGGACTGTTCCGGCCATCCCGAATTTGACGAATGGAAATGGGTCAGTTACTGGACTCCCGCCGATCGCGTGATTAGCTTTAAACGGGACGTTTACCGAAGAGCACTTTCAGAGCTTGAACCATACATCGACCAGATACATAGTGAATCTCACTTCGCGAGGCAGCCTGCAAACGGATAGAATTTGAACTCTTCGCCGTGTTGGCCGTTTCAGCGGGCGTAGTTCAATGGCAGAACCTCAGCTTCCCAAGCTGATTACGTGGGTTCGATTCCCATCGTCCGCTCCAAATTTTCTTTAGTTCAGTCTCCGGAACTTCCTGGCATCAAGTTCGGCTATTGAATTAGTCGCAGTACCAATTTGTATTGTGTAGCAAGTCTATCCTGTCTGACCAATTTAGAACTTATGGCATGCTTTTTGCGATGTTCAGACTCAACCGTTTTTCTTGAACTGGAATATTGTAATGACCCGATCGACTTTTCTGGTATTACTCGCTACTTTCGTCGCCCTATCAGCTACATCTTTGCTGACTACTCCCATCAGGTAAACAACCTTGTCATAAGTGACAACATGCACTGTTGGAGATTCAGCATCCAATTCGTTGATGATTCGAATTTTCACCGAAGCCTGCAACGCCTTGTCGCGCCCGATATCAAGCAGTGATCGCTGCTTGCGCACTCTCAACTCGTTAATGACTTTGAGAACTTTCGGGTGACTGTTGGCAACTTGCTCGCACCAATGCTTATCCTGTGCGGACTTCACGCTGCCAGTCAGCAACACAATCCCGTTCACAGTGGTAACATTGACTTCTGATTTGCTCATCACCTGCTCATTTTCCGAAATCAGGTTGTTGACTCTGAAGGTAATGGACGTATCTTCCAGTTGCTGCATCACCCCGCGGTTTTCCACCACTGGATTCAGCGATTCAACTTCAGCGCTCTGCGCATACGAAACGCTACTGTTTTCGGATAACAGCACGATAGACAGCACCGCGATACCGACTGCTGTGGCCCATCTCGGTGAGACAATAGAAGACCTAATTGCAGTTTTCATAGTTGACCCCATCTGTGTCTTTCCTCATTAATTTTGAAATGTGACCAAATTTTTTGTGTCAGGATTCAAGTTTTGTTAAAAATCTGTGACAAGTTACTCGCGCCCCTCACGGATTGTTAACTGCACAACATCAGCATTAAGTTTTGGAATCGGGCCTAACTCGGGAGGCGCCATATCGGAAATCAGTTCTGGAGTGCCATCTTCAAACACAGCCCAGCGCGGCTGTCGCAACACTCTGCCATTTTCAGCCAATTGAATAATCGACGTTACCCCATGAAAGCGGGCTGCCCCATCAAAACTGAGCACCTCTATACGAGACACTAGATTGTAGATGTCGACTCCCATGGCAAATAAGCGATTGACTCTTTCGTCAATCGACAGACCAGCCTCCAACGTAGACTTCAGTTCCGTCATTCTTTCACTTTTATCGATAATCCAGTCCATATCAGCGAATCGAATGCCGTTCAGATCCTGATCTCTAATTTTGTTTATTTTTCCGGGATAAATATGGGATGTCGCATAGATGGGCAGATCATGTGCTTTCAAAAAATCCAGATACGGCTTGAGTAATCGTCCATGCTCAGAATCAGCGCTTAAATAAATGAAATCAGCATCCTGCCGACGTCGGGGAACAAATTTCATTGACTTTCCCATCATCCCACGAATCGTCTGATAGCGATTCGCACTGGCGTCTATCAGCAATATTTGCTTCGTGGCTTCCGAGTAGTCACTCTGATTGAGTTCATAATCGTAAACCTGAATAACATGACCACCTCGTTTTTTCCAACTGTCGCTAAACGCCGAAAATGCTCGATCAGACCATTGCTGTGGTGAACGAATTACCAGCGCCGTGGCATGACCATCCTGCCATGCGCGGTCTGCTATTCCGGCACCTTCGTGCTCAGGAGCCAACGCAAACTGATATACATAATCTGGCAGACTGGTTGCTGATGTCTCGCCCAACAGCAACGTCGGAACAATGAAATCCACGTATTGCGTGATTTCATTGACAAAACCTACACCAAGCGGTCCAACAACAAAGTCCGCTCCGTTGTCAACAGCCTGATAATAGAAATGTGTCACATTCGCAGGCTGATCACCGATGTCGATCACATCAATTTGCGGTTTAAGCGGGTTCGTATCGGCCTCATGCTGAGCCATAAATCCATCTAGCACTGCTTGCACAAAAGCGCGGTTGACCGAAGAGAGGGGAAGCAACAAAGCAATTCTTGAAGTGACAACCGGTCCGGGAGCAAGGCCCGCACTAATCAGTTCATTCGCTGGATGCTCCGGGTTATTCTGTCGCCAGTTGTTTATAGCCTGTTCGTACTTAAATGGGTCTGAGCGAACCGAGTTGAGTCCCAGTGCCAGTGCCAATACATACCATTGACGGGAAATCGGATCTTCTGTTTTCTGTAGTGCATCCCGTAACTCTTCCAGAGTCATTCGAGACAAAACTGCCCACAACTGGTGTCCGGCTTCAAGCTGTTGAGTACGATCATCAGACAGCAGTCCGTAAAGCTGCACCAATTCGCTGGCCATGTTAACGGGCTCTTTCAGCTGCGAATACGAGTAGGCTTTGAGCCGGGCAATGCGCACATTCTGGTCTAGGCTCGTTAATCCAGAAAGTTGCAGTCTGCCTAAACCGCGAACTGCTGAACGATGCTCACCTTCCGCCTGGTTTAAACGTGCCTTGAGTATGTCGAGATTGACCCGTTCACTGTGACTTAACTGTGTAATGTCGATTAGCTCAAGAACTTCCTGGGATTCCAGGTTTCGGCGTTCGTAAACCAAACTCTCTGCTGCCGCTAAAAGTTGCGCATGTTGGTAGGCAGTGTCACTTGCTGCCGCTTCGATCTTTTCCCAAGCTTTTGGTCTGGGTTCGTCAATAATGACATCTTCGGTAATTTCACTGCTCGGCAACTCCACTTGAACTTCAGGTTCAGGCGAATCCTGAGTTGCAGATTCCAACGGTGGGACGGTGGTTACAGGCGCAGGTGTTCCAGTTGTGCAGCTGACCAGAATCAGGCATAGCGAGACAATTGACAGATGTCGAATGGTCTTCAAATGAGCATCTTTACGTGAAAATTCCACAATCGGACTTCATAATTTGGAAGGAATGTCGTCAGGCGCAAAATAACGAAATTTCGCAACTAAATATCGTCTCAAATTATATTACTTCGCAATATCACCATGAAACCGCCCGGACATCTATACATCGTCGCAACGCCGATTGGCAATCTCGCTGACATCTCCGCGCGAGCGTTGGAAGTGCTGAAAAAGGTTGATGTCATCGCCGCTGAGGACACTCGGCAAAGTCGTAAACTGTTGAATCATTTTGGCATCAAGACCCCAGTGATAGCACACCATCAGCACAACGAAACCAAAAGTGCACTCAAACTGCATCAGCGCTTGCTTAATGGAGAGAGCGTCGCACTGGTCTCTGATGCCGGCACACCACTTGTTTCCGATCCCGGTGCCACCTTGGTCAAATCTGCGCATGAGAATGGCATTCGTGTTATTCCAATCCCTGGCGCCAGTGCCGTGAGCAGCGCTCTTTCAGTGTGCGGACTTAAAATTCGTCAGTTTCACTTTGAAGGCTTTCTACCATCGCGTTCGGGTGATCGAAAACGACGCATACGTCAGTTGTCAGAACTCGACAGTGCACTTGTTTTCTTCGAAGCCCCCCATCGAATTGTTGCCTCACTGGAGGATCTGACTGACGCACTTGGCAGTGCTAGGGAGGTTTGCATTGCAAGAGAAATGACAAAGGTCTATGAAAGCATCCGGGTTGGCAAGCTTGGAGTTATCACCGAACAGGTTCGCGAAAATACCAACGAAATCAAGGGTGAATTCGTAATCATTGTTGGTCCCGCATCTCGTTCAAAACGCGAAATCGATAAGCAGATCGATCAGACTCTCAATATTCTGATGGAAGAGTCATCACCTCGCAAGGCTGCTGAAATTACTGCCAGAATTTTTGGTGTCAGACGCAATCTGCTATACCAACGAACTCTTGAACTGCAGACTGAGGCTGAAAAAAGTTAGCTGCAATATCAATTGATCACTCATTCTGGTTGGAGCGTTAGAACCAGACGCGGCAAATACAGCAAATTTAAACGCAAGAAGAGAAGTAACTCACTCTCAAATTTACACATCCTGTGAGGTATACGTTTGAGACCGTCTGTCGGCGGTAGAGGCGTTGTCGATCGTTGTTACTGTAATTCAAAAATTGGGAATGATAAAGAGAACTGCAAGACCCGCCATTTTCAGAATAAAATCGGCATCGGTTCGAGAGGAGCATCGATGAGCGACTGATCAATCTCCCGAGATGTGAAACGATTCTATGGAACTTTCAGAAAGCACAATAGTGTCGCACCCACAAATGTTGTTTTGACATCACTCTACGATGTGGTCGAATTCGAGAGCTACACCATGCGCAGGTTATCGAATGGCAGCGCATGCGGCTATGTCAGCGGTGAGGCGAAAATTCGATTGGAAGAGATTGAGGAAGGCTGTGAACTATTCTATGACACCGACATCAAAAAGGGCAGGAGGATTGATGAGTAGTGCAGTGAAAAATTTGTTGCTGTAGTTATGAGTCGTTTTTCGAGCAAATGGAAAGTTCGAACGAACCTGAATAGGATACCGAATGAAATCATTGGCAACTGATGCGCACCCGCATAATACGCTTGAAGTTGCTGCCATAAACCACATTTTGGAAGTTTGTCATGACTGAGAATCGCGAATACGCAATGGGACGAAGCAAAGAGGAAACGAACCGGCTGATAGAGCAATCCCAGCTCTACGACCGAGTGACCCGACGTTTTCTTCATGAAACCGGACTCGGTGCCGGAATGAAAGTCTTGGACATTGGAAGCGGCGCTGGGGATGTTGCCTTGACTGCGGCCGAAATTGTCGGGCCATCGGGGTGTGTAGTTGGCGTTGACATGAATCCCGAAATTTTGGTTACCGCCAGGGAAAGAGCGACGGCGCTTGGTTATGCACACGTCGAATTTGTCGCAGGCGATGCATCGGAAGTCGAGCTGGACTCCGATTTCGATCTGATCGTCGGACGGCTTGTCCTGCTATACATCCCTCAGCCAGTCGATTTGATTAGAAAACTTGTCACCCGCCTGAAGCCGGGTGGAACAGTGGCGTTTCAGGAACCCGCTTTGAGTTTTTATCGTGCGTTGACCAGCGACGAAACCCCATTACTCAACAATATGATCGAGTGGGGATTGGGTGTGTTCGAACATACCGGTGCCAACATCAATATGGGTTTCGATCTGTTTGGCGTTTTCACAGAGGCTGGGCTGCCAGCTCCAAGTCTTGACTATCATGCGCCAATGGGTGGGCCTGAAGATTGGCCAGGCTATGAGTATCTTGCAGCCAGCTTCAGAAGCTTGTTGCCATTGATTGAGAAATTCGGCTTGGCAACGGCAGAAGAAATTGACGTTGACACTCTAGCGAACAGATTGTTCAAAGAAGTCAACGATACAAAACGTCCGTTGATGCTACCACCGCACATTACAGCAATTTCGCGAACTCACAGCTGATCTGCGGAATGGTCTGAATGAAACATGAATTTCGCGCCAGAACATTGGAACACTGGATTGATTGCCGCAAGTACTTTTGGTAATTTTGAGGGTGTAAACTCCTCCGGTCAAAAACATTCAGTTCCGGATATCGCTCATTTGTGATTGCACAGTCAAAGGGAGAATAAATTCGTCGTGTGAAGCGCGGTAGCATCTGATGACATTTCTGGTGTGCAGTAAAATTTAATTTTGATGAAAAGAGCTGGTTGGGCAGTCGCCTGGATTGCGGTTCAGGAGGAAAGTCCGGGCTCCAGGGGCAAGGTGCCAGGTAACGCCTGGGCGGCGTGAGCTGACGGAAAGTGCAACAGAAAATATACCGCCTGGCGATTTCGTTCAGACTCTGGACGGTTTAGGCAGGTAAGGGTGAAATGGTGTGGTAAGAGCGCACCGCGATTTCGGTAACGAAATCGGCATTGTAAACCCCACCTGGAGCAAGACCAAATAGAAGTCCGATAACGCAGCCCTCGTTGGACTTGGGTAGGTCGCTTGAGCCTCGCAGTGATGTGAGTCCTAGATAAATGGCTGCCATCGATTGCTAAATCGTACAGAACCCGGCTTATAGACCGGCTCTTTTCTCCTCCCCCAGTAATTGCATATAGTAAAATTGAGGCACCGCCTCAAGTTTCGAGTCGCTACATTCTGTTGCACGAATTGACGGAGAATTAGTGCCGATTTGATCGGCAATGGGGGATGGATTCGTTTCGTACGGCGACCTTCAAACAGTCACTTTCTGATTGCGCGTTTTACGCGTTTTATTTTTATCTTGAGCGCGATCGGAATTGATTCGAGCAACACCATAAAGAGGAGTACTAGTCGGTGTTACAGGTAAAAAGTGATATAGAAATCGCCCGCGAGGCAACTATGAAGCCCATCAGGGAAATTGGTGGACAGCTGAATATCCCGAACGAAGCCCTGATTCCATACGGACATACAAAGGCAAAAATCGATCTTGACTATATTGATTCGCTCAATGATCAACCAGATGGCAAGTTAATTCTAGTCACTGCCATCACTCCCACCCCTGCAGGCGAAGGCAAAACGACAACCTCCGTCGCTTTGGGTGACGCCCTCAATCGCATCAACAAAAATGCCATGATGTGTCTAAGAGAGCCTAGTCTCGGACCCTGTTTCGGTATGAAAGGCGGCGCGGCCGGAGGAGGCTACGCACAGGTTGTTCCGATGGAAGACATCAACCTTCACTTTACCGGTGATTTTCACGCCATCAGTGCTGCCCATAATCTGCTGTCAGCATTGGTTGACAACTCAATTTATTGGGGTGCTGAATCAAATCTTGACAGTCGGCGCGTTACCTGGCGACGCGTCGTCGATATGAATGATCGAGCGCTGCGACAGATTACCTGTTCCTTGGGAGGCGTTGCCAATGGCTTCCCTCGGGAAAGCGGCTTCGACATTACGGTTGCCAGCGAAATTATGGCGATATTCTGTCTTGCTAACAGCCTTTCGGACCTGGAAGCAAGGCTAGGCAGAATCAACGTCGGCTATCGACGCGACCGTTCCGCAGTCACAGCAAGCGACGTGAAAGCCCAAGGACCGATGACCGTGCTGCTCAAAGATGCTTTCGCACCGAACCTGGTACAGACTCTGGAGAATAACCCGGCGTTTATTCACGGTGGTCCATTTGCTAACATTGCCCATGGCTGCAATTCCGTGATTGCAACCCGCACCGCCCTTAAACTGTCAGATTACGTGGTAACTGAAGCCGGATTTGGCGCCGACCTGGGAGCCCAGAAATTTTTTGATATCAAGTGTCGCTCAGCAGGACTGAATCCGTCGGCAGTAGTTCTCGTCGCCACAATCCGGGCACTCAAAATGCATGGTGGTGTTGCAAAGTCTGACCTTCAAACGGAGAATGTGGCAGCTGTTGAATCAGGATGTGTCAATCTCCAACGCCATCTGTCAAACGTTGCCAAATACGGCTTGCCAGCGGTCGTTGCGATAAACCGGTTTGTCTCGGATACTGATGCAGAAGTTGAAGCCGTTAGACAGAGCTGTGCTGAATTCGGTGTTGAAGCGATTGAGTGCACTCACTGGTCAGATGGCGGTGCTGGTGCCGAGCAGCTCGCAAACAAAGTCGTTGATATAGTTGACTCCAGTGAGTCCAGTTTCAAGTTGCTGTATGAAAACGAAATGCCGCTTGAGGAGAAAATTCGCACTACGGCAAGAGAAATCTACCGTGCCTCAGATATTGCAGTGGAAAGCAAGGCTGCAAGCTTTCTTACTCAGCTTCAGGGAACTGGATTTGGACACCTGCCAGTCTGCATGGCGAAGACGCAGTACAGTTTCTCTGTCGATCCGACCAAAACTGGCGCACCCGAGGGACATGTCGTACCGGTCCGTGAAGTCAGACTTCTCGCAGGTGCGGGATTTGCTGTTGCAATTTGCGGTGACATCATGACCATGCCGGGGCTTCCCCGCGTTCCAGCAGCCAATTCGATTCACTTGGGTAGCAGCGGTCAAATCGAGGGACTGTTCTGACACATTCCTAACCAACCGGGGGCTGCACTGGTGGCCATTCGATATCGAAACGAAGAACAAATCCGCGCAACACCGTTTCACCCGCGGCTTTTTGGAACTCACTGCGCGATAACCAGCGAACACTATTTGGCTGCCAACGCCGGCGCTGACATATTAAAAGCGGGTGGCAACGCGGTCGATGCAGCTGTAGCCGCTGCTTTCGTCGAGGGTGTAGTCAACCCGCATCAGCATACCTTGTGTGGTGAATGCCCCATGCTGATTCAAATGGCTGATCGAAATCAGCCCGTGGTTATCAATGGCAATACCATGGCACCGGCTGCTGCCAATGTTGATGCCTATCGGCAGCGTGGACTGAATGATGTCCCCGATGTCGGAATTCTGGCAGCTGGGGTGCCGGCAGCATTTGGCGCTCTGACAGTGGCACTTGAAAACTTCGGCACGCTTTCTTTGGCAGAGATTTGCCACGCCGCTCTCAAGCTTGCCAGAGATGGATTTCCAACTCACCGCGGCCTATTGAACATGGCAGACTTTGGCGTTCATGAAAATGCAACCCGATTTCGCCAAGACTACCCAAACACTGCTGAGATTTACTTACCGCAAGGGAATGTTCCATCTCCTGGACAACTGCTCCGTAACCCGGCACTTGCCGACCTGCTGCAGACACTCGTTTCAACTGAAACGGCTGCTCGCGGTTCTCGGGAAAAAGGCATTGAAGCCGCCCGCAGTGAGTTTTATCGAGGGGATATCGCCACAGAAATTGCACGGCACTCAAAAGAACGCGACGGGTTTCTAGTTCGAAAAGACTTAGAAGCTTTCGAAACCCGAATTGAACATGCAGTTTCAGTCAGATTTGATCACTTTGAGGTTTTCAAGTGCGGCCCGTGGAACCAGGGACCGGTATTGCTTCAGGCGCTGTCCATCTTGAAAAATCTGTCACTCCGGTCCATGGCACATAACCAGGCAGATTATCTGCACACGGTGATCGAAGCCGTGAAGTTGGCCTTTGCTGATCGCGAGCAGTGGTACGCAGATCCGAAGCATGTGAACGTACCCATTGCCTTACTATTAGACGACGTCTACGGCAAAATGCGCACTGAACTGATTGATTCGCGGCGTGCGAATGCAGAAGTTCGACCGGGTAATCCATTTGACGGTAAGCCTTTGCTGCCGGCTGAAAAACGTCTAGGCGGCAAATCCTGGGGACATGGCACGGTACACGTCGATGCCATTGATCGCGAAGGTAACATGGTTTCCGCCACACCAAGCGGTGCGTGGCTTAAGTCTTCAGAAGTCGTCAAAGCACTTGGTGTACCACTCGGCAATCGGCTGATGACCTTCTATCTGACACCTGACAACCACCCCAACGTCGTTGCACCTCATAAACAGCCGCGTACAACAATCAGCCCGACGCTTGTCTACCGCAGTGGAAAACCGTGGATGGTGTACGGTAGCATGGGAGGCGATCAACAGGATCAGTGGATGCTGCAATTCCTTCTGAACCGTACGGTGTTTGACATGACCATCGCTGAGTCGATAGAAGCACCTAAATTTTCCAGTCAGAATGCGCCTGGGTTCTTCGCACCGCATGAGCGAATTCCAAATCATGTCAATTTGGAACGAAGTATCGGTGAGTCAGTTATCGCTGAGCTGGAAAGCCGCGGTCATGAAGTCAGTATTGTTCCTGACTGGACCGAGGGCTTTTTGCTGGCAATCGAACGAGATGCAAATACGGGATTGCTCGAAGCCGGCTACGACCCGCGCGGCGCCAAGGGGGATGTTTTTCCTGCGGCTGCCTACTGCTGGTAGAAGAGTGCTCTAAACGTGCGGAACTTGAATGCCATTTTGAAGGCAGGCAGCTCGAAGCGTATTCTGCAATAAACAGGCAATGGTCATGGGACCCACACCACCTGGAACCGGTGTAATGGCACCGGCAACTTCCGAAGCCTCCTGATAGTCAACATCACCGACTAATCGCGTTTTGCCACCATCACCTTCGATTCGATTAATGCCAACATCGATCACAGTCGAACCAGGTTTAATCCAGTCGCCCTTAACCATTTCTGGCCGTCCGACAGCAGCGATCAAAATGTCAGCCTGGCGACAGACATCATCAAGATTTCGGGTGCGTGAATGAGCGATCGTAACGGTGCAATGTTCTCTTAGAAGCAGTGCAGCAAGCGGTTTTCCGACAATATTCGATCGACCAACAATAACAGCATTGCAGCCAGTCAGGTCATTCAGGTAAGACTTTAGCAAAAAAATGCAACCGACCGGGGTGCAGGGAACAAGACCATCCAGTCCAACAGTCAAACGACCTGCATTCATGACATGAAAACCATCCACATCCTTGTTGGGATCGATCGTGCTGATCACCTTGTCAGAGTCAATTTGATCAGGAAGCGGCAACTGAACCAGAATTCCATTCACAGACGGGTCTGCGTTCAGATGTTCCACCAAATTGAGCAACTCTTCCTCGGAAACTTCAGCAGAGAGCCGGTGACAGTATGAATTCATTCCAGCATTGGCGGTCTGTATAATTTTGTTTTTCACGTAGACTTGGCTTGCGGGATTTTCCCCAACCAGTACGACAGCGAGACCTGGGGTAGTCTCGTGTTGGGAACGAAGCAAGGTAACCTGTTCAGTTACGCTCTCACGCAATTGCGCTGAAATGGTTTTTCCGTCAATGATGTGGGCCATAATTCGTCGCGAATAATTAGTTCATGAGTCCAGATTTAGAAAATTTGGCAAAAAATTTTATATTTTTATGCTTGGTCCTTTAGTCTAAATTTCTGAGTTTCAATCTTTTTCAGAAAAATTCAACAATACGACTGAACAGTCACGACACAATTAGAGAATGCGCTTAAATCAGCCATGATTTTCTCAAATAACTCTGATGTCACGAGCCTGCCGGACGATGCCACTAACGTTAATGGCACTTTAAAACGACTACCAATTGTGGGCGTCCTCGGTTCCGGATCTGATTTGCACAGTAAACGTTCCACAAAGCTGGGTATGTGGCTAGCGACTCAGCCCGTTCATCTGCTGACTGGCGGAGGTGAAGGCGTTATGTTATCCGTCAGCCGAGCATTCACCAGCGCTTCAGAGAGACGAGGGCTGGCAATTGGCGTAATTCCGGGACGAGTTGATGAGGCGGTTAATGGGTACAATTCGCTTGAAGGTTATCCAAACCCCTGGATTGAAGTGCCTGTTTTCACCCATTTGCCGGATTCCGGCCGTATGGGAATGGGGCCAACTTCCAGAAATCACATCAATGTACTGAGCAGCGATGTACTGGTCATTCTACCGGGGCAACTGGGAACTGCCTCAGAAGCCGAACTCTCGGTTCGGTACAATAAACCCGCCATCGCCTGGCTGAATGATCGGAGCCAGATCTTAGGGTTGCACCCGGACGTGCCGGTGGCAAAGCGGTTTAAACAAGTAAAAGAATTTGTCTCCTCCAATCTGCCCGGCTAAATGGATGAACTTCAGCGGTCGCTGCTGAATGTATTTACCTACAGCGACCTCGACCGAAAAGTCAAGCAACGTAAAGAAGAAGACCGTCTGACTATTCTGCAGGCAAACCCTTCAGCGCGATTCCTGGTATTCTTCGGCAATCAGTTTCTGGTTTCCACAGAGCCAAAAACCAAGCCGTGTTTTTTTCATGCTCACGAAATCGATGAACTCGCGCCCGATATCACAAACATTGTGTTTCTGGGTTCGCGTAAATCAAAGCACTACTTTGCTGCTGAACTCGGCAGCACCCAAGCTGCCGACCGGGTAGCCGATGACGGGAGAGGATTTGCCGGACTCAGAGAATGCGGTCGCAACCTCAAAGCGCACAATGCATCGCTGTTGTCTTATGCCAAGGCTATGTTCAACTGGCACTGGACGCATCAATTCTGCGGGCTCTGTGGGTCTGACACCTATTCAGTACAAGGCGGACATGTTCGAAGATGTGCCAATGAAAAATGTGAGAAAAACCATTTCCCTCGTACTGATCCGGCAATCATCGTCTCAGTTGTGCGAGACGGCAAATGCCTTTTTGGTCGGCAGAAGTCATGGCCGCCGAAACGTTTCTCGGTCATTGCCGGATTTGTCGAGCCCGGGGAAAGCATTGAACAGGCAGTTGCCAGGGAGGTGCTCGAAGAAACCAATATTGAAATTGGTCAGATTTACTATCACTCCTCACAGCCCTGGCCATTTCCGGGCTCCATCATGCTGGGATTCTCTGCCACGGCGACCAGCGAAGCAATCAACCTCAATGATGGCGAGCTGCAAGAGGCGCACTGGCGAAGTATTGATGAAGTAGTCAGTGGCCTCGAACATGACAACTTTCGACTGCCAACTCCGCTGTCGATCGCTTATCGGCTGATCGAAGACTGGTTCAATTCCTATTCAAACGAAACCCTGGCGAATGTGATCAAAAGACTTGATGCCGACCGCATCTGGTAAATCACGCCTCATACCATCAAGTTTATAATGGCAGGTTCACGCCAACCTTCTCACCGCAACGAATTAGGGGCTCTCAATTGGTCACCAGTTCTGACACAGCAAAATCACAAGTATTAAGTGACATACGCAGCGCACTCGCAAATTTTTCTGATACTGAACGCGCTGAATTTAGTCGTCGTTACGATGAAATCCGCGCGTCAGATAATCCTCGTCCAGTTGTTGATGGTACGCTCATAGACCGCTTCATTGATAAGCACACTGCGGTACATGGCACTTACAAAATCGTCTCAAAACATTCTCAAATTCCAGCAGCAGTCAATGACTTTCTTTCGGCACACAATCTGCCCACTGAAATGGTCATGGGCAATACTGATTTCTTACATACAATCGATTGGCCAGACGACTGGAAAATCGAAAGACGTACTGCTCACAAATCCGATGTCATTTCCGTTACTGATGCAATCTGCGCGATTGCGGAAACCGGAACGATTTTGATTGCCAGTTCACGTAAGGTTTCTGCAACTCACTTTTATCTTCCGGAAAATCACGTTGTAATCATGGACATTGGTCAGCTGGTAAGGCATCTGGATGACGCCATGAATCTCGCTTCTCAGCAAATATCTGGACATTCTCGCGGTATTCATATGATTACCGGACCGTCCAAAACAGCTGATGTTGAACAGACTATTCAGTACGGCGCACACGGGCCTCGACGCTTGCACGCAATTTTTGTTGATTCCAGTACATCTGCACGATAACTGATTTGACAGCAGACGGTATTCAAGCGAATTTCGTATGAAGCACGAGTTTGTTCCAAAGGGAAGTTACGACTACGACGAACTAATCGCCTGTGGTCAAGGTGAACTATTTGGTCCAGGTAATGCGCAACTGCCACTTCCACCAATGTTGATGTTTGATCGAATTACCAGCATTTCCCGGGAGGGCGGGGAGTTCAATAAAGGCGTGCTTGAAGCGGAGCTTGATATTCGACCTGAGTTGTGGTTTTTTGACTGCCACTTCAAGGGTGATCCGGTCATGCCCGGATGTCTTGGGCTAGATGCCTGCTGGCAACTGGTTGGATTTTACCTGGGGTGGCTGGGTAATCCCGGTCGCGGTCGTGCACTGGGCTCTGGCAAAGTTAAGTTTTCCGGTCAGGTTACAAAGGAACACAAGATGATCACCTACCGAATTCACATCAAACGGGTCATATCATCCAAACTGATTATGGGACTCGCGGATGGAGAGGTTGAGGCAGATGGGAAACTGATATACACCGGTTCCGATCTTCGAGTCGGACTTTTCGATATGTGACGATGAGACGGGTAGTCGTAACAGGAATTGGGATTGTATCCAGCATCGGCAACAACCGTGCGGAAGTGACAGAGTCGCTTCGTGAAGGCCGCTCCGGTGTGGAATTTGTACCCGAATACCAGGAGCTTGGATTACGAAGCCAAATTCACGGTAGTATTGACATCGACATTAACAGCGTAGTTGCACGAAAAGCGCGGCGGTTTATGGGTGACGGAGCGGCGTTTAATTTCATCGCCATGAATGAGGCGATTGAAGACTCCGGTCTGCCAGAAGATCTGATTTCGAATCCCCGCACTGGTTGCATCGTGGGCTCCGGTGGTGCATCAACCGAGAATCTTGAACTGGCTGCCAGGCTCTTGAAAACCAAAGGACCTAGAGCTGTCGGTCCCTATATGGTTTCTCGCACCATGTCAAGCACAAATTCTGCCGGGATCAGCACACTGTTCGGAATTCGCGGTGTGAACTACTCAGTGAGTTCTGCCTGTGCGACAAGCGCTCACTGCATCGGTATTGGTATGGAACAGATTCAGCTGGGCAAGCAGGACATCGTATTTGCAGGTGGCGGAGACGAAATTCACTGGACCATGACCATGCTGTTCGATGCAATGCGAGCGTTGTCGACTAGATACAACGATCGTCCTGAGGCTGCTTCCCGACCCTTTGATGCCAACCGGGATGGTTTTGTAATTTCAGGCGGTGGCGGGATCGTTGTTCTTGAAGAATTGGAATCCGCACAAAGACGCGGCGCACGTATTTATGCAGAATTGGTCGGCTATGGCGCAACCTCAGACGGTTTTGATATGGTACAGCCGTCTGGCGAGGGTGCAGTACGCTGCATGCAACTAGCCCTTACCAACCTGGAACATCCGGTTCAGTACATCAATGCCCACGGAACCAGTACACCTGTTGGTGACGTAAAGGAGCTTGAAGCGATCAGTCAGGTGTTTAAAGACACGCCTTATATCGGTTCTACCAAGTCACTCACCGGACACGCGCTCGGTGGTGCCGGCGTCAACGAAGCCATCTATACGCTGATGATGATGGATGGTGGCTTCATCAGTCCCTCCATCAATATTGAAAATCTTGATTCTGCCGCGGAAGGTTTTCCGATCGTGCAGCAGTTGATTGAAAATGTTGAACTAAACGTTGCCATGTCCAACAGTTTCGGGTTTGGCGGCACCAATGCTTCACTGGTATTTCAGCGAATCACGAACTAACCCGCGCCTGGATGCATCGAGTCGAATGACGGTGCTGGTACTCCCCAATCGAAATCCCCTGCATGTAGCGTTGTGGCTGTTTGCCGTCTGCGCACTGATCTACATGGTTATTGCAATCGGTGGATTTACCCGACTGACCGATTCAGGACTCTCTATTGTTGCCTGGGATCCAATCTCCGGCGTTATCCCGCCGCTTTCAAATACGGAGTGGTTGAGGGAGTTTGAGCATTATCAGCAATATCCAGAATTCAAAATCGTCAATCAGGATATGCAGCTTGACGACTTTAAACGAATTTACTGGGTCGAATATGCGCATAGACTCGCCGCACGATTGGTCGGCCTGGCATTTCTTTTGCCATTTCTGTACTTTCTGACCCGTCGATACCTGTCGCGGGCACTCACATTGAGGCTGGTGCTTATTTTCATGCTGGGTGGATTTCAGGGGCTGCTTGGCTGGTATATGGTCGCCAGCGGGTTAGTGGATAATCCCGCGGTCAGCCAGTATCGGCTGACCGCGCATCTATCGCTCGCTGTGCTGCTTTACAGTTATGTACTGTGGCTTGGAGTTGGACTGGTATCAACACGACAGCCGGTTGATGATTCACTAGCTTCCTACTTTCGTAAGACTTCAATCCTCTGTATCGTTTTCGTCGCACTAATGCAGATCAGCGGTGGATTTATGGCGGGAACGCATGCCGGATATGTGATCAACACCTATCCCGACATGAACGGTGAGATGATTCCTCAAATGATGGGCTCACTCCAGCCCTGGTGGCGAAATTTATTTGAGAATGTCGTAACAATTCAATTTTTTCATCGCTGGATTGCGGTGGCAACAGTCATATCAGTATTCTTACTCTGGGTGGGACGTCTGCGCACACGTCAGCCTCAATTATGTAGAATGGCAGACATGGTGTTGATGGCAGCACTATTGCAGTTTGGATTTGGTATCTCAACGTTACTCAGCAAAGTACATCTGCCGATTGCGCTGGCCCATCAGAGTGGATTCATTTTGTTGCTGACTGTGCTCATCATTACGCTCAGGCTTAATTGGAATCCTGTCAGGCAACGTAATTAGAGCGATCATTATTAACACTACCTGGAGTGCACCGATGCGAACCTGGATCAAAAATCCTCTGGCGATATTTTCTGATCAGGCTAAGGGTGGCATTGTTATAGAAGATAGCCGGATTGCAGAATACGTTGACCAAGGTGCATCACCGGAAAAGGAGTGTGGCAGAATCTTTGATGCGTCCGAGCACGTTGTCCTTCCGGGTCTGATTAACACACACCATCACTTTTACCAGACACTGACGCGGGCTTGTCCGCCTGCGCTGAACAAAAAACTGTTCGACTGGCTAGACGCACTTTACCCGATCTGGGCGCGGCTAACTCCTGAACAACTCTACAACGCAACCCGACTCGCACTAGCCGAATTATTACTCTCAGGTTGCACGACTGCGTCAGATCATCATTACGTATTTCCTCAAGGTTTGGAAGAAGCTGTCGATGTTCAAATTCAAGCGGCTCGTGAGATTGGCGTTCGTGTCACTATTTCGCGTGGGAGTATGAATCTTTCAGTTAAGGAGGGTGGTCAACCACCCCGTTCGACAGTTCAGGACGAGGACACCATACTTGCTGACTGCGAACGGGTCATCAACGCTTATCACGACCCACAGGATGGTTCATTTCAGAATATTGTGCTTGCCCCGTGTTCGCCATTCACAGTGACTGAATCAATCATGGTGGAAACTGCTCGACTGGCGGCTGAGAAAAATGTAGGGCTTCACACACATTTAGCAGAAACAGCGGATGAAGTAAATTTCTGTGAACAGCAGTATGGCTGCCGTCCGCTTGATTACCTGGAAAACACCGGTTGGCTTTCGGACCGGGTTTGGCTTGCTCACGGAATTCACTTTACAGGAGACGAGATTGAGCGACTCGGACGCGCAGGGACTTCAGTTTCACACTGCCCAGGTTCAAACATGCTACTGGCTTCTGGAGTCTGTCCCGCACTGGATCTCAAGCAGGCCGGCGTGCCTGTTGGAATCGGCGTTGATGGGTCTGCCTCAGAAGACGCATCTAACCTGATTCAGGAAGTAAAGCAGGCATTGCTGGTGCAAAAGCTACGTTATGGTGCGCACAAAGTCAACCACCTGGATGTTATTCAGTGGGCTACTGAGGGTTCCGCTAACTGCCTTGGGCGGCAGGACATTGGTAAGATTGAAGTCGGCCGCCAGGCTGATCTTGCAATGTACAAACTTGATGAACCGCGCTTTTCTGGTGCATGGGACCCGATGGCTGCCACCATACTTTGTGGTGCTCACCGGGCAGACCGCGTCATGATTGCAGGTGAGTGGCGGGTAGTCGACGGAAATATCGTCGGTTTCGATCTACAGCAACTGATGGCTGAACACAGTCAGTCTGCCAAAGCCCTGGCCTCTAACCTGTAAATGAATTGCGTCGGTTGGTTGACATCTAGTGCTTGATCAGAAGTAGGGCGGCGTTCGAAGTACCCAGTTCCCATAAAAAAATCCACCGCTATTCTCCTTTACAAAATTTATGGCTGCCGATGAAAGAATTCGGCCAGACTCATGACAAGGGTGGGAGTAAGGAGTTTGCCAGCTTTTTCGCTTCATCGAGTGTATCGACATAGTTGGCTTCGTCAACTTCCTCTAGGGCATGAAGTGAATGCAACAGCCGTCCAATTTTCTTATCCAGGCCCAATATGACACACGGCTTGCCCTGCTCGTACGAACTGCTAATCAAAGCACCGATAACAATAACTGCACTGTCGTCTAAATCCTCAGTTTTGGAAAAATCAAAAATCACCACTTCGTGATCCCTGATATCGGCAGCTATTACGTGCTGGAGCCTGCTCGCGGAAGCAAACGTAAATCGACCGGTCATTCTAACGAGCCCAGTTCTTGATAAAAACACATCATCTGAATCAGGATCAATCAGCGGTACAGACAAAACACTGTCTAACTCGATACTTTCTGCATTCATTGCGTTGATCATGCCCGAAGCAATCAGTCCAATTGCAACCGCAGTGATCAGGTCCACAAATACGGTAAGGAATGCAGTTAACAGCATAACCGTAACGTGTGTTTTCTGAATCTTGTGAATTCTGGAGATAAACCGCCAGTCGATCACATTCCAGCCGATTCTGACGAGCAGTGCCGCCAGAACTGCCAGCGGAATCTGTTCTACCATTCTGCCAAGATCGAAAAGAAACGCGAAAAGAATCAATCCACACAAAATAGCCGAAACTCGAGTTCTGCCACCAGCCTTGATATTTACAATTGTGGGAACAGGCGATCCAGACCCAGGTAAACCACCAACCAGACCGGAGAGTATGTTTGAAATTCCCTGGGCAATGATTTCTCGATTGGGCTTGTGCCGCGAGCGGGTCATGGCATCTGCAATCAGTGCGACGAGCAAAGTTTCGATAACCCCAATAATTGCCAGAACCAACGCAGGCTGAATGACTTTAACTAAAAATTCAAGACCAAGAACAGGGACTTGAAGCTCAGGGAGACCTGTGGGGATGGTATCAACAACAGGCGCCTGCTGAAAAATGAAATAGCCAATTAAAGAACCAACAATCATTGCACCTAGAGTAGCTGGAATGAACCGATGTAGTTTGAGTGGCCAAAACAAAATAGTCAAAAGCGTGATAGCAGCTACACTTACTGCATGCAAATTGATACTGGCTAGAATGTCGGGAACTTGCGAAATGATGTGAATGTCTAAATGACTGTCAAGACTGATCCCAAGAATCGGAAATACCTGAAGTGCAATAATGATGACGCCGATGCCCGACATGAATCCAGAGATCACGGAGTAAGGTGTGTAAGCAATGAATCGGCCTAAGCGAAATATTCCAAACCCGATTTGCAGTAATCCTGCAAGCATCACGATGGTAAAAGCCTCTGCCAGAGAATCTGCAGAATGGGTAACAATTACCGCCATGGCAACAATCATCGGTGCAGTGGGACCTGACACCATCGCACGGGTACCGCCAAATACTGCGGCACAGACTGCTATGGCGATTGCGGCATACAAGCCCGCCTGTGCGCCGACACCTGATGCGACACCAAAGGCTATCGATAAAGGTAGGGCAATGATTGCAGCAGTAATACCGCCGAATATGTCCCCTGTTAGTAAACGTAGGCTGTATTTCACGTCATGTTCTTTTTTGTGTTGTTTGTAAAACGCGTTGACGATCAGAGGCAATTCCACAATTTTTCTTCATTGATGACAGTTTTAAGCAATCAACAAACTGAGGTTATTCGCAACCGAGCGATAAGCCAATATCTTAAAGTGTTTATAATCCATAGCGTTGTTTGAAAACAACTTGTGGAGACAACCAAATGGCACCAATCGCGAGTAACGCAATTTTGATACGGATTTTGAAAATAGGGTTGAAGGCAATAGCCGCAATTGCACTTACGGCTATTGCACCCATAGCAGTTGCATCACCGGATGGTGAAACTGGCTTTGTTCTGAATTCTTTTTCCTTCATTCTTTGGGGCGCACTGGTTATGTGGATGTGTGCCGGATTTACCATGCTTGAATCCGGTTCGGTGCGAACCAAAAATGCTTCGGTCATCTGTCTTAAAAACATCGGGCTTTATGCCATAGCAGGGCTGGCCTATTACACATTTGGTTACAACCTGATGTACATTGACGTTGGCAGTTTTATCGGGACGTTCACACCTTTTTATAGCTCCACACCCGAAGAAATCGCCCTTTTGGGTGGCGATAGTGCAGTCTTGGGTACGGTCATTGAATCCGGTTACTCGACCATGTCGGATTGGTTTTTCCAGATGGTCTTTGTTGCCACAACCGCATCGATTGTTTCAGGCACTTTGGCCGAACGAGTTAAGTTGTGGACATTCTTTGCATTTACCCTGATACTTACTGCATTTATTTATCCGGTTATCGGGGCTTGGACCTGGGGCGGCGGTTGGCTTTCAGAGATGGGTTTTCAGGATTTTGCCGGATCAACGATCGTTCACTCCACAGGCGGTTGGGCGGCTTTGGCCGGTGCAATCATAGTCGGTGCCCGGGCACGAAAGTTCAGAAAAGATGGTTCAGTGAAAAATACACCGCCATCCAATATACCAGTCGTAACTTTAGGTGTGTTTATTCTTTGGCTCGGCTGGTTCGGATTTAACGGCGGGTCTCAGTTAGCCATGGACTCTGCGATTAACGTTGTTGCCATGAGTATCATTCTTGCCAACACCAACCTAGCTGCGGCCGCAGGCGTCATGGTTGCAATGATGGTATCCAGACCAATTTTAGGCCGGGTCGATTTACTTGCCTGTCTGAACGGAGCGATTGCAGGGTTGGTCGCAATAACTGCGGGACCGGATATTGTTTCTCATCAATGGGCCATTGTGATCGGTGGAATTGGTGGTTTGGTTTCCACAGCAGGTGTAAAATTACTTGAGAATATGAAGATCGATGACGTTGTCGGTGCAGTTCCAGCACATTTATTTGCCGGAATCTGGGGTACACTTGCAGTCTGTATTGCAGGCGGTGCAAAATTTTCAGTACAATTAATCGGTATTCTCGCAATTGGAGCATTCGTATTTGTCGTCTCGTTAGTAGTGTGGAAAATACTTGACATGACAATGAAAGCACGAGTGACTCCAAATGTCGAAGAACTTGGGCAGGATGTTGCTGAACTTGGAATTGAGGCTTATCCAGAATTTATGATTATGCCGGATAACGATCCGGATTGAGCCATAATGTAACGCCATTTCACTCTGGCTGATTTAGAATGCTAGAATAAAATAATGATCACGACACTTCAACTTTGGAGAGAATGTAATGGAAATTGCGACTGAACATGCGAACGGTGCAATTATTCTTATACCGAGTGGCCGTATTGACGGCCAGAACGCACTTGATTTTCAAGCATCAATCAATAAATCAGTCGGTGATGCCAATCAGCCGGTCATTTTGGAATTGAGTCAGTTAAGCTACATAAGCAGTGCTGGATTGCGGGTAATTCTTTTGCTGGCAAAAACATTGTCCAGTAAAAGTGTTCACTTTTCCATCTGCTCAATTGCGCCTGGAGTCAAAGAGGTATTTGAAATTAGCGGCTTTGGTAACATCATCGATATTAAAGACTCGCGTCAAGATGCTCTGAATGCGATTTAAATTTGTGCAGAAGGACCTGCCTGCTAGTCTATCAATCGACCACGGAAGACGCCGTAGCGTAAACCGCATTCAGACGGCCAACAGCAAAATTCATTTCTAATTCTGAGAAAGCCACATCTGACAGAATTCAGATTCATTCCAGCCTCTCAATATTCTGCACAGAAAAATCGCCGATTTCGGCGATTTCAACTTTAAGCAACTGCCCATTAGGAAAAAAAGGGGCGTCTGGATCCTGAATCGCTTCCAGCAGAATGCGGGCATTGCCGCGACTGCCAATGAGCAAAGGCCAGTTGGGAAAATGTTTCAACTGTCTGTTGAGGGAACGGTTCATTCGTGATCGAAATTCAGCTCTGCTCTCGCCACCATTAGGCGTTTCCCCTGCGATCATTATCGGGTTGATTACTGCCTGACTTTGCCCATTCCAGTCTCCAAGATGGCGTTCATTTAGATCCTGATCAATGAGTATCTGAGCAACAGGATTCAATTCGTTCTGGATAATTTGTGCGCTCTCAACCGTTCTCTGGAGATCACCTGTAATGATTAGCTGTGGAATTAGCCGATGATCCCGCAACATTTCAGCAGCAGTTCTGACCTGTTGACGTCCGGAATCAATCATCGGCATTTCTCGATCACCACCACAACATATCTTGTCGTAATTTGCCGCGGTCTCACCGTGGCGCATGAAAATGAAGCCTCGACCTGGTTTAACTTCTTCGTCGAGCATCGGGATAAAACAGACGGATTGGATTGTAAGCCGTGCGAAATTCTATATCCTCACTGTACGGACGGTCAGAATTCAGCCATTTCGCAATCAACTGAGTCAGGCCATAGTCGCCAAGAGAGGGTGTATGACCTGCTCCATGTACATGAATGACTGACAGACCAGGGTGCCTACGCATACGGTCAATCGTATTCGTTGAAGTGGCGTCACTCTCTGTACCATGAAGTAGCAACACCGGGCAAGTCAAATGGTTCCACTCATCCCATAGATTCAAGTCTCGTACCGCAACATTTCGATAGGCAAGTGTTGCCCGAAGATCATGTCTATAAATTCGACCGCCCTCGTCATCTGACCAGCGCGTTTTGTGGTGAAAGTTGTGCAGGAGAACTGCATCTGGTGCATAACCCACTGGACGTGTTGCAGCACCAGTACGACGCAGTAACTCAGCTGGAGATCGGAAGACATAATGCCGGCCAACTGCAGATGCACGCCGTGCGCGTCGCTCCAGTGGTATAAAGGGTCCGCTATCGTTCAATATGATTTTTCTGACACGATCTGGATTGTTTGCCGCGAAACGCAACGCAATTGATCCACCCAGTGATGAACCCAGCAGTATGCAGCAATCGAATTTCAGGAAATCCATTAACTGACGCAATTGTTCAACGTAGGCGTTCAGAGTGTAGTCTGATTGCTCAGCCATCCAGCCACTTCGACCGCGTCCCGCAAGGTCGAGGCTAATCAGGCGAAAATGTGGCATCAGATCGAGCGACATAAAATCAAAACGCTGCGCAACATTGATCAGTCCACCAATGGCAATAATTGGAAGTCCGTCCCCGCCTGGATCAGTAGCATTTAGCGGAATTTCATAGGGCTTTCCCAATCCGAACTCCTCATCCTGAAGTTGTTCGGGATGGATATAAGTGAAACTGAATCGAAATGGCCAGTCAGGAATACTGCATCGCACAGAACTGACCATTGCATCGTAGTGGTTCCAATCGAAAGTTTCGACATTCGGAGAACCCTTTGATGCATACCACTCGCGTAGTGCTGAATCGGCCTCAATAGCAGACGATTGTTCCATATCAGAACCGTAGCACGATGGCAGTTGATAAGCGTCTTATGTCGATGGGTGCAAAATCAGGGTTGTGTAATTCTTCCCATCTTTTCTTGTATAGTCCGTCTCGTTGACTAAAGATTTCACAAAGAAAATCCCAAGCCCTCCGATTTGACGTTCTTCTAACGGCGCATCGGTATCCGGTGCCGGTGCATCGCTGAACGGGTTGAACTCAATACCATTATCAACCAACACAACCCACAAACTCCCATTGACAACTTTCAGAGTAAGTTGAATCTCTTTTGTAGTCTTACCCTCCGCGTATCCATAATTGATAACGTTGGTGACTAATTCATCTAATGACAAATTGACATTGAACAACCACTCGTTCGGCCAATTGTTTGCCTTACCATGTTCTTCAATTTCAACTGCGATTCTACTCAGTTCCGCAAGATCGGTGTCGATCATCAATTCCAATTTAGCAGATTCGTCTTGGTCTGCAGAATCACCACCCGCTTCGCTTTTCCTCCTAACCGCCTCAAAAAACTCCTTGAACCGAAAAACAACACAGGCAATATCGTCAAATTGCGGCGCATCACCAACAAATTTATTGACAGTGCTAACGATAAATTCGACATCTTCCGCAGGTGTGCTGTTTTCAGGCAAAGCTTCAATTGTCTTAAGTACACGGTCATCGCCAAATGCTTCCTCCTCTGCATTAAATGCCTCTGGAATTCCATCGGTTAGCATGATAAGGCGAGCGTCTGGTTCCAATTCAATTTCGGTATCCTTGTACAAGATGTTCCGAAACATTGCAAGCACCATTCCTGAGGTTGTTTCCAGAGAACGGGCCCCCTTGCTGTCCAGAATAATTGGCGGATTGTGACCGCCATTTGCATATCTGAATTTACCAGTCTCAATATCCAAAATGCCGTAAAACACCGTTACAAACAAGCCTTCATCATTATTGCTTTCCAAAAAGTTATTAATGACTGACAACGCCTTGCCAGGCGAATTCAGAAACGCAGCAGAGGCGTGCAGCATCGTACGCGCCATCACCGTAAACAGTGCAGCTGGAACACCTTTGCCGGATACATCCGCAATTGCAATTGCAAGACGATGGTCATCCAGTGGAAAGAAATCATAAAAATCACCACCCACTTCTTTTGCGGGCCACATACCACCCCATATTTTGTAAGCACTGGACAACTCTACATTTGGAGGCAGCAATGACTGTTGAACGCGAGTAGCAATATTCAGTTCGTTCCGAAGCGCAATCAGAGCCTCTTTGGTTGCCAATGCGTCTCGCAATCTTTGATGCTGATTCTGAACACGGTTCGACATCCCTTGAAACGCCTGTGCCAACATCGCCAGACTGTCGGAATCCTGCTCGCCTTGTGCAGAATCTTCAGTCTTTGCTACATCTGTCTGTCTTGACCTACGCCCTGTCTTCAGGTCAACCAGATCGCCAAGTTCCTGTAATTCCGTAAGTAATTCGTCGCGTTCATCACCGTCGAGTGTGTCAGCAAGTCCTTGCATTTCTCGAAAAATAAATCGCTGCTGCCGACCATACTGTCGCTCGCGGGAGCGACGGATGCGTTGAATCGTTAGTAAATTGTTGTGAAAGACATTCACTGCGTTGGCGATCATGCCAACTTCGTCATTGCCTGTGTTTCGTTCAATTCTAGCTCGCAAATCACCTTTACTAAGTGCACTGAGTACACTCACTCCCTCGACCAATGGAGCAAATGCGTGTGCCATATACAAATAGACTCCAAACACAGCAAGCGCAAGAAAAACGACCGCTACCAGAAGCGTTCTTTGAGAGATTTGCTGTTGACGGGTAACCAGTTCCGTCACTTCCCTGATGTTGAGCAGCCGGCCGACCAATCCCCCTAACTCAGCAGTTTGAGGTAAAACAATCACTGAAAAATAACGACCTTCATCTTCAATGGTCTGAAGATTGTTTGCTTCAGAAATATCGATCAATTCGCTATAGCGATCCCACAAATTTTCTCCGGTTGCTGCAAGTATGCGACCACGTCGATTAACAATAACAACTGAAGCAAAATTGACTTCCTCAAATTCCAGCAGTGCGCTGGAGATATCAAGACCGAGAACACCAAGAGCCAAAACGCTGCCATCATCTCCATAAATTGGCGTGCCGTAAACCAGTGCTGTGTTTCGCTGCTTATCGTTTCCCACTCCCCTGACCGGAATTTCACTTTCAAGCACATCTTCAATTACAGCATTCGAGATAATAGAACTTGGAAATACAGCAGTTTGCGAGGAATACGCCAACGAACCGTCTGGCAAAATGAGATCGACCCGATCAAGCGCTGGTTCAGACTCCAACTCTTCTTTTATCTTGTTACCAACTCTTTGGATTTCGACCAGGTTTTCTGATTCCAGTGCATCTAGAAGTGAACGATTTTCCTGAAGCAACCAAACAAGATCTTCCATCTCATCGATCAGCCCATCCTTAATCTTGTTCCACAAAATCAGTTGGTCCGCAATAATCTGATTCGAATAGCGTTTGTCGATCAAAACTTCGCGTTGCAACGCTGCGAAAGTGATCGCAGCGGCCACAATTATTGTGACTATTGCGCTGAGTAAACTAATTCGGGTTCGTATCTGCATGACTTACTTTGAACATTCAGTTCACCCGGTTGTTAGTTCTGTGGGGATGTTTTGAAATCTGCGATCGCGATCATATCCATTGGTGGGTACATCATGACTTCACGGGCAACGTCTATGTTGATCCACAGCTTAAACCGAGACAGACTGACGACAGGCAGATCTTGCGGATTTTGTTTTTCGACGAGTATTTTTTCTGCCTGTGTCGCAGCCAGTTTGCCGAGCGTGTGGTAATCAGATACCAATCCAAACATGGCCCGCGATCCATTGAGTGGTGCCTGCGTTGATGCAAAAGTCGGCAGTCCGGCTGCGATGGCCTCTGCTGTGAATGCATCACCATGGCGCGTAATAAACGAATCCGGCCCCATATACAACAATTGTGCACCTTCACTTTTTGCTGTTTGAATTTGTTCAGTTAACTTTTCGGGGTCAGGTTTACCGTTTTCTCCCAGGGGAACGGGCAGTACAACCAATTCAAGCCCAAGTTCAGGGGCTTTTTCTTTCAGTGATTCAACATTGATTCTGGAATTGCTGGAAGTCTCATCGTAAATTACAGCAATTTTCTGGAATTTGCCATAGTCGACGATTGCCTTTAGCTGAGACTCAATTGACGCCAGAAACGAAACTCCGGTAACCGGGCGCCCTGTGTTTTCGAAGCTCTGTACAATTTTTGCACTGATTGGGTATGCGACCAATACAAACATTCCTGGTATATCCTGAATAAATTTCTCAGGTTCTTCAGGATTCAGCGGGCCGAGGATGCTTAATGTGGTTCCAGTCCCCCACGTGTAAACCAAATCTGGTTTATGTCGTCGAATTTCTTCAATAATAGGTGGTGCGTTACCTCGATCCAGTTCGAGACTTCGCACAGTCATTTGGACTGGAATCCCGCGTTGATTAAAGTATTCGCGAAAGCCCGCTTCCACTTCGGTTTCACCACGCCAAAGCACCGCGAAAACCTCAAATGGACGGGTAACACCAGGCACATCTGCACGCTCCATTGCGCTTGACAACGATGCAATGCTGGATACCAGCAACAGCAATACCGTTAATACAATTTTTTGAATCATGTTGTGATTACTCATTTACTAGTCCAGCTTCTGTTTCCATCGGGGTATTGGCTTTTGTCAGATTTGTGATGACAAAGAGGCTGATCAATCCAATCAGTATCACTCCAAACCCGACAATCGCACCCACATAACCAAATCCTGATATCAGGGCGACCGCAATCATTGGTCCGGCCACCATGCCCAGCCGTTCACACAGACGATACGCGCCAATTACTGATGCCCTACCAAGGGTGTATCGATATCTTTCCGCAACCTGTTGAATTATGGAATTTTGCGATGTCAGCGTGAGGGCATGCCCAACGCCAAGTGATGTGATGGCAAGAATAACCGCAGTTGTTGGATCAACATAAACGTTAGAAAACAGTGCTGCAGCACAACCCAATCCGGCAACGATTGTACCGAGGCTCACCATAGTGCCATATTTTTCCGTCCGATCTGCAAAGCGTGCACCAATCGTAAGGCAGAGCAGAGTTGCAATTCCGTAGAGCATTAGTATCCGGCCAATCGACGGCTCATTATGGCCAAGATCGTTCAAATAGAGTGGTACTAGATATGCAACAAATCCCGCTACCATCATCTTTCCGGGAATTGCTGCAAAAATGAGCACCGATACAAACCGAAGATCCGTCAGCAGAGTTAGCCAACCCTTAAAACCCAAAATTAGAGCAGGGCGAGCTTGCTTTTGATTTGAATTTTCCTCAACTTTTTCAGAATGGCCAAACACCTGAAATATGAATAAACCTGAAATAACTGCCAGTGTCGCGGAAAATAAGAAAGTCGCTTCGAATCCAAACCGGTCGGCAAGAATTCCGCCAATTGGGGGGCCGCAGATGATGCCTGCGAATACCGCCGCAACAAACACTCCCGTCGCTGATGCTCTGCTGTGACGTCGGGCGTTTTGTGAAACCCAGCTCTCAGATGCAATGAATACCAGCCCGTAGCCAACGCCCGTCAAAACTCGAAACATAACCAGATCGACGTAACTCTGTACATAGAAATTTCCGACAAACCCAATGAGTGCCAGAATTGTTCCGGTTAAAAATACTTTCTTAACTCCTACACGGTCTACAAATCCGCCACCCAGCGGCGTTGCAATCATCGCCGCAACCATAAACAGCGTGATTGGCAACCCAATCATGAGTTCGGTCGAAAGCATCAAATCTGTTGGAGCGTATTTCTGAATATACAGCGGCAGGAAAGAACGAGTGAGTTCTTCAGAAAAAATGAAAAGAAACAGCGGAACTCGGATGCGATCCGCCGCTTCAATTTGCATGATCCTACCCTTCTCAAACTGGAAGCGCCTTCTAACCTGTTGATGGACTTCTTCAATCTTTTCAGAAATTGTGCTATCGATCTGCGCATCCTGTGTTTCCTTTACGTCAAATACAAAATCGCTGTATCGATGACGCAAATCATAAAGCGTGCGGTTGAAGCTTGAGATTAGCTGACCGATTTCATCACTGGATCTGACTGGCAGCCAGGAAGAAAATTTTCCACGCGCACCTTCTGACATAATCCGCCAGATCGTCTCCATCGGTTTTTCAACACGGGCGACGATGAAAAACAATAGAAATTCAAAAGTAACCAGCCAGCAGATTACGACGATGGTAATGACTTCCAGAAATATTTCTCTGAGGTGGCTGCGTACCCGCTCGCTGCTGACACCAACATGCAATTCACTGTTAGCTCCATCACCACCAGAAACCTCAAACGTACTGTCGAAATGAGCACCTACTGCACTGCCATAGCTATGGGCTTGTACTTCATCATTCTCAAGAGCCTGCATGATCTCGTTCATATCGCCGCGTGAAATCCCACTGACGAAGAGTAAATTGCCCGATTCATCGAACAGCGAAAGGTATTTGATGTCATCGTTGGCCATCAGTACACTCTCGAAGTACTCTTCCACACCGACTAAACCCTGAACCGGAATTTCGAGTTCTTCTGTCGCATACGTGAACTGCTCGGCCAATGCATTACCAACGACAGTCGCTTTCTGATGCAGCTGTGGGTCAAGTTCTTGCTCGAAGCCATCTAATGCGAACCACGATACAGCCGACTGACCGAGAACCAATACTAAAACTGCAAGCAGAACCAGACGTATCAGCAGATTACGCTGCTCGCGACGAAATACATCGACTATAGATTGACTGGCGCGTTTTCCGACGCCGGAAGCTTTAGCCTTAGTCGTCATACTGCTTCCTCGTCAAGTTTTCTAATTTCACTGGTGGCCGAATCAAGTGAATCAAAAGCATCAAAGACTGAAGTGGAAAACTCTTCGAATTCCGGGTGACGGGAGTTGGCTTCAGCTAGATTGGGGCTGTCGCGGTCTTGCGAGTTGATATCGGCAAGCGCTTCACTCATATTTGCCCAATCCTTGAAATAGCGTTTCAGCAACAAGGCGCAACCCAATACGCTGAGTACTGCCATCACAACGGCAACCACGCCAACGAGAAACAGCAAACGCTCAAGCTGCTGATCGACGCTTTGATCAAGGAATTCCCGCGAATAGCGCAAGGCAATAGAACCGACATCCTGGTTCAGGTTATTCTTCAGTCCTGCACCAACTACGCCGGCGTCTTTTTCCAAAAGCGACCAGGAAGATTTATTGCGGTTAACCTGCCATAAGAAGAGCCAGTCTTCTGCCACCAGGTCGCCAATGAAACTGGGGTCAGTACTGAAAATTACGGTGCCTGACTCATCAAAAATTTCAATAGAAAGTATCTGCTCATCATCAAGCAGCAGATTATCCATCTCTTCATTGATGTTTTCCAAATTTGCGAGCACCAAACCCAAGTCCATCTGGGTTTCTATATCCAGTCGCAAGTTATTGGCTACAAATTCAAACCTGGATGTTAGCAGGTCTGCGAGGATACGTTCGAATTTGTGCAGACTCAACACTGTCGTCATTGCTGTGCCAGCGACAAGCGTCAGTGCGAGCATCAGCGCAATCCGATACGCGAAGCCTAATTTCACTTCCTATAGCCTCCCTGGTATCCAGGCCGGTTTCCTGAATTGGAGTGCAGAGATTTCAGCACTCTAATCAAGGCCTGTTTTTAATCATTATCAGTAATTTATTAATAATTTCCGTAATTATAAATCTTGAAAATTCACACTACTTCGACTTAAAACCAATTCTCCAGCGAGTTTTTTCGAATTTGTGCATCTATTGTGCACAAGCACAATGTATCTACACTCCAAGTTTTCACCTCATCTGACCAGATAATAACAGCCTTTCTGGAAATTAATTTAAAGTATCAGTCTTATATCTATTTGTTATTATGAAATATTTATTCAATATTGATTCTGACGTGATAAAAAACGCAAAGTAATTAAATTTTTTTCAAAAAATGACTTGACTTTTCATTCATAAGGAATTATATTGCACTGCAACAAACAAACATTTCTTGGAGAACATAAGCCATGCAAAACAAAATTGTCAATTTCGTAAACGAAGCGGTCAACATTAACTCAGAACTTTTGTCCAAATCAGTCAATCAGGGCGTTGTTTCTGGCCAAAAATTCGTACAGCAAGTGTCTGACCAGGCTGTCGGGTGGACCAACATCAAAAACTTTGATGATTATGTCGCGAGCCAGAAAGTCTGGAACGCATCGGTTGTCGATCAGATTCAGAGTTCAACCCAGTCTGCTATTGATCTTGGCAATGAAGCCTATGACGCTTACTTTGGACTGTGGAAGAAAGTATTTGCACCCGCAGTTTCACCGGTCGCCGAAGCCAAGGTTGTCAAAGCAAAAGCTGCTTAAGCGCTAAAGATTTCATTTCATACTACTCCTCCTTATTTGAAATGGGCCTGCCATCGAGTGATGGTAGGCCTTTTTTTCACGCATTGGTTAATTCCAGGTCCCAGCGACCAAGTGAGACTACCTGACCGGTGCGTACTATGTGATTTCAATGACAGATGTCATTCCAGCATCTTGATGTTCCAGAATATGGCAGTGAAACATCCACTTGCCCGGGTTATCCGCTAAAAAAGCAATTTCCGCTTTTTCCTCTGGCTGTAGCAGAACTGTATCTCTCGTGAACTGTTCAGCCAATGGCTTTCCATTACGGCTTATCACCTGGAAACTATGTCCGTGTAAATGGAAAGGATGCTCCCAGGCAGTACGGTTTTCCAGCTCGAATATGTAGGACTGACCAAGTTCAAGGGTGAACATTGGCGGGTCAAAGTGAACATCATTTTGTACGATACCGTTCAATGACCAGACCTTTCCAAGTCCAACCAACTCCTGAATAGTCTTAAATTCTCCTTCGACTGTTGCGCCTGCCATCCCACCCATCGCACCACCTTCGAAGAGGAATGAAATTCGTTTGGCGCGCGCAAGGTCTGGACGTGAGACGGGATTGTCTGACAGACGCTTCGGCACGGCATTTCGAATTGATGTGGTATTGCCGGTTCGAACCAGTTGCATCAATTCGTAGGCAAAGTTGGGAGCATAAGCCTGATCGATTACAGAACTCACCTCACCTGGAGCACCGGTAACATCCACAATTAGATCCATTCTCTGGCCAGACCCTAGCGGAGCCAGGCTTTGATCGAGACGGCGTGGATTAATTGGATGGCCGTCCACTGCAACGACCCATGGTTCCATATCTTTAAAATCGAGTGCAAACGTTCTGGCATTTGCGACATTAACCAAGCGAAGACGCAGACGTTCACCGGGATGCACCTCAAATTTTTCGTCGATGCTACCATTGACAGTCACCACATTGCCAAGTCGTCCATTGTGACTGGTATCTCGCATGTTTGACTGGAATGGTAGAATCTGGGCATCCTGCTCTAAACGCCAATCATCTAACACCCAAACAACATCGCGATCAACTGCAATAGGCTCGTACTCATCAACAATCAAAACTCCGTGCAATCCCATACCAACCTGTTGAGAGCTGGCAAAATGCGGGTGATACCAAAATGTACCTGCATCCTCCAATTTAAACTCGTAGTGGAATGAGTCCCCCGGTTCGATCGGCTTCTGGCTGAGATGTGGCACTCCATCCATACCTATCGGTACTCTAAGGCCATGCCAGTGAACAGTTGTCGGTTGATCCAGTTGATTTTCAACCATCAGACTCAGCGTATCATCTTGTCGATAGCGGAGTAGCGGTCCTGGAACAGTCTCGTTGAATGCCCAAACTTTAGTGACTGGTCCATGGTCTAATACCAACGCGGCATCTGCTGGTGATGCAATCAATTTTTTGGGAATTGATTGGCTGGAACTACTTTCAAGCGGTAGAATTGCTACTGTCGCTGCAGTGGCTGTAACCTGCAGAAAACGACGTCGATGAGGATTAAATCCGGTGGAAATTGGGGTTGGCAATATCAGGTTCTCCGCTTACAAATCTGATTGGGAAAAGGGTGAAATTTTGGTCTTCGCGATCACAACCTATTTTAAGCATCAATAGTCCGCCCTTTTACTTGTGACTTACCGCGCTCCGATTGTATACAACTCGTAACACTGACAGGAGTGATTGTGCTAGAGCTTCCTTGAATATCTGTGACCATAGCAAATTCTCTCTTGTTTCGCATTACTGGTCTAATCGACTGGGACATTTAAGAAATTCTCCCATTTCGTCAGTTCACATTTAATGTACGATTTTTACACGATGTCAATAAGGTAAAGGCGCGTCTTCTTCGCAAGGTAAAATTTTTCGAATTCCAACAGTTGCATTCAATTTGACGTGAGCATATTCGAACAACATCTGGACAAGAATCCAGCAAATTATCATCCTTTAACCCCGATCAGTTTTCTGGAGCGGACGGCCCGGGTCTTTCCAGACAAGGTTGCTGTTGTTCACGGTGATATCACTTACACCTACAGCGAACTATATAGTCGTGCTCGCAGACTGGGAAGTGCACTGGCGGGAAGAGGCATCGGTATCGGTGACACCGTTGCGATCATGTCTCCGAATACGCCAGCCATGCTTGAGGCTCACTACGGTGTTCCAATGTGCGGTGCGGTGCTGAATGCGCTCAATTATCGTCTGGATGCTGGGACGATCAGCTTCACACTTCAACACGGCGAAGCGAAGATACTGCTTACAGACCGAGAATTTTCTCCTGTTATTCGTGAAGCGCTTAAGCAACACAAACACGAAGTGACAGTGATTGATATTGATGACCCTTATGCCGATGGAGGAGACCTAATCGGAGAAACTGATTACGAATCTCTGCTCGAAGAAGGCGATTCGAACTACCAGTGGCTGGTACCGGAGGACGAGTGGCAGGCGATTTGTCTAAACTACACATCCGGAACAACGGGTAATCCAAAGGGGGTTGTGTTTCATCATCGCGGCGCATATCTCAATGCACTTGGTAATGCACTGACTTTTCAGCTGGATAGCCGCAGTGTGTATCTTTGGACATTACCAATGTTTCACTGTAATGGCTGGACATTCACCTGGGCAGTCACTGCAGTTTCCGCGACTCATGTATGTCTTCGAAAGGTTGACCCTGCGTATATTTTTCCTTCAATCAAAGAAAATCATGTCACACACATGTGTGGTGCGCCGATTGTGCTCAACATGCTTGTTCATGCGCCTGCAGATCAAAAGATCAAATTTGATCGGGTCGTAGAGGTCGCGACTGGCGGAGCTGCACCGCCTAGTCAAGTGATTGCTGAAATGGAAAAGTTGGGATTTCGGGTTACTCACCTCTATGGGTTGACTGAAACGTATGGACCTGCGACCGTTTGCGCGTGGCAGAACAAATGGGACAGCAGTTCACTGGATGAAAGAGCGGCAATGATGGCTCGACAGGGAGTGAACTATCCAACATTGGAAGATGTCAGAGTCATTGATCCGGATACGATGGAACCGGTACCACATGACGGATCTACGATGGGAGAGTTGATGGTACGTGGTAATACCGTCATGCGCGGTTATCTGAAAAACAAGGAAGCAACTCGAGATGCATTTGCCGGCGAGTGGTATCACACCGGAGATTTAGGTGTTACTCATGAAGACGGCTACATCGAAGTGCGAGACCGTTCCAAGGACATTATCATCTCGGGCGGCGAGAACATCTCCAGTCTCGAAGTTGAAGATGTTCTATACCGCCATCCGAGCATCATGGAAGCAGCTGTAGTCGCCAAGCCAGATGAAAAGTGGGGCGAGACACCCTGTGCGTTCATAACAATTGCCCCGGGAAAGGAACACTCCCTCACACAAGATGATGTAACTGCCTGGTGCAGACAGAATTTGGCGCACTACAAGGTACCGAAATCGGTTGTGTTCGGACCCCTGCCTAAAACCTCAACTGGGAAAATTCAGAAGTTCGTACTGCGCGAGCGCGCCGTGGACATTTAAGTATCGCAATTGATCAGCTGGATTTAACGTTCAGTGGGTCTATAACTTTTCGCGGACCGCCTGAATCACGGGAACAGTCTTCGGCACTACACCATGCCACACGTTAAATGACTCGGCAGCCTGTTCAACAAGCATACCCAGTCCATCTGCAATCTGACCAACACTGCTTTCTTTAGCCCATTCCATAAATCGAGTGGGATGCCTGCCATACACCAGATCGTAAACCAACTTGGTGTCTTTAAATATTTGAGGTGAAATTTGCGGGAGTTCTCCATGTATACCTGTTGAGGTCGCATTAATGATGATGTCATAGACATTGGAATTCGCTTCGTCTAACGCTGATGCCTTGATGTTTCCGAAGTCAGAAAATATTTTGGCTAATGCATCTGCTTTAGCCTTGGTACGATTCGCAATAATGACAGTTCTTGGCCCTCGTTCTAGAATCGGTGACAGTATGCCGCGTACTGCGCCACCGGCACCAACGATGAGAATATTTGTGTCGATAAATGGCACACCAAGGTTGGTTTCGATGTCCCTGACCAACCCTGCACCATCAGTATTGTCACCTTTAACGCCATCATCAAGTGTCAAGGTATTGACTGCTCCAGCAAGACGAGCACGATCAGTTAGTTGATCGGCCAACTTCCAGGCATTCAGTTTAAAAGGGACGGTTACGTTAAGACCGTTACCGCCATTCGCTTGGAATCCACTGACTGCCTGCTCGAACCCACCAATATCAACATGAACAGCGCGATATTCCAGATTGATTCCAAATTCTTTCGCGAACAAGCTGTGAACTAGAGGCGATTTACTCTGTGAGACGGGATTGCCGAAAACAGCATAAAGCTGCTTTTTGGGTTTGAAATCAAAAAGATCGCTCATTCGAATTGGATGATTGTTTCGGTTAGTGACTTGTCAGGGGAACAGAACCAACTATTCAAATTCAGTTTACTTGGTGGACTTCGTTCAATTCAAAAGATTTCTGGTTGGGTAGCAAGGAAATGATCCAGTTGAAACTGACAGAACATTTTCTGACTCATTTCAATACCTGTTTATCTTTAGTTTGTTTAGTGAA
Organism: Gammaproteobacteria bacterium; assembly: GCA_022823405.1. GTDB lineage: Bacteria > Pseudomonadota > Gammaproteobacteria > Arenicellales > JAJDZL01 > JAJDZL01. The sequence continues at coordinate 88,514 of JAJDXD010000116.1, forward strand.
ACTTTAATCGTTTTGCTGTAGACTGTTTATTGCGTCGTATGGGGGTTGCTGGAGAATCTTCGCCGAAAATCTCTCACCAATAATTTCAATCTCAAAATCACCTTCTTTAACGACAGCTCTATCAGTCAGATAGCCTAACGCAATCGACTTTTTTGTTCGATGTCCAAATGCACCGGAGGTTACTACCCCCACAATTTGGTCAGACTGATAAATGGAATGAAGATAAAACGGATCAATGTCTCCAGAAGCAATTTCAAATAATTTCATACACCACCAGTTGCTTGACTCCCCACGACGCAACAAAGATTCTCGTCCGATGAACTGACGATTTTCAGGCTTAACCAAGTGATCTAACCCCGCCTCCAATGGCGTTCTTTCCGTTGTCAAATCAACTCCCCAAGCTCTATATCCTTTTTCTAACCGCATCGAATCAAGAGCGAAAGCACCGAAAAAGCCAAGTCCAAATTCTGTCCCGGCATTGACTAAAGCAGCGAATACTTTGTCCGCTTTATTTTGAGGAATATGAAGTTCCCATCCGGTTTCTCCTGTATATGAAATTCTAAGAGCCAGTACCCGTACACCCGCGATCACTATCTCTGAACCACTGAGCCACGGGAAACCTGATTGCGAGCAGTCAGAATCACACAATGCGCTGAGCAAATTAGGTGCTTCAGGTCCAGCAATGCTCAAAACCGCACGTTGATCCACAATCGGATAAATCTCAACGTGAAAGTCAATCGCCCGTCTTCGCAGAACTTCAAGGTCGAGTCTCGCTGCTGTAGCAGCTGAAGTTAAGTAGTAGCGGTCCTCAGACGCCCGAAACGCCATAAACTCAGACTGCACGCCACCCGACTCAGTTAATGCATGTATCAACGAAATTCGTCCAACCCTTCGAGGCGGAGTGTTTGCACCCAGAGATTCCATAAATCGCTCTGCGTCAACACCAGTAACTTCATACTTTGCAAGTGCTGACATATCGCACAATCCAACTCGTTCGGAAACCAATCGACATTCGCGACTTACGGCTTCAAACCAATTTGTCCGCCGAAAACTGTCTAACGCTTCTGAACCGCTATCCGAAGTTCGAAACCAGTTCGGACGCTCCCATCCATATACAGCGCCATACACAGCATCAGCCTCTTTCAGAGGTTGGTAGAATGGAGATGTGACTGCTGGTCGACCAGCCAGTCTTTCTTCTTTCGGATAGTGAATGCCAAATTGATGAGCAAAACTCTCTATCGCTTTGGAAACCCGAAACCCCCGGTTCGCATAATCACCAAATCTTCGGGAATCTATAGCAAGTGCGTCCATCGGTGGTTCACCGCCTTCAATCCATTCAGCGAGAAACTTGCCAGCACCACCACCTTCCATCACACCCATAGAAGAGCCGGTGATAAGCCATGCATTCGGCAGATTGAATGCTGGTCCAATTAAGGGATTGGCATCTGGTGTAAATGTAATCGGACCATTAACATTGCTTCGAATACCTACTTTTCCAAGTACAGGAATTCGCTTGGTTGCCGCTTCAATGATGTCGCTGAGTCTGTCCAGTTCCGGTGGCAACAAATCAGCACCAAAGCCTTGTGGAACACCATCAATTGCCCATGCCTCTGGGGTCTTCTCATAGGGACCAAAGATGAGTCCGTCGCGCTCCTGTCTGGTATACCAACTTTCTTCCGGATCCCGAAATATCGGCAATGGCGTTGATCTGTCTCGAATCTCATCAATAGATTCAGTAACCAGATACTGATGAAGAACTGGAACGACGGGTAAATCAACTCCCATCATTTCCCCGATTTCCCGACACCAGGTACCAGCTGCATTGACGATGTGTTCACACCTGATTTGGCGCGCTGGTGTATGCACCTCCCACTCACCGCCAGCCATACGCTCAATCCTCAGGGCAGGACTCTGTCGAAATATTCGTGCACCCCGAGCACGAGCTGCCCCTGCAAATGCATGTGTTGCCTGACTCGGGTCAACGTTGCCATCATACGGCTCGTAAATACCGCCAATTAATCCATGAATTTTGGCCAACGGGTAAAGTTCCTCAATCTCTTTTGGGGAAACAATGTGAAACTCGTGCCCAATAAACCGTCCCAATCCCTGAACATGCCGAAACTCATCCATGCGATCAGTCAACCTGGTAACGCGCATTGCACCCGTCTGATGAAACCCGACATCCATACCAGAGTCTTCCGCCAGTGCTGACTTGTAAAGGCGAATGCTTTCAGCTCGCATCTGCATAATGCTCGCATTGTGTGCGAAGTGCGTGCAAAGTCCTGCCGCATGCCATGTCGATCCGTGGGTCAGATCGTTTTTCTCGATCAGAATGACGTCATGCCAGCCGAGTTTTGTCAGGTGGTAAAGAGTGGAGGTACCCATAACCCCACCACCAATAACTAAGACACTTGCATACTCCGTCACTGTCTAGCCTCTCATTCGCATTCCGTCTGGATCATACGGTGCCTCAGTCAACACGCGTGCTTCGTATAGATCCCCGGCCACCTCTATCTGTAAATGCTTGTCCAAAATTGTTTGAAATGATTCACCCGGCTCAGATTCAACGAGTGCAAAAGATAGCAGTTTCCCTGTTCTAGGGCCAACTGCGCCAGATGTAGTCAACCCCACAATTTCATCATTGCACAAAACAAGCTCATCATGTAGTAACAGTGGGCGTTCCGACGTCTGAAGAAGGACTTCCAACAGAAAAAGCCTTTGGCTGACACCATGCTCCTTTTGCTGCTGTATCGCGTCTGAGCCCAAATAGTCGCGATGACGCGTTCCCAGTGTGTATTCAATCCCGGCTTCGATTGGTGTCACATCAGGATTCCATTCGTGACTCCAATGTCCAAAACCCTTTTCCATCCGACAGCCATCTAATGCCAGCATACCGAGATGAGAAATTCCAAAGTCTTCACCTGCCTCTCTGATCGAATCGTAGACCATCATCGCATCATCCGCCTGCATGTAGATCTCCCATCCCAACTCGCCTGCATAACTTCGCCTCAGAGCTGTTACTTCCATTCCACCAATTTTTCCCTTTCGAAAGTCTCCGAACGGAAATTTTTCCGATTGCAGGTCTTTGGAGAACACGCGTTGTAGCACCTCTCGAGCCAATGGTCCCATTACTCCCAGCACTGCTTCATCCTGAGTCCGATCTTCAATTGAAACGCTATCGAAATCTTCTAGCATTTGTCGCATCCGGGATAAGTCTCGATAGCGTGTGCTTGCTCCACTCACGACTCTAAAGGAGTTGGAACTAATCCGACTGACCGTCACATCGGCTTCAATTCCGCCCCGTTCGTTGAGCATCACTGTGTATTTTGACTGCCCGGGTCGCATATCCATATCACCAGCACACAGGTATTGCAACCCTTCAAGGGATCGTTTTCCAGAAATTTCAAATTTTGAAAACTGCGATAGATCAATTAGTGCAACGGAAGCAGCCATTTGCGCCGCCTCGCGTTGGGTGATATCCCAACACGGTTGTTCGCCAAAGGTATGAATGATTCTACGCTCCGATTCTGATTCCGCGTACCACAATGGTACCTCCCAGTGCGGCAAACACCCAAACACCGCACCTGCACACTTTAATCGTTCATATAGCGGGGATCGATGAAGCCCCACTCGCGGCTCAGGCTGTTTGAGAGGCCAGTGCATTGCAAACTGGGTATGAACCGCCTCTTGCATACGTAGGTGCAAATTTTTGGTTTTATTCCATTTCGGACTGATACGACGAATATCAACTTCCCACAGATCGAACCGGGGACGGCCGTCCAATATCCACTCTGACAGTTCGCGCCCAACTCCTGCCGATGACATTACACCAACAGAATTAAATCCTGCTGCGACAAAAAGTCCGGGAAGTTCGGGCGTTTCACCGATCAATGGCCTTGTATCGGGAGTGAAACTCTCCGGTCCATTCATGAACATCTGGATTCCCGTTGACTCCAAGATCGGCATCCTTTCAACGGCAGCCTGCATAAACGGTTCAAACTGATCCCAGTCTTCAGCAAACATCAGATATCCACCATCTGCAGGTATCTCAGATGCCGGACTCCAGATCTTGGCGTCTTTTTCAAATCCACCAATCACCATTTTTCCTGTATCTCCCTTGAGATACACACCGCGCTCCAAATCACGCACAACAGGAACCGGTTCTCGCAACTGATCAATCGGCTCTGTCACCACATACATGTGTTCGACAGCCTGTAGCGGAACATTGACACCAACGTTCGCAGCCAAAGTTCGAGACCACAAGCCAGCACACAATACAACTCGATCGCAGTCAATCCTATCACCATTCAAAAGTGTGATACCTTTGAGTCTGCCATTATTAGTCTCAATTCGTTCAACAGGCTGCCCCTCCTCGATCAGCCCACCCAACTGTTTGATTCCAGAAGCATACGCAGCACATAAATCAACCGGCGAAACCTGCGCATCTTCATCAACCCAGAGCGCTCCAGCCAAATCATCTACGCGCAGAAATGGTGCTACTTGCAACACTTCCTGAGGACTGATCATTTCAACTCCTAACCCAACTCGACATCCCATGGCATGAATCCTTCTAAGCTCGATGAGCCTTTCATGATTTTGTGCCAGCCAAAGACCGCCGGTTTGCCGATATCCGCTTGACTGTCCCGTCTCATTTTCGAGTTCCGGGAACAGGTGTGTCGCGTACATCGCGATTTTTGTCATATTCAGGGAAGATCGCAACGGTCCTACGATGCCTGCAGCGTGCCAGGAGGTACCGCTTCCGACTTGGTTTGCTTCAAACAGTCGAACTGAGCAACCACCCATTTGAAGCAGATGGTAGGCAACTGAGAGCCCAACTGCACCGCCACCAATAATTGCGATATCTAAGTTTCCATTCACCGATCAAATCATCAATGTAGTATCCCTAATGAACATCGCCATTTTAGTTAAGCGATTGTTGGTACCGGTCTGCAATTCTTGAGAATTTGTGCTTACAATTCTGCAGACACGAACCAAGCTGAAATTCTCACAATCTCATCCTGCAATAACCTGTCATATAAAATTCTGAACGTGAAAAGTACGACGGAAAAAGCCGCGCGTCGCAGGATGGGAGGACGTCAGTCCAAACGCGAACGACGCCTGTATGGCAACGCTTCTGGCAATAGCAGTCCCTACATTCAGCGTTATGTCGGAAGAATCGGTCTGCTGGACGACGCTGGCTTGTCCCTTATTGAGAAAAATGCCGACCGAATTCTGGATCAGATCGGCATGGATTTTCGAGATGACCCCGAAACGTTAGACATCTTTAGCCAGGCTGGCTGCAGAGTATCAGGTGAGCGAGTTCGATTTGAACCTGGGTTTTGCCGCGAGGTCATTCAAAATTCAGCACCCCAGCAATTTACCCAGTATGCCAGAAACCGGGCCCGATCGGTCGAAATCGGCGGTAATAACTCCTTATTCTGTCCGAGCTTCGGCTCACCATTCGTTCATGACATGGATCGCGGCAGGCGGTACTCGACTTGCGAAGACTTTGAGAATCTGACACGGCTTCACTACATGCTGGATAGCGTTCACCACTCAGGCGGAGTCGTTTGCGAACCTGTCGATTTACCAGTGTCCGAACGTCACCTCTTCATGGCTAAAACTCATTTGAAACTGAGTGATAAGCCATTTATGGGAGCGGTGACAGCGCGCGAGCGGGCTGCTGATACCGTAGAAATGGTGCGAATCGTATTTGGTGAGAAATTTGTCGATGAAAACTGTTGCCTGTATAGTGTTGTCAACACCAACGCACCACTCGTGCTCGACGCAACCATGCTCGAAGCACTCAAAGTCTACGCCAAAGCCAATCAAGCGATCGTTGTCTCGCCTTTTGTTCTTGGCGGTGCCATGAGCCCAGTGTCAGTTGCAGCAACACTCGCGCAGGTGCTGGCGGAAGTTTTGGCCGGACTTTGTCTCGTTCAACTGATAAGACCCGGAGCACCTGCCGTTTTTGGAACTTTCTTCAGTCCAATTTCCCTGCAATCGGGCGCAACAACCTTCGGTACACCAGAAGGCATGCAGTTTCAGATGTGCGCTCGTTCGCTTGCCGATCGCCTAGGCGTACCCCTGCACTCAGTTGGCGCACTCACTGCGTCTAAAGTCCCCGATGCACAAGCCGCATACGAAAGTTCAACTCAACTGATTGGCTCCTTCATGGCTGGCACACACTTTATCATTCATGCCACAGGTTGCTTGGAGAGTCTATTGACAGTCGGCTATGAAAAAGTCATTATGGACGCGGACCGCTGCGCAATGCTGGCAGCATTTGCAGACAAAGTCGACCTGTCGGACGAAGCTCAGGCCTGGGACGCTTTTGAAGAAGTCGAACCAGGACATCACTTTCTGGAAGCAGGACACACGCAGCGAAATTTCGAGACCGCTTTCTTTCAGTCATCTGTCGCAGACAACAAATCATTTGAGCAGTGGCAGGCTGAGGGATCAAGCTGGCAGCACCAGCGTGCCAATCAAACATGGAAAAAGATGCTCAATGAGTATCATCCACCACCCATTGAATCAGATATTGCGGAGGCTCTTGATGACTTTGTCTTGCGACGTCTTAAGGAAATTCGCAATCAATAAAGAGGAATCTAATGACACTTGAAATCGACTGGTCCTATGATGCGGTTGTTCAACGACGGGAAAATTACTACGCCGCCTCGCAAAGAAAGTTTCAGCCATACCGTAGGCCATTAATCGTGAAACGCGGCCAGGGGCAGTATCTGTGGGATGAGGACGACAACCGTCTGATTGATCTTTTGGGAATGAATGTATGCATTTCTGTTGGTCATGCTCATCCGGATGTGGTTCGGGCTGCAAGTGAGCAGGCAGCCGTACTGCCACACTGTACAACGATGTTCTATCACCCGGTGCCAGCTCACTTTGCCGAGGAATTGGCTGCAACCATGCCTGATGGATACGATTGGGTTGTGCACTTTACCAATAGCGGCGCTGAAGCGATTGACCTGGCACTGATGATGGCGCGAACCTATACCGGTAAGAGCGACATAGTTTCCCTACAGGGTGGATATCATGGTCCAACCTATGGCGCCCAGTCAATTACGGGAATTTCAGGGTTTCGGCATGATGTCAATTTGCCTGGCCACGTGCAGTTTGCTCTCTCACCAAACCCCTATCGAAGCGAGTTCGGAGACGATACCGAGCGTTATCTGACATCGCTTGAAAACACGATTCGATACAACACCTCAGGTAAACTCGCCGCGATGGTGATCGAACCGGTACAAGGATATGTTGGGATCATTCCGATGCCCGCAGGATATATTGCCGGTGCTGCTGAGCGAGTACGTGCTGCGGGTGGCATCATGATTTTGGATGAAGTACAAGCGGGATTCGGCCGCACCGGAGATTCTTTCTGGAACTTTGAACAGCATGGTATTGTGCCCGAAATTGTTGTTGCGGCGAAAGGTATCGGTAATGGATACCCGTTGGGTGCAGTCATTGCACAAAAGGAAATTGCAGAACCCATGGCGGAAAAATTCCTGTTTCATACCTACGGTGCAAATCCGATGAGTTGTGCTGCCGGACGTGCAGTTCTTGAGGTAATGAAACGGGAGCAGTTACAGCAAAACGCCAAACTGGTTGGGAAATTGTTGTTGGACGGATTAACAGGTCTCATGCACGATCATCCAATAATTGGAGATGTACGCGGCAGGGGACTCATGATTGCAGTCGAACTCGTCAAAGACCGACAAAGTAAAGAACCCGCACCTGAAGAGACGGCCGTCGTGTTTGAGGAAACTCGATTTAACGGGCTTGTAACCAGTAAAGCCGGTCCGGATCGAAGTGTATTGAGACTGGTCCCACCCCTGTGCCTGTCAACCGAAGATGTACCCGAAATTGTCCAGTCGATGGACCGATCGTTTGCGGCACTGAGCTAACAACCTAGTTCAGGCCGAAAGTGCCTGACCTGTGAACTACAGAACAATTCTAACTGTCAATCCTGTTCGTAGATTGGACTCTTCAGGAACTGAAGAAAAAACTGCCAATCAGACGTTCTGGATTAAGTGTGAACGCCCCGGCAACGACAGCTCCGATAAAGCAGCCAATCATGGCAAAAAAGTGTGCTCGACGATTTCCTCTGCGAATCATGATAATCGCATAGACCATTGATAGCAGTGTGAAAGCAGAGAGTGCATGAATTGCACTGAACTCACCATGGTTGAGATCGCGCAGGCTGAATGATCCCACGGCTACCAGAGTCATCAACCCAACCCATATCCTTCCCATGAGTTTGTGACGCGGTGTACCCTTGGTCATACTCAAAACCAAGATACCCAGAATTACAGCGCTGAGCGCAAACGCGATGTGAGCACCGACCATGAGAGCGTACATCAAAATCCTCCTAACAGTATTCGTGTCCAGTATATCATTGTTAATAATGACTAATTCTTCATTCTAACTGCTTTGAAATTGCAAGAAACGGTATAGTCGACCATCATTTGATTGCATTTTTAAGCACAAAAAATGAAGCCTAACTCACCCCAAAAAAGGATCAGTCCGAATTGTTTCGCAGCTGCATTGACAGCAACATGAACAATGAACTGATGCTACTGTCATCTCTAGTCAACAGGACCGCTTTCGATGACTGTTTCGGCAGCCTGTTTATTTGGAAAAAAGTAAATTGTGTTTATGGAAAATAGGAGCAAATTAAGAGCGCGTTATCGAGGCGCTATGCTAGGATTGGCAACTGGAGATGCAATAGGCACGACTCTCGAATTCAGCCCTCCGGGAAGTTTTGAACCGATTGAAGATATGGTTGGTGGCGGGCCGTTTGGGCTGGAGCCAGGGCAGTGGACTGACGATACGTCAATGGCAATGTGTCTGGCTGAGAGTCTGGTTGAGAAAGGCGGATTTGATGCTGAAGATCAAATGCAGCGGTACGTACGCTGGTATCGCAAAGGGTACTTGAGCAGTACGGGAAAGTGCTTTGACATTGGATATACAGTCAGTGGCGCCTTGAGGCGTTTTGAGAGCGATTCAGACCCCTTTTCCGGATCAACGGATCCTTCTTCTGGAGGAAATGGCTCACTCATGCGACTGGCACCTGTCGCACTTGCATTTGCAAGTGATCCCGAACAAGCCCTTCATAAAGCTGGAGAGAGTTCTCGAACAACACACGGCGCGCCTGAGCCAATCGATGCGTGCCGCTACTATGCAGGATTAATCGTCGGCGCGTGCCAGGGATGTTCCAAGAACGAATTGTTGAGCAGTTATTTCAGTCCGGTCGATGCTCATTGGCAGCGAGACGAGTTATCACCGAAGATCAGTCAGGTTGCAGCAGGTTCGTTCAAGAAAAAACAACCACCTGAGATCATTGGCGGTGGTTATGTCGTCCATGCGCTTGAGGCAGCATTATGGGCATTCTGGAATACTGAGAATTTCAAGGAAGGTGTACTCCGTGCAGTGAATCTTGGAGATGACGCTGATACTACAGGCGCGATTTATGGACAACTCGCAGGAGCATTTTATGGCGTTGAAGAAATTCCCAAGGGTTGGCGAGAGCAACTTGTCATGTCGGAGCGGATTATTGAGTTGTCTGACCAGCTTCTAAATTTGTCTTCAAAACACCAACAGTAACCACACGAATTTGATCTTTTACGATTCATTAATATCGCGGAGTTTCGATATTCATGATGTCGCAGAGTAATGGCTCGGTTGGGCGATGTCAGGAGTGAGTGTCGGCTTCGGAAAACCAGATTTTCACCACTTAAAAAATGGACGTAAAAGGCACCACAAATTACAGATAAGCCAGCAGAATTCCGCCAAATACCATCGCGCCAAACCAGCTGTTACCCAAAAACGCGGCAAAGAACTTTTCTCGGTTATCCTCTCGACAGGAGTACTGGTGCCAGATACCGACAAATAATGCCCCGCAAAGGCCAAGATAGTAGTAACCATCAAGGTTCTCCAAATATCCAACCACCCCCAGTATGATCAACGTTACTGCCTGACAGAGCCCAATTACCAAACGGTCACTTGTCCCACTGATTGTGGCTAGCGACTTGACTCCGATCCTTAGATCGTCGTTTCGGTCGACCATCGCATAAAAAGTGTCGTAAGCACCGGCCCAGGCAATATTTGCCAAAAGAATCAGCCAGCCAACTATCGGAACTGTGTCTAGATGCGCTGCAAACGCGATGGGAATACCCCAGCCAAACGCGATGCCGAGATAGAACTGCGGTAAACCCGTTACTCTTTTCAGAAATGGATAGGAGGCAGCGAGGAATAGCCCAACAAATGCCAAAACAATGGATAAGCGGTTAAGAAACAGAACCAGTATGAATCCGACCAGGCTGATACATACAAACAAAATCAGAGCCTCTCGGACCGACACTTCCTTGGTCGCAAGCGGTCGGTCCTTGGTCCGTTCCACATGGGGATCAAAATTACGATCCGCAAAGTCGTTTATTACACAACCGGCAGAACGCATCACAAAGACACCGATGATCATGATCAATACAATTCGAGGCTGCGGTTGCCCATCCCCCGCAATCCACAATGCCCACAAAGTGGGCCATAAGAGCAATAGGCTCCCGATGGGCTTGTCCAGCCGCATCAATCGAGCATAGGCTCCAAGTCGTTTAGACAGCACTGTACTGTCCCTCTCGAATGGTCCAGCGCCGAATCAAAGGATCAATCAACTCCGGGTGTTGTTCCAGTATCAAGTCAGCTGCCTTGATCACGTCACTGAGTAGGCCCCGGTCGCGCGAAATTTCTGCAATTCGAAAGATCTGAGCACCGGTTTGTCGAGTACCGAGAAGTTCACCAGCACCTCTGAGTTCGAGGTCTTTTTCCGCAATCTTAAATCCATCCGTCGTTTCCCGCATGACCTGTAGCCGACTTTGCGACATTTCCGAAAGAGGTTGTTTGTACAACAGTGTGCAAAGCGCTTGTGTGGCACCACGGCCGACCCGCCCCCGAAGTTGGTGCAACTGGGCAAGCCCAAGCCGTTCAGAGCTCTCAATAACCATCAAACTTGCGTTCGGTACATCCACGCCTACTTCGATAACCGTTGTCGCGACCAACACGTCAATCTCACCTTTCCTGAAGCTGGTCATGATCTTGTCGCGTTTATCGCTCTTGATTCGACCATGAATCAATGCGACACGTCGGCCCGGTAACGATTGACGAACAAATTTCTCAGCTTCAACTGCCGATTCGACGTCAAGTACTTCTGATTTGTCGATTAAAGGGCAAACCCAATAGGCCTGCTGTCCAGACGCACACACTGCATCAACTTTTTGGATCGCTTTCGCGCGATGATCGCTGGGTATTATCTCAGTCTTGACAGGTATACGACCGGGAGGGAGTTCAGTAATGCTTGATACATCAAGGTCTGCATAAAATCCCATCGCAAGAGTCCGTGGAATCGGTGTTGCCGTCATCACCAACTGGTGTGGAACCTGCCTATCCACCACACCCTTTTCTCGCAGTGCAAATCGTTGGCCCACCCCAAATCGATGCTGCTCATCAACAATGACCAACCCTAGATTGTTAAATTCCACACCCTCTTGAAACAGAGCATGAGTACCGATTACGATGTTGATCTGCCCGGTTTTCATTCCTCGCTCGACCTGTTTTCTCACCTTTTGAGTTAATCGTCCAGTTAATACCTGCACATCAATACCTAACGGTGAGAACCAATCGTAAAAAGATTTCAAGTGCTGATCTGCCAAGAGTTCCGTTGGGGCCATAATTGCAACCTGATGTCCGGAGTCGACAACCCAGGCGGCAGCTGCAGCCGCTACCAGCGTCTTACCAGAACCAACATCACCCTGAACCAGGCGCAACATCGGCGAAGAACTGCGTAAATCACTGATGATTTCTCGAATCACCGCTCGCTGAGAACTTGTTGGCGTAAACTTCAGGGAATCGCGCAGCCGTTTTGAAAGATCTCCCTCCGGATTCATGCTTGGTGCGTCTGCAGCCTGCCTGATTTTTTTCTGCTGACGTCTGGCAACTTGAAACGAAACCAACTCCTCAAAAATCAAACGCCGCATTGCAGGCAGACTGGAAAAGTCCTGTCCCTCCTGATGGTCATCGATTCTGGGCGTATGAATATCTTCGAACGCTAATTCCATATCGCTCAATCCATTTTCCCTGATTACCGCCTTGGGCAATAGATTAGGAATGGTGAGATTCTTGCAGTACTCCATGGCCGACAAGACGATGTTGCGCATCATCACCTGCCCGATTCCTTCTGTCAAGCCGTAAACAGGAGTTAAGCGATCAGCCTTCTGTATTGTTGGCGAATATTCATAAACCGAGTATTCAGGATGAGTCATTTGAAGGCCTCTCCCCGTGAGCCTTACCTCGCCGAAGCACTGAATCCAACTGGCTCGTTCCAAATAATTTTTCTGCTGTTGGGTGAAATGAAAAAGAACCATCTTCATACTACCGCCGTCATCCCGAATGTTAACCGTCAGCGAACGACGCGGACGGTATGACTGACGAGAGCGGGAACGAAAAAAGTTTTCTTTTACCGAAGAAATTCGGCCAACCACCAATGCGTACTCCCGGTCAACTAGGGATTTGATCGGTGTAATTCGGGTTTTGTTGTGGAAACGGAAAGGGAAATGGAACAGTAAATCCTTAACCTGAGAAATATTGAGCTTCTCCAGGGTCGATGCAAGTTTTGGCCCGACTCGCGGAAGTACCGAGATCGGGTCTTCTTCAGGATGAGGATGCTTGACCTGCTCCACCTATTCTGGGAGAGCCACGATAGCTTCCACTTCAACTCCAACGCCTTTGGGTAGCGACGCAACACCAACGGCAGCGCGGGCTGGATAGGGCTCACTGAAAAATTCACCCATTACTTCGTTAACGATGGGAAAGTTTCCGAGATCAACCAGATAAACCATCAGTTTAACAATATGATCGGAACTGGCGCCTGCGGCTTCTGCAACCGCTAACAGGTTTCGGAAAACCTGAACGATTTGCGCGCGGGCATCATCTGAAACGATTTCCTGAGTGTTCGGGTCTAGCGGAATCTGTCCAGAAATGTAGAGCGTCCCCGCGTGATTCACCGCTTGAGAATAAGCACCGATTGCAGCGGGTGCATTGTCTGTTGTAACGATTTGTCGAATTGGCATCCTTCCACCCATTCCAAATTGCAAATATACAAAGCGGCTGATCGCGTACCACTAGCAGTCCGAGTGATTTCTTGTGTAGGGAGGATTATATATTTTTGAGTTTAATTCTCGAGAACACGCAGTCCGCACAAGGTCATTTGTGACTTACCCGTTCGACACTGTTGACACGTTTGTTTCTCTCGATGTTTTCTGCAATGGCATTGAGGTGCTGAAGATTCCTGACCTGAATATCACACACCACCATTGCATCGTTTTCCGATGTCGATGTATTGCAGCTTGCGATATCTGCATCATGGCTTGAAATGCTGCTGGTAATGCTGGCCAGTACCCCCGTTACGTTCTGACAGTTGACTCGAAGCGTAACTCGGTACTCACCCTTTGGCTTATCTGCCCAATTGAGCTTTTGCCAGAATTCGGGGGCGAGATTGGAGTGTCGCACGTTCTGACAGTTCTGCGTGTGGACCACTATTCCCCGCCCTCGGTTGAATGCACCAACGATGGGTTCGCCAGGAACCGGCGTACAACACTTGGCGTACTGTACACCTAGCCCTTCTGTTCCCTGAATTGAGATTACTTCAGATGACGTTGAGTTGGAATTGAGAAATGTAGATGGAAATAACTGACCGATGACTGCCGCAGCGAATCGTTCACCAGTGGCTATTTCGGAAAGGATATCGTTCCACGATTCAACCCCTAGTCGAACTGCCAGCTCGTGCTTCATTTCATTGGTAACTTGATTCTGCCTGATTTCAAATTTCCTCAGCATCGCCTTGAATAGCCGTCCACCCATCTTGACAAGGTCTTTGGATGACATATCCTTCAGTGCACGGCGAATCGCGTATCTGGCATCACCTGTGGCAGCAAATTCGAGCCATGCTGGATCTGGGCGACTAAAGCGACTTTTGTGAATTTCGACCATGTCACCGTTATTCAGTACGGTGTGCAGTGGCACCGGATGATTATCAATTTTTGCTGATGTGGTACCGTTGCCCACATCTGTATGGATGGAATAGGCAAAATCAATCACAGTTGCACCTTTCTTCAACTGCTTTACGTCGCCTTTCGGTGTGAAAACATGAACATAGTCTGAAAACAGTTTTAAATTGAGATTTTCAAGATAATCCGCTGGGGACTTGTGCTCTTCCAGTGAATGAACAACCTCTTTAAACCATTGGATACTAGGCAACTTGGTATCATCCTTAATGGTTTGGGTACCTTTATAGGCAAGGTGGGATGCAACACCGGATTCCGCAACCCTGTGCATCCCCTCAGTGCGGATTTGAAACTCAATAGCCCGCCCGAATATTCCATGTACTGTTGTGTGAAGCGACTGGTAGCCGTTGATTTTGGGAATGGCGATATAGTCGTTGAACTCACTGGCTACCGGCTTGAATAACTTGTGAATCAGTCCTAAAACTCGATAGCAGTCATCTTCGGTCTTGACGATAATCCGAAAGGCAAAAACGTCTGACACGTTTCTGAGTGAATTGCCCTTTTTTCGCATTTTTTCGTAGATCGCTCGAATTTCCTTGACCCGCCCGGTCACTTCGCCTTCAATCTGCCTCTTGTTTAATTCCTGTTCTATTGTGGATTTATGATTGGAAACAGCCTGTTCAACGGAGGTATTCTTGAACCCTTTCTTGATTGCATCATTGATGACTTTGTAGCGCTTCGGATTCAGTGCTTTAAAGCACAGACTATCCATTTCGCGTCGCCAACTGCCAATCCCGAGCAAATGAGCGATTGGAATGTAAATGTTCTCGGTTTCTTTTACGATGCGTTCAACCTTTTCCCGACGGTGAACAGTCACCGACACCAGGTTATGCATTCGATCTGCCACTTTGATCAAAATTACCCTGACGTCGCTAGCAGCCGCGAAAAACAGGTGACGCAGATTTTCGACCTGGGCGTGCTGAGGTGACTCAAAGCCAATTCGGTCCAGCTTGCTGACACTTTCAACCAACCGGGCTATTTCTTCGCCGAATTCCTGAGCAAGCTCTTCCCTGGTAATTCTTGTATCTTCCAGCGTATCGTGAAGCAGTGCAGCAATGATGGTGCTACTGTCGAGTTTTTTCTTAGCAAGAATCTCCGCTACACTGAGGGGGTGATTGATGTACTTTTGACCTTCCAAGCGGCGTTGGCCATCGTGTGCAGCCGCACTAACTGCGTAGGCCTTTTTTATTTGTTCAATGTGGGGTTCGCCGAGATACTCTCTCAGCAATTTGACGAGCTTTCTAAACTGAGCTTCTTCTCGCTCAGGAATTCCTATTACACTTCGAAGTGCTGCGAAGCTATTCCAGGACGTTCTGCTCAGAGTGCTCGCTATCAGTGTCCGTCTCGTCTGCTGACTGTTCGACGCTCGACTCGGGTTCAACTTCTACCTCCGCGTTCACCTCTTCGGACGCCTCCATCTCCATCAACACTTCCTCTGCTTCTACAATCTCGTCTGATTCTTCAGACGTGGTTCCAGCAGCAATTTCCTCCAACGGCGGCAACTCAAACGGGTTAGTCACGATTGGTGTGTCATCTTCGTCTAGAATTGCAGCGGTTACCAAGCCTTCGGCTATTTCACGCAAAGCGATCACGGTATTCTTGTCATTGTCCCGGTCAACCATGGGCTCGGCTCCACCGGCCAATTGTCGAGCTCTTTTTGTTGCAATCAGAACCAACTGAAAGCGATTCTCGACCTTTTCCAGACAATCTTCTACTGTAATTCTTGCCATATTTACCTCAGAAAGTGAAACAGCTTGCGTGAAAATGATGGGGCGATACGCAAGTTTGGATGTGTGCTAAATTATAACTAGACTACGAATTCTAGAACATCTATTAAATCGGATCAATTTGTAAGAGTTTCAAGTGAAATCAACAGCAAACGAATCAAATTTCGTTAAAGTCAAAGTGTGGGATTTATTTGTCCGAATCTTTCACTGGCTGCTTGCGGCACTCATCGTGGTTATGCTGGTAAGTGCAAATTTCGGGAACTTCGACGTCCACATCACCACAGGAAAAACTATTGTCATTCTTGTGATCGCCAGACTGATCTGGGGAATCGTGGGAAGTTCCAATGCCCGGTTCACTGCCCTGGTCTTCAAACCCAGTGCGTACATCGATTACATCAAAACACTGCCCCAAAGAATGCCGGGATACAGCCTCGCACACAGCCCAATTGGTTCGCTAGCTGTTATTGCGATTCTGGGTTTTCTGGTATTTCAGCTCACAACAGGACTGTTTGCAGCTGATGTAGATGGATTAGTCGAAGGGCCGTTTGCTTACTATATCAGCTACGAACTTAGCCGAACCGCGAGTGATCTGCACCTACAGAATGTCGATTGGCTAATATCGATCATTGTGCTGCACATTGCGGCGAACCTGTTCTACTTTTTTTACAAGCGTGACAACCTGATTAAGCCGATGTTTACCGGCAGTCGATCGGTGCCGAAAGACAAGTCCCAAGACCCGCCGCGACTCGCCTCACCATGGCGAGGGTTAATTGTGGTAGCAATTGTCGCGGCGATTATGATCTGGATTTATGTACAGTATGGATAGAGTCAGTTATTCCTTTGGTTGTCGAAATTGAGAATGACAGCCTTTACAACCGTCTCCACCTAAGCTCTTGACTGCTTGGCCGATTGCACCTTTGTCACCGGAATCAAACGCGGCTTCAACGGCCCTGGCGGGCTCGACAAGCCCTTCTGCTGCAGCTACAAAATCAGACCATTCTTCCCAGATATTTGATTTTGCTTCACTTTCCAAATTTTGTTCCAAACCGGTGTCTTTGGGGAACAGACCGGGAATTTCGCCCGCTCTTGCAGCTATTTCAGCGGCCATGCCACCTAATTCCAATGGTTCGCCCTCGCCTCGTTTCAGGTAATTGGAAAATGCTCTCATACTGCCACCCATGCCTTTCATAAAATCTGAGCGGGCAGCATACACGGCTTCTGCTTCTTCAGCCGAAGCGACTGTTCCTGGCATCGAATCAGCCTGAAGCGTGGAAATTGAGAATACGGCTGGCATCAATAAACCAACAGCAAGGTATTTGAAAATACGCATGATGCGACCTCTTTCAATGATTGAAGTAGTACGATACATTCTATATTGAATTTAATATTTTTTGTGCTTTGGGTCGCTGAATAAGCAGTAATGGATTGAAGCTAACGAT
>JAJDXD010000163.1 GCA_022823405.1 Gammaproteobacteria bacterium
CGGTTTAAACAAACCGGTGCTTGTGCGTTACGTAGAATGGCTCGGAAACTTTCTGCAGGGCGATATGGGCATTTCGCTCTCCAACTCTCGTCCGGTTGCAGAATTGCTGGCGACACGGCTTGGAAATACTCTGTTCCTGGCGGTAGCCTCTGCAATTGTCGCAGTACCGCTTGCACTGTTTTTGGGGATTGTCGCGGCTCTTTACCGTGAGTCCCTGTTAGACAAGATGATTTCTACAATTACTCTGGGAGCAATTTCATTACCAGAGTTTTTTATCGGCTACATGCTGGTCGCACTCTTTGCAGTGAACTGGCAAATTTTCCCAGCCATTTCAAGTATTTCTGATTCAATGAGCTTGGGTGAGAAGATTTACGCATCACTCCTGCCCATTGCTACACTGACTTTCGTAATTGTGGCTCATATGATGCGCATGACGAGGGCAGCAATTATTAACTTACTACAAAGTCCATTTATTGAGATGGCTACTTTGAAGGGATTGAAGCGGTCGCGCATTATCGTTCGTCACGCCTTACCGAACGCGCTCTCACCCATTATCAACGTCATCGTACTTAATCTGGCCTACCTGGTCGTCGGTGTCGTAGTAGTGGAGGTGGTCTTTATCTATCCCGGCCTAGGCCTGTTGATGATTGATTCAGTCACATCCCGCGACCTGCCTATTGTTCAGGCCTGCATCCTGATTTTTGGTGCCACATATATTACGCTGAATATGTTGGCTGATATTCTCGCCATCATTTGCAATCCCAGAATGCGTCATCCTCGGTAGATTTCGATGAGACGGTTCTGGAACTCATTCAAGCGTGCTGGACTCCCGGCGCATATTGGAATCGTCATCATACTGATATACCTTTTTGCCGCTGTTTTTGCACCCTGGCTGGCACCTTATGGCGAAAGCGAAGTCGTCGACCCTGTCCCTTGGGCTACACCTTCAGAGAGTGGAACTTTGCTCGGTTTGGATCAACTCGGTCGTGATCTCTACACGCGGGTTCTCTACGGGGCGAGAAATACCATCGCACTCGCATTGGGCATTACCTGCCTGGCATTTTTCATGGGAATGGTAGCTGGATTTTTTGCAGCAACCGTTGGCCGATGGGTCGATCATTTACTTAGTCGATGCGTTGACATCATCATGGCTTTTCCAACCTTATTTTTCGCTCTGATTGCACTGTCAATTTTTGGCACATCAATTCCCGTGATGGTTTTTGTGATTGCCACGCTTGACGCAACCCGAGTTTACAGAATTTCACGCGCCTTGGCTATGGATATCAACGTGATGGAGTATGTCGAGGTAGCGCGCCTGCGCGGCGAAGGATTGTGGTGGATTATGCGCCGAGAAATTCTACCCAACACCTTGACGCCATTACTCGCGGAATTTGGTCTACGGTTCTGTTTTGTGTTCCTTTTCATCAGCTCCCTGAGCTTTCTTGGAATCGGAATTCAACCGCCCGCTGCAGACTGGGGTGCCATGGTACGCGAAAATGGGGTGGCAATTACGTACGGAATATTTACACCGCTGGTCCCCGCAGCTGCAATCGCAGTATTGACGATCGCTGTCAATTTGGTTGTTGACTGGTTCCTGCGCAAAACTGCCGGACTTCGCGAAGAATATTGAGCTGACTGGAATTCTGAATAAGAATTCCGACGGTATGAGTGAACATTGAGGTTATCGATGAGTGAACGACTGCTAACAGTGAAAAACCTGCAAATTGAGGGGTTTGCAGATGATGCCTGGAAGCCTATTGTGAATGGTATTGACCTACACCTCGATCGCGGTGAGGTTTTGGGTCTGATTGGCGAGTCTGGTGCGGGTAAATCAACCATTGGTATTGCGACCATGGGATACACAAGACCGGGTTGCCGAATCGTTGGCGGATCAATTGACTTTGATGGTGTCCCCATTCTTACCCAGACCGCCGAGCAGATCAGAGAAGTTCGTGGCGTAAGAATTTCTTATGTCGCACAAAGCGCAGCGGCATCGTTTAACCCCGCACATAAGCTGATAGAGCAGTACACCGAAACCCCAGTTCAGCACGGAGTGCTCAAGTATCAACAGGCTGCGCAGAATGCGCGCATGATTTATGCGCGACTGGAGTTGCCCGATCCCGACAACATTGGCAATCGTTATCCACATCAGGTGTCCGGCGGTCAATTGCAGCGCGCGATGGTCGCGATGGCGATGTCATGTGAACCTGACATGATCATTTTTGACGAGCCGACAACTGCGCTGGATGTTACCACCCAAATTGAAGTGTTGGCGGCAATTAAGGACGTTGTTAAACAATTCAATACCGCAGCAATTTATATCACCCACGATTTGGCGGTGGTTGTGCAACTCGCTGATCGAATCATGGTGCTGCGTTATGGAGATTTGGTTGAAGAGTCGGATACTCGCACGATGCTTGAAAGTCCAAAGGAGGAATACACGCGCAAACTTCTGGCAGTGCGTACTTTTGCAAAAAATCCTGAGCCTGAAACTAAAGAAGAGCATTCACTTATCGAGGTGAGTGATTTACACGCAGCCTATGGTGGTGGAATTAAAGTGCTAGATGACATTAATCTGTCGATTGAGCGCTGTCGAACCGTTGCCGTCGTAGGCGAGTCCGGCAGTGGGAAAAGCACCTTGGCCAGGGCAATAACTGGACTGCTGCCACCGATGCAAGGATCCGTCAAGTATCAGGGCCAGGAACTGCCTGGATCATTCAAGAACCGCACAAAAGATCAGTTGCGCCAGATTCAGATGATCTATCAAATGCCCGATGTTGCGTTGAACCCGAGACAAAAACTGCGCGAAACAATTGGGCGCCCCCTTGGATTTTATTTTCAGATGGCTGGTGCGGAACGCGAGCAGCGAGTGAAGGAGTTGCTTGAGATGATCGAATTACCGACCAACTATATTGATCGGTATACCCCTGAACTTTCCGGCGGGCAGAAGCAACGGGTTTGTATTGCACGGGCACTCGCGGCCAAACCAGTTGTCATCATATGCGATGAAGTGACTTCTGCACTTGATCAATTGGTCGCAGAAGAAATTCTTAAGCTTCTGGATC
>JAJDXD010000048.1 GCA_022823405.1 Gammaproteobacteria bacterium
TAACCGGTCTGTTGAGCTGAGCAGCCGACCAGGTTACGATCGCTTCTTCCGCATAGTGATAAATTTTCGAGCCAAATCCACCACCAACATCTGGGGCATGGACTCGCAGCTTGTGCTCTGGAATACCCAGAACGAAAGCACCCATCAGCAGTCGGATGACGTGAGGATTCTGGCTGGTCGTGTGAAGCGTGTATTGCCCGGAAGCCTGGTCAAAATCACCAATGGCGCAGCGCGGCTCTATTGCATTCGGAATCAGTCGATTATTGATGAGGTCCAGTCTTGCAACATGCGCAGCGTTGGAGAAAGCTTCGTTGACTACATCCGGGTCTCCCAAAGCCCAGTCATAGCAAACATTCGTGCCTACATCATCATGAACATTGGGTGAATCATCTGTAATGGCCTGATTCATATCCAAGACGGCTTCAAGTACATCGTAGTCAACATCGATCGTTTCCGCCGCATCTCGGGCCTGCTCACGCGATTCAGCGATCACGACTGCTACAGGATCTCCCACATGCCTCACTTTACCTTCTGCCAGAGCAGGATGTTTCGGTTCATGCATCGGGCTGCCATCTTTACCGTGTACCTGCCACCCGCAAGGAATCCCGCCAACGGCAGCCATATCTTCGGACGTATACACAGCGACGACTCCATCACTGCTTGCAGCTGCCGATGTGTCAATCGAATTGATGGCTGCGTGGGCATGCGGCGAGCGCAGAATATACGCATGAGCCTGACCTGGTAAATTCAAATCGTCAGTGTATTTTCCTGCACCACGGACAAATCTGAAGTCTTCTTTTCGGCGCACAGAGGCGCCAATTCCGGTACCACTCATTCTTATGCCTCCCGCATGGCTTTAGCGCCAGCCTGTATCGATTTGACAATATTGTGATAACCCGTGCATCGACACAAGTTACCTTCCAGCCACTCCCGAACTTCCTGCTCGGAAGGGTCAGTATTTACACTGACGAGATCCAATGCGCTCATGATCATGCCGGGCGTACAGAATCCACACTGCAAACCATGATTTTCGCGAAAAGCCTCCTGCATCGGATGCAATTCACTGCCATTGGCAACACCTTCAATAGTCTTGACATCCGCACCGTTTGCTTGAGCCGCAAGCATCGTACAACTCTTGACGGACTTCCCATTCACATGGATGACACATGCGCCACACTGGCTCGTGTCACATCCGACATGCGTGCCTGTCAATCGCTGGTCTACCCGCAAAAAATCGACCAACAGAGTCCGTGCATCAACATCGGCTGACACACTGCGTCCGTTAATCGTCATTGAAATTGATACAGTCATAAACTGCCCTCCTCTTTACATTACCTAAATCGCCAACTCAAACCACCCACTCTGGAACGATTGAGCGACGAAACGAGTACTTGATTCAAATTCATATCTTCAAGCAATTTTAATGAATTATTCGGAGATTGGGGCAACTTAGCAACTTGTGGGCTGTGCCTATTCTCACCGATTTCAATCTGGTTCTTGCTCCTGATCAGTTTCGGAAGAATTCTGGGACTCAATTTCTGCAAAGAAAGCCTCAAAAAAATCTCCAACAATTTTTCTTGCTGCGCTACTCATTAACCGGGAACCGATCTGAGCCAGTTTACCACCCATTTTGACTCCAGCCTCATAAAAGAGTTCACAGCCTTCGTCTACATCGACCAGTTTAAATCTCGCTTCACCGTTAACATAGCCAAACGAACCACCTTTTGAAGAACCCTGCATGGTGTAACTTTCGAATTCCTCCACATCGCTGACCGATAAATTGATGGGAAATGTGGCTTTTACAGGACCAAATTTTTTCTTGATTTTTCCCTGAAGTTCGTTTTCTGATATCCACTCCAACTCTATACAACCGGAAATTGAACGACGCATGGTTTCCGCATCATAGAGTGATTGCCAAACGACATCGCGCGGATATGGCACAATTGTGCTTCCAGATAATTCCATTTAAATTTCCCTGCGTAAATAACGAATTGATATCAGCAAACTGATCAAAGGGAATTTTAAGAGATTACCACAGCATTCGCATACTTGCAATAACACTTAACCTGTCAGAAAAATCATCAGAAGATTTTTTATTTTCTTAATTTCAGCTACTCGAGTTGTAGTTCAGGTTGGTATATTTCGTCTTTAACAATTTAAATTAAATTTGATGGTGCGATCCCGGTGGTAACCCTCGATTTATCTATGCTGACTCGTCAACCTGTGACTGGCGAAGATCTTAGGTTTTATTGCAAGAACGGTCTGCGACGATACGGGGCAATGTAGTAATCAAACCACGCATATCCGTCTGTCAACCCAGTGTCGCGAAACCCTGACTCACCGTCAATTTATCAGAGGTTCAAAAAGCAAGCGAATTTCGAGGGGGTGGTAGTAGGTCAGTTAATTGAGTGTAATCAAGCGGAATGTCAAGGATTTATTGATTATTACACACTTCAAATAAAATTGAACTACAACACCTTTGAAGGTTCAAGACACAATGATTAATTCTCAAACAGCCAATCCCGAGTCGACATCAACTCGGGCGACCTATCAGGACGTGCTGAATGCACCGCCACACATGGTTGCAGAGATTGTCGACGGTACGCTATACACCCAGCCAAGACCGAGCCCTCGTCACTCCTTAGCTAGCTCGGAACTTGGCATTTGCATTGGTTCGCCTTTTCACAAAGGTCGCAGTGGACCCGGCGGCTGGTGGATTCTCTTTGAGCCTGAAGTGCATCTAGGAGAGGACATTCTGGTGCCCGATATCGCAGGATGGCGACGTGAACGAATGCTCGAGTTTCCAACCACCGCCCACTTCACGTTGGCTCCGGATTGTGTGTGTGAGGTGATTTCACCTTCGACCCGAGCGCTTGACCTTGGTGGCAAAAGGGCTATCTATGCCCGTGAAGGGGTCACCTATCTTTGGTTGGTGGATCCAGATGCACGGTCGTTGGAAGCATTTACGTTGCGTGGTTCCGAGTGGGTATTGATGGACACGCTGTTCGATGATGCGCCAGTGTCGCTGCCGCCATTTGAGGCGATCAGTTTCAGTCTCGGTGATCTATGGCCACCTCATGCTGTACACAAAGAGCCGCCGTCAATCAAACAGGCAGTTAAATCTGAAGCGGAGTTTGCTGAAACATCAAAGTGAAGTTCAGTAGTTCAGTGAGCCACCCTCAAAGTGAGAATTACCTTTCGCGGAAACGCCGAGATTTTTTGTGCATTCTCATAATTTTCCCTGTTTAACCAGTATTAATTCCCTAGCAAAATTCAAACCTATGTTCAACAATGCAAAGATGATCGTCCAAAAAGGTTGAAGAACATCCAGATTTTGCTGCTTGATTTCCAGAAACATTCAATTTTGTAACCAACTTTCTGATCACTTTGAATTTCTCGCAAGTTGAGAATTCTCGGATTAGAAGGTACGAGCGTAAGCATTCTGCTTCGACTCGGTGCTGACTCTTTTGCAGATACAGTAGATATTGGCTGAATTGCCGTCAATCACTTAAGACAGGACACCCTGATTTGTTACCGCGTACGTACGGATGTGCCCAGTAAGCGTGGGGTAACACCCTTCCATACTGCGACTTTCTTGGCCTCATTGACCTAGAACACCGCTTAATTACGGCAACTTTGTATTTTCGTAATATATATTTACCTTTTCGCATGGGCAGAGACTTGCCCAAAACCACCAACCGCCGGAGAAAACCGGTGTTAACTTCAATTCGGAGAAAACTATGAAATCAAAATTTAAAGCAATGGCATTGGCTGTTGCGGTCACCATGTGTACTGCCCCGGCATTCGCAGCTGAGGAGGTAAAAATTGGTGTGCCGTCATGGACTGGTGCCCAGGCAATTGCCAATTTGCTGGCAGCTGTCGTCGAAATGCGTATTGGCGGAAAGGCAGAACTGGTACCTGGTAATAACGCGACAATTTTCCAGGCAATGGACCAGGGAAAAGGCGATATTGACGTGCACCCAGACGTTTGGCTTCCAAACCAAGAGAGTTTTACCAAGAAATACGTGGATGGTGCAGGTACGGTTACTCTGTCAAGCAATCCCTATGAAGGAAACCAAGGTTTTTGCGTCTCCAAGGATTTCGGAGAAGCAAACTCCATTACAGACATTGCGGATCTGGGACGTCCCGAAGTTGCAGCACTAATGGACAGTGATGGCAACGGGCGCGGCGAGATGTGGATCGGTGCCCCAGGTTGGGCCTCAGCCAATGTAAATGAAGTCAAGGTACGCGACTATGGTTTATTGGACTTCATCGAGCCGATTCGGGCCGAGGAAAGTGTAAAAACCGCACGTGTCAAGGACTCGATCGCCAAGGGTGAGGGATATGCTTTCTACTGTTACAAACCACACGCGATCTGGTTCATGTTTGATGTAAAAATGCTGAGTGAACCACCCTACGATCCAGAAAAATACATCATGTTGCAACCATCTGACTCCCCAGATTGGTATGAACAATCGATGGTTGCCAGCAAAGATGCTCTGAAAAACGTTCAGATCGCTTGGTCCAATTCTCTGGCGGAGCGGTCACCCGCAATTGCCGAGTTTTTCGGACGATTCGGACTCACCGCGGATGATGTCAGTGGTTTTGCCTATGAAGTCTCAGGGAAAGGCCGTGATGCGAGAGATGTCGCGAGAGAATGGGTTGAAAACAATCCTGATCGCGTTGACGCCTGGCTCGGACTCTAATCCACAACATCTATGAACAAAAAATAACACCTGGAGTATGAGTGCTCCAGGTGTTATTTCAACAAGAATTTTAATTTTTTGAAGTGGAACTAACATAGTGTCGGTTGATTCACCAGATACGACAGAAGACATTGTCATTAAGATTTCGAATGTCTGGAAAGTCTTTGGAACGAAAGCGATTGAAGCTATGCAAGCCGTTCAGGAGAAAGGGCTGACGAAGGCGGAAACGCTTGCACAATACAATGCGGTGGTTGGCGTCGCCGATGTCAGCCTAAGCGTCAATCGGGGTGAGATTTTTTGTGTTATGGGGCTGTCAGGTAGCGGTAAGTCAACCCTTGTGCGCCACTTCAATCGCTTGCTGGAACCAACTGCAGGTAAGATCGAGATCGAAGGAACCGATGTGATGGCTCTGAAACCCGCGGAGTTGCAACAATTTCGAAATCGCAGAATCGGAATGGTATTCCAGAATTTTGCACTGTTGCCGCACAGATCGGTTCTCGACAATGTAGCGATGCCTTTGGAAATTCGGCAGATGAGCAAAAATGATCGGATGCGTCATGCTGCAGCGATCCTCGACATTGTGGAACTGGGGGCATGGGGCAGTAAGTTTGCTCATGAGTTGTCTGGTGGAATGCAGCAACGTGTCGGCCTTGCACGAGCATTGGCCGCCAATCCCGATGTTCTGTTGATGGACGAACCCTTCAGCGCACTTGATCCCTTGATCAGACGCCAATTGCAGGATGAATTTCTCAGACTATCAAAAATAATGAAAAAGACAACTGTGTTCATCACTCATGACCTGGACGAAGCCGTGCGAATCGGGAACCGGATCGCGATTATGCATGACGGAAAAGTGGTTCAGATCGGTACTGCCGAAGATATTGTGATGAACCCGGCTGACGACTATGTGGCCGATTTTGTGGCAGGCATTTCCCGATTGAAGATTGTACGTGCGCACGTCGTCATGCAACCGCTGGACCAGTATCTAGCCAACAATGCCCCCCTGCCCGCCGATACGCAACGCGTCAGTGAAGACGAGATGCTTAGTAAACTCATTGAAATGGCAATCAACAGTGATTCAGCAATCCTGGTGCAAAGTGGGAATACCGATGTCGGTGTGATCACCAGGAAAGATATCCTACGTACCGTGATAGAAGGAGCCGATGTGTCATGACAGAAACAGTACAAACCCAACTTGATGATGCTATCGATTTCAAAGTTGCAGAAAAATTTGCTGAGGAACGCCTGGACAACATTCGTACCTTCGTGCAAACCAATCCAGACTACTACATCAAACAATTTGACAAGATCGGGGGTAGTTCTCGCTTTACACCAACATTTAACGCGTCTGCCGGAATACTTGGACCTATCTGGTTTGGCGCTCGCGGGCTGTGGATGTGGGCTTTGCCTTTTTTAATCATCGAAACACTGGGTTATGTGCAGATTGCACGTGGACTGATTGGTGACTTGGCGGCTGATGCGCGAGCCCGAATCGAGTCGATTGAGGGTACCCTGGAATTGCGTCGTCAGCAGTTGGCATCAGCAATTGAGTCTCAGTCCGACAAGGTTGATGTCTATAAACGTACAGTTAAATCTTTAGAAGATTCGATTGACGGAATTAGACTGGAGGCACAGGAAATTGCAGATCAGGGGATTTGGATTGCGTTAACCGGCTTGATCATTTTGATCGCGGTTAAATTCGCACAATCTGTAATCGCTAATTCAGCGCTAGAAGCGAGGTTTTCGGATTGGTTGTCCGACCGAAGTATCCGGTCTGGTGTGTCACTCCGGCAAGTAATATTGAGTACACTTTTTATGGCTGTGATTGTTGGTACAGCCATGTACCACTACAGTTTCCCTGGACAGCTGGAAACCTTAGCTGAATTTCCCACTGATCCCGATATTCGTCTTACCGGTATTGTTTGGGTGGAGGCTTTCTTTACATTCTGTGTAACACAAGGTGAGGCGTTGTTCGATTTCATCACTTACGGTATACGCCTGATCCTTGACGCTCTAGAGCTTGTCTTCGTCAGCACTCCATGGATCGTAATCTTTAGTTTTATTGTCTTATTGACATGGCTTACGGCTGGCACTCGTACCGCAATTTATTCCGGTGCGTTTTTGGCCTACATGGGGCTACTGGGTTTTTGGGATAAAGCTATGACGACTTTGGCACTCCTCGGAACCGCTGCATGTCTTTCCATCGTGATTGGAATTCCATTGGGCATGTTCAGTGCGCGTAGACCTCGTTTCTACGCCTTTATTCAACCGATCATGGATTTCATGCAAACCATGCCTGCATTCGTTTTCATGATTCCGGTGATTGCATTTTTCGGAACCGGTAAACCGGCCGCCGTAGTCACTACAATGATCTTTGGTGGTACCCCTGTGGTACG
>JAJDXD010000095.1 GCA_022823405.1 Gammaproteobacteria bacterium
ATGCTGATTGCAATGGGTATCGGCGCTGTCCTCTGCATCGGAATTGGTAGCTTTCCACAATACCTTTACAGTCTACTTCCCTTTCAAACGGGCTATTCAGCCTATGATGCAACCCATGTACTTGCTCAAACGCAACTGCTGCTGTTTTCGGCACTAGCGTTTGTCTGGCTTAAGTTGTCAGGTATCTACCCACCGGAGTTGAGAAGTGTCAACATCGATGCGGAATGGGCCTACCGGAAGGGGTTCGTTGTAGCAGGTCGCTGGGTAACTGTTGCCACGCAGGTGACCATTGCATCAATCTATTCGATATTGTTAGGACTTATTGATCGCGTCTATCGGATGATTCTTAGCACCACAGGGCTGAATTCCAGAATTGCCAGGGAATGGACAGTTGATCTCGCAGTAGCAATTGTTGTACTACTGTTTTCGATATTTGTGATCTACCTAGTCTCTGCGTAAATCCACACCAGTTCAGAAATTTTACCCCTGACTCAATCGAGCCACCGCGATTCCAGCGATGCAGGCAGCGATGGAAAGTCCTGCAGAGCCGAACGCATACAACAATGCTTCCAGATTGCGCCCTTGCTGAAATAGCAACCAACAATCCAGTGAATAAGCAGAGAATGTTGTATAGCCACCCAGAAACCCTGTCATAATCAGAGCGGTGTAACGTCCAGTTTCTCCACTTAGGCCGCCAAATAGTACAAACAGCAGACCGACGATGAAAGAACCGCTTACATTGACCGTAAGCGTTCCATAGGGAAAACTGCTACCAAAAACTCTGACTAATCCGACACCGATCAAATAACGACCAACTGCACCCAGCGCACCACCAACAGCAACCTGAATTATTGTCCAACTCATTTTTCTAATTCATGTTTCGCCGCGCTGTGAACTGAAACAAAAACAAATTATTTGCCAGTACTTGATTTTTCCAGAGAACGCCAGATGCTCCCATTTTCGGAAATTTGATCAAGTTCGTCTAGAATCTTTTCATGCTGGTCAAGTTCCGAATCAGTGGCGCGAATGACCACAATGTTGACGGGTTCCGTCCGCACTTTTGGCGTTTCAGTTTTTGCCATCGAATCTTCGAATTCCGAGACAACTCCGAATTCAAGCGTCGTCTGTCCACTTGTCAGGGCAAGGTAGACGTTGACTAGAATTTCAGCATCCTGGCGGGCACCATGAAGGGAACGACCTGAAAGGTCAATTCCGAATTCATTTGCCAGCGCGTTAAGGTTGTTGCGACGGCCCGGCCGCTTTTCCCGTGCGACTTCCAAAGTATCAAATACTTCACAAACTGATTGGATTTCAGGGTAATTCAACTTGGACTCTTTAAATTCGTGATCGAGAAATCCCAAGTCAAACTCTGCATTGTGAATTATCAGTTCAGCGCCTTCAATAAACTCAAACAACTCCCCGGCGACCTCGGCGAATTTCGGTTTGTTCAGCAGAAACTCATTGTCGATTCCGTGCACCTCCAGTGCGCCTCGTTCAACCTCCCGTTCAGGATTAACGTAGTGATGTAAGACTCTGCCTGTTCGTGATCGAGACTCTAACTCAACACAGGCAAATTCAATAATTCGGTGACCATCTTTGACTTCAAGCCCGGTTGTTTCGGTATCGATGACAACCTGTCTCATGAAGTCTCTCCAGGAATAGCATTTCTAGCCAAAGTATCCGCTCTGTTATTCCACTCGTTGCTGCTGTGTGCCTTGACCCATTCCCAAGTTACTTCATGGTACGAATTAAGTCGATCCAATTCCTGCCATAGATCAACATTTTTGACTGGCTGACGGTTACGCAGTTTCCATCCCTTCTGTTTCCATTGAACGATCCATTGCGTGATTCCATTACGCAGGTAAGTTGAATCGGTATACAAAATCACGACAGATTTTCGCTTCAGCAGCTGTAATGCCTTAACTGCAGCCGTGAGTTCCATGCGATTATTCGTCGTTTGCACTTCGCTCCCAGAAATTTCTTTAACCTGATTGTTCCAAAACAGAATAGCGCCCCATCCGCCTGGGCCAGGGTTTGGAGCGCAGGCACCGTCGGTATAAATCGATACTATTGGCATGGTGATGTCTGGCAGTAAATTAGATTTTCAGATGATCATAGATTGACATGTTCAATGTTCAAATCTAAACTTTCTGTGCTTTAGTTTGAGATTCAAAAATTGAGGCTTTATTCTACTCGCCATATTCTGTCTTCGCGCGGCCAATACATAAACCGAACCCAGTGTTGGCCACCATCTGGCACCTGCAATTTCCCACTTTTCTAGCCGTTTCAATCGATAATGCTGTCTGAAAGGCGGTCTGAAAAATCCAAATTCTGCAGCAAAAATTTCGAATCCCAGCAATGACAGCCATTGGCGAATTTGATGAACTGAGTAAAACTTGACAGTACTGGGAACCAGGCTCTCAATTCGTTTGAACCGTTTCAATAGAGCAAGCATGCTTCTTGGATTGAAACCAGTAATCAGTAACACACCATCGACAGTCATGCACTGTGTCGTCTCTTGTAACAGTTCTTCTGGTCTGTCGCAAAAATCCAGAACATGGGGGAGAAACAAGTAGTCGATGGATTCTGCACCAAATGGCAGGCACTCCCCCACCCCAACAATCGAATATTCCAAACGACGGTTCAACTCTTGCGACACCCTGTACTTCGAAACGGAGGTAAAACTATCGAAGTAATGCAAATGCGAAGGACCCTCGACCTGAACGCATCTTTGGTAATGAATTCTTGGTACCAGCCGTTCTGCAATTTCAGTCTCACATTGAAAAATGGTTTGCCCTATTGCAGAATTGAAACAGCGAGAGGCTAAAATTTGCTTCTGCGATGTCTGTGTGACTGGGATTGAGTACATCAGGTTGTTCCTTAGTCACGCTTGTGGTATATTTGGTTGCTCACTACAAATTCTGCAGGATAAAGTGACTTCCATCTACGACGCAATTCCGAAGCTATCGTTGCACGGCTTCCGAGAGAATTGTTAAATTTCTCTGTCTTCAAATGTCAAAACAATATAGTCAATCTGGCTACGGACCGCTACCACCACTCGCAGTCGGTTCATGTCTTGCTATTTTGGTTTGTTCAGTCAGTTTAACAATTGACGGTAAACTTCCCATAAGCCATTTTTTATCTAGTGCACATGCTCAGCAAGTTCATAGCATTGACTATTCCGCTGACGACATAGACTACAGGAACAACCGTCTTCCTAAACCTTACGTACCCGCAGGTAGTGAATTTTTTATCAAAAAACCAGTACTTCAGCCCGAAATTCCCCAAGTCAAAGTTGAAGAAACAGCCTCTGTAGATATATGGTCTGAAATTAGAGACAGTTTCCAACTCGAAAAATTTGAAAGCGACCTTGTCGAGCGACACGAGAAACGATACACGCGAAACCCGAGACATTTCGAGCGAATTCTTGAACGAGCAAAGGTTTATCTACCGTACATATTCGAACAAACCCAACGGTACAACATGCCTTCCGAAGTTGTGCTGCTACCACTGATCGAAAGCGGATACAACCCCAGAATCTATTCCACCCGCGGTGCGGCGGGCTTGTGGCAGTTCATGCCTGCAACAGGCCGAAATTACGGACTTAAACAGGACTGGTGGTACGAAGGGCGGCGAGATATCACATATTCGACTCAGGCTGCACTGAAGCATTTGAGAGATCTGAACGAAATGTTCGACGGCGACTGGCCATTAACCTTTGCTGCCTATAACGTCGGTCACAACGGAATGAACCGGGCCATCAATGCAAATAAACGGAAGAACAAGCCAACTGACCTGAAGTCCCTGAAGTTGAATTCAGAGACAAGGAATTTCTATCCAAAGCTGATCGCAGTTAAAAACATCATTCAAAACCCAAATGAATACGGCGTCAATCTGCCAGAAGTTACTACTAAGTCTCCATTCGAAATTGTTGAATTTGATTTCCAAATCGATTTGGCAGTATTGTCTGAAGCAATTCAGGTTGATTCATTGAAGCTTGCTTTGCTGAATCCAGGACTTAGACGGTACGCAACACCACCCGACGGTCCATTCAGAATTCTGGTGCCAGCTGAAAAACTATCGGAAACTGTCGACTGGAAACGTGCCTTACGGCCGTCTCAAGCAGTTGTTGCCAGAAGCGAACATCGTGTAAGAGCAGGTGATACTTTAAGTGAAATTGCTGAACATTACGGCGTGTCCGTTGCATCAATTAAGGTAATCAATGCAAAAAGTTCAAACCTCATCAAAATTGGGGAAATTCTCAGAATTCCCTCTCATCGAGGAGCAAGTGAAGGTTTAAGCGGACTTCGAGGCGTCGAAATTGTGCATCAAGTTGTTGCTAACGACAGTTTGAGCGAAATTGCCCAAGCTTACAACGTTAAGTTATCTGAATTACGTGCAATCAATGGGTTGAGTGCAAAATCAGACCTGATTCGAATTGGACAGAAGCTTCGTATCCCGGGCTCAATCAGCAACAATCCAACTGTAACTGCTAGTTCTCATGATTTGAGATCTACCGTACAGCACTCAGTTAGAAGGGGCGAATCACTCTGGACCATTGCCCGAAGATACGGTGTTCGGGTGATCGACATTGTTAATTGGAACAAGATCAGCCGATCCGCACACATCTACCCCGGTCAGAAACTCGTTATTTTTATTCACTGATTCGACCAGTGCTGCGATCACCTCTGCAGTATCTGGCGAACCTTCCATAGATCTTCCCAGGATTTGGCTTTTTCAGTTGGTTTTCTCAATAGATAAGCAGGATGGTAAGTCACCACCAGATCAATGTCTGTATCTTTGAATTTGTAGGTTTGTCTTCTCAAGCCACCAAGCGGCATTTCTGAATCGAGCAACAGCTGAGCACTGACTCTGCCAAGAGCTACAATGACTTTTGGCTGAATCAGTTCGATTTGTCTGCTTAAGTAAGGAGTACAGGCTTTGGCTTCGATGGGTAGAGGATCGCGATTTTGAGGTGGTCTGCACTTTACGATATTACAGATGTATACTGCATCCCGATTCAAGCCAAGCGCTGCAATCATGGACGTAAGAAGCTGACCGGCCTTCCCCACAAATGGCAAGCCCTGCTTGTCTTCTTCCGCCCCCGGTCCTTCACCGATAAACATCAGATCCGCCGATTCAGAACCAGAACCAAATACAACGTTGGTACGTTCTTTGCTCAGCGTACAGAGTCTGCAAGTTGATGCAATGTTTGCTACCTCTCCCAAACTCAATTCAGCTAATGAATTCAATGCAGGAATTGATGGAGTTGCCGCAACGACTTGCGAATCTTCTGCATTTGCATGATCGAAAGTTATAGATGGCTGTTCTGCAGACTCCTTCAACTCAGAGTCTGCATCACTTTGTTGCGATTCCCCGCGTTGTGAGCGAAGTCTGTAAACCTCAATTCCCATCGCACTCAGAAACGCATCTTTTGACATCAATTGCAACTCAAATCATG
The DNA here is from genome assembly GCA_022823405.1 of Gammaproteobacteria bacterium. GTDB lineage: Bacteria > Pseudomonadota > Gammaproteobacteria > Arenicellales > JAJDZL01 > JAJDZL01. Next base: position 5,462 of record JAJDXD010000095.1, read on the forward strand.
GAACCCGTTTGTGGATGTGGGCGCTCAGAAGTTTCGAGGCGATTCAATGCATTGATGTATGCTTTTACGGATGCAATAACAATATCGGTGTCGGCACCGTGGCCGTTAACGACGCGACCATTCTCCCTGAGTCGTACGCTCACTTCACCTTGTGCGTCGGTTCCACCGGTTATGCTGTTTACAGAATAAAGTTCAAGTTCAGGAGCGCGATCGATCACTGAAGCAACTGCTCTGAACGAGGCATCAACCGGTCCGTTGCCATCTGCTGTAGCATTGACCAGTTCACCATCCCACTTCACAGCCAAGAGTGCTGTAGAATTTTCCCTAGTACTTGAACTGACCTGCAAACTCTCAAGCTCGAGTCTGTCACCGACTTGCTGTCCACTCGAGCCGACCTGTAATCCGATCAGATCATCATCAAATATTTCGTGCTTACGATCAGCAAGGTCCTTAAACCGGTCAAAAGCAATCTGCAATTCCTGATCAGAATGAAACTCAAATCCAAGTTCATTCATTCTCTGTTGAAACGCATGACGACCGGAGTGTTTGCCGAGCACCATTCGGTTAGTTGACCAGCCAACATCCTCAGCACGCATGATTTCATACGTTTCTCTTTTTTTTATCACACCATCCTGGTGAATGCCTGACTCGTGTGCAAAAGCGTTTGCACCTACAATCGCTTTGTTAGGCTGCACAGGAAATCCCGTAACTGTTGAAACAAGACGACTTGCAGGAACAATCTGAGTGGTATCAATGTTGGTATCACAGCCAAAAAGATCCTGGCGAGTTCTGACTGCCATCACTATTTCCTCAAGTGATGCGTTACCCGCGCGTTCGCCAAGGCCGTTGATCGTGCATTCAACCTGACGAGCACCTTTCTGAACAGCAGCTAGTGAGTTGGCCACAGCTACACCCAAATCATTGTGGCAGTGAACTGAAAAAATTGCCTTGTCTGAATTGGGAATTTTTTCCATCAGCAATTCGATCGTTCGAGCAAACTGTGTAGGCATGTTGTATCCGACAGTGTCTGGAATATTGATCGTACGCGCACCTGCGTCAATCGTTGCCTCAATAATTCTGCAAAGAAAATCCAACTCTGAACGACCGGCGTCTTCAGGGGAAAATTCCACATCATCGGTGTAATTTCGAGCCCGTTTGACCGACCAGACCGCGCGCTCCAGCACCTGATCTTCGTTCATTCTGAGCTTTTCTTTCATATGAATCGGAGAAGTCGCAATAAACGTATGTATGCGCTTCGATTTAGCAGGTTTTACCGCTTCCGCTGCCCGGTCCAAATCACCTTCAACTGCCCTAGCTAGTGCACAAACGGTACTCTCGGTAATTTCGCGGGCAACTTGCTTTACAGCCTGGAAATCTCCGGGACTTGCTGCCGGAAATCCTGCTTCAATAACATCAACCCGCATCTTTTCCAATAACTTGGCAATCGCGAGTTTTTCTTCTGCATTCATTGACGCACCGGGACTCTGTTCCCCGTCGCGTAACGTAGTATCAAATATGATCAATCGATCCGACATTGTTAATCCTGACTAAATGTGAAAATCAAACCAAAAACTGTCCACCAAACACGCTGGCTGGTGAATTCATCATTAGGGGGTATTTTTGAAAAAAGAGAGACCGCGCCTATAGGCGCAGCAGAAGCAGCCTGCTTGAGACTTGAATGGCGGAGAATTTAGTGGTTACGTTCGACATTTGCACGAGATTTATACATCATCGGGCAATGCAATGCAAATATTTTGAACTTTGAAACTTCATTGCGCCCGAAAGTTGTGCTTACTGGCCATCGCCAGACTTTTCGCGTCTTGCCCGAGCCAGAACGCGCTGACTCTTTCTGCCAGTTGATCCAAATATCCAAATTACAGGACCGCTCAGCAGGTAAACCAGAAACAAAACAAACAGCACTCTGGGCGGATCGAATGATATCAAAACTATACCAACCACCATCAGAATACTGGTAACAAAAGGCACCCGTCCCCTAACACCAAAGTTCTTAAAACTGAGATATGGCACCGCACTCACCATGCAAAGTGCCAGAACAAACAAAATGGCTGTCGTCATTTCAGCAACGAATTCAAGGTCCCTTCCCCATCCGGTTTCTATGACCCACAACCAGCTTATCAAAAATGCCGCTGCCATAGGACAAGGCAGCCCTTGGAAATAGTTTGGGTTCTTTGCGGACTGTGTGTTAAAGCGAGCTAAACGCAATGCAGTGGCAGATGTGTAAAGAAATGCACAAAGCCAGCCAATTTTTCCTAGATCTGAAACTGTCCACTCGAAAACAACTAATGCCGGCGCCAGTCCGAAACTGATTACATCGGCCAGACTGTCATACTCTTTTCCAAAATCACTGGTCGTGTTGGTCAGTCGGGCAACCCTGCCATCAAGACCATCCAGCACCGTGGCAATCAGAATGGCAATCGCAGCAAATTCAAATTTTCCCTGAGTAGCCTGAATTATTGCAAAGAATCCAAAGAACAGCGCACCTGTTGTCAACAGGTTTGGCAGCACGTAGATTCCGCGGCGCCTTCTCGGGTTCTTTCTTCCGGTTGTAGATTTTTTGGTTTCCAACTGCATGAGTAGGTTCCTAGACCACTAGTTAGAAATTGTAACCGCTATTCCAAAACGAATCTGAAATTTGCCAAAATTTGTGAAATGCAACAGTGAGATTGATGTGATTTCAGATTCAGGACTTTGACCCGATGACATCAGCGCCACCTCGCACTGAATCCCCAATGCTGACATTTACCTGATATTCAGGTGGAAGAAATAACTCTACACGGGAACCGAAACGAATGAATCCGTACTTCTGTCCCTTTTGAACCTGGTCACCGGTGTCAACATAGCAGAGAATCCGTCGGGCAATGAGTCCAGCAATTTGAATACAGGTGATCTCATGCGAGTCAGAGTCGCGAATGACAATCGAATTACGTTCGTTTTCCTCAGCAGATTTATCAACCGCTGCATTTAAAAATTTACCTGCACGATACTCTTTCTTGATGATGGTCCCAGCAATGGGAATTCGATTCGAATGAACCGAAAATACATTCAGAAAAATAGCTATTCGAGTGGCAGAATTACCACTGATTGGATCAATGGCTTCACCGACAGCGACGACTTTGCCATCCGCGGGGGAAACCACAAGGTTATCGTCTGCTGGAACGTCTCGCGTTGGTTCTCGAAAGAACTGCAGTACGAATACAGCAATCAGCCAAAAAGGAATTGACCAGTATCCACCTGCAAAGAAATATACTGCCAGCGCTGCGAGGACAGCCGCAGCCGTAAATGGATACCCTTCGCGGGCGAGGCGCATGAAGGTCAGTTGACGTCGCGGTCAACCAGTCGGCCCGCTGCAATCCATGGCATCATGGCCCGTAAGGATGATCCGACATCCTCAATTCCTCTGCCAGCCGACGCTTTGCGCAGGGCATTAAAGTTTTTGCTCCCACTCGCGTTTTCATCCATCCATTCACGGGCAAACTTTCCGCTCTGAATTTCTGATAGAACTCTGCGCATTTCAGCCCGAGTTTCATCGTTCACGATTCTCGGACCTCGTGTAAGGTCTCCATACTCGGCAGTATTGGACACCGAGTAGCGCATATTCTGGATTCCACCTTCATAGATCAGATCAACAATGAGTTTTAACTCGTGCAGACATTCAAAATACGCCATTTCAGGAGCGTAGCCCGCCTCGACTAAAGTATCAAAGCCCGCTTCAATCAGAGCCGTGGCACCACCACACAATACTGTCTGCTCGCCAAACAAGTCGGTTTCAGTTTCCTCACGGAAAGTTGTCTCAATGATGCCTGCCCGTCCGCCACCGATTGCAGAAGCATACGACAGTGCTAATTCACGTGTTCCACCTGAAGGGTCCTGATGAATTGCAATCAGACACGGAACACCACCACCAGAAGCATAGGTTGAACGTACCAGATGTCCTGGACCTTTGGGCGCCACCATAAAGGTGTCAATATCTTCTGCTGGATTAATGAACTCGAAATGAATATTGAATCCATGTGCAAACGTAATTGCAGCACCTGATTTCAAATTAGGAGCAACTTCGGATTCGTAAAGGGATGCCTGAAGTTCATCGGGAACCAGCATCATAACTACATCGGCGCCCGCAACTGCTTCGCTGACATCAGCAACAGCGATGCCGGCCTTCGCCGCTTTATCTCGCGAGGCTGAGCCTGTACGTAGTCCGACCACAACATCCACACCACTGTCTTGTAGATTGCCAGCATGTGCATGCCCTTGTGACCCGAAGCCAATAATTGCAACCCGCTTACTCTGAATTATCGAGAGATCTGCATCATTGTCATAATAAACTTTCATATTTTTAAGTCCTTATTTCAATTGCTTTTTTTTGATTTATGACCATTGAGACTCAAGGAGCTTTCGCCTCTGGCAATGCCTGATACACCGGAGCGAACCAATTCCAGAATCTCAGTAACCTTCAAAGTTTCAACAAAGGCATCCAATTTGGAACACTCTCCGGTAAGTTCGATGATATAGATTGATTCGGTTACGTCGATGATCCGTCCCCGAAATATTTCAGCCAGGCGTTTCACCTCATCTCGCAAATCGCCCGTCGCTCTTACTTTAACCATCATCAACTCACGTTCTATGTGATTTCGATCAGCCAGATTGAGAACCTTGACGACTTCAATCAGTTTGTTGAGCTGTTTGGTGATCTGTTCGATGACACTTTCAGAACCTGTGGTGACGATCGTCATACGAGAAAGTGACGGATCGTCAGTTGGTGCAACTGTCAATGTCTCAATGTTGTAACCCCGCGCGGAAAACAGTCCGGCTACTCTGGATAAAGCACCTGACTCATTCTCCAAGAGCACGGAAATAATATGGCGATTCTCCTCCACTTAGGCCAGCTCCCGTTCCTGTGGTGCGGGTTCCTCTGATTCCGCCTTCGGACTTAAGTGCATCTCGTTATGGCCGCTTCCAGCAGCGATCATGGGGTAGACATTTTCTTCCTGATCCGTGATAAAGTCCATGAACACGAGGTCTTTTTTCCTCTTCATCGTCTCTCGCAATGCACCCTCAACATCCGCGGGATCATCAATACGAACGCCATCATGACCAAAACTTTTCGCCAGTGCAACGAAATCCGGTAAGGCATCCATGTATGAATGCGAATATCGGCGATCGTAAAAGAATTCCTGCCATTGCCTCACCATCCCCATATAACGATTATTCAGGTTGATGATTTTGATAGGAATATCGTACTGCTTACAGGTTGACAGCTCTTGAATGCACATGATGATGCTTGCTTCACCCGTGACACATACAACATCCGATTCCGGATAAGCCAAATGCACGCCCATCGCTGCAGGCAGACCAAATCCCATCGTTCCCAGCCCACCAGAGTTCACCCACCTTCGCGGAGTATCGAAGCGATAAAACTGGGCTGCCCACATCTGATGCTGTCCCACGTCAGATGTCACAAAAGCCTCACCATTGGTCACTTCATAAAGTTTTTCAAGCACATACTGTGGCTTGATTTTGCTGCTATTGCGATCGTATGACAGACTGTCAACCGAGCGCCAGGAATTGATCTGATTCCACCACGCTTTGAGTGCGTCGTAGTTTGGCTCCAGTTTCAACTTTTCAATGGTCGCCACCAGGTCCGCCAACACAAGTTTTGCGTCACCGACGATTGGGACTTCAACCTTAACATTCTTTCCAATTGAGGCCGGATCAATGTCAACATGAATAATCTTCGCATAGGGTGCAAACTTATTTAGATCACCCGTGATTCGATCATCAAATCGAGCACCCACCGCCAACATCACATCACAGTCATGCATCGCCATATTTGCTTCATAGGTCCCATGCATACCCAACATGCCAATGAACAGCGGATCATTGGCCGGAAAGCAGCCAAGACCCATCAGCGTATTCGTACACGGGTAATCAAGCCGACGAACCAAACTGCGAAGTTCCTGTTCACCACCAGCAGTTGTAACGCCTCCACCGGTATAAATAATCGGACGCTTTGCGGATAAGAGCAGCTTGGCAGCTTTCTTTATCTGTCCCGAATGTCCTCGCAATGTGGGGTTGTAGGAACGCATTGAAACAGTCTCGGGATAGTGGTACTCAGCTAATGCTGCAGTCACATCCTTGGGAATGTCGACCATCACCGGGCCTGGCTTGCCAGAGTTGGCAATGTAAAACGCCTTCTTGATGGTCAATGCAAGATCATTGACATCTCGCACCAGAAAATTGTGTTTTACACAAGGTCGTGATACACCAAGTGCATCGACCTCCTGAAAGGCATCATCACCGATCAGGTGAGAAGGAACCTGGCCTGAAATGACCACCATCGGAATCGAGTCCATGTATGCTGTTGCAATACCTGTGATGGTATTGGTTACACCAGGACCGGAAGTTACAAGTACAACGCCAGGTTCACCGGTTACACGAGCGTAACCGTCAGCTGCGTGGGAAGCACCCTGTTCGTGTCGCACAAGAATGTGACGAACCTCATCTTGTCTATACAGGGCATCGTAAATGTGCAGTGCTGCACCACCTGGGTATCCAAAAATGTACTTGACACCTTCATCTCGCAGGCAACGCACCAGAATATCTGCGCCTGTTAACTCCATGGCCTGATTCCTCTTTATTGACCGGCTACCACATTTCCGGCTAGTTGATTGAATTAATTTTAATGAAACAAAGGATTATAGTGAGTGTGCAATGCAACATTGTAAATTCTTGTAATGCTTAATGTCACATGTCCGGTCAATCCCAGTTGATCTGGCTACCTATGTGCCTGTCGATCCGCTTCACAGTTTTCGCCACGTACTGGTACCGTCTGGACGATCCTCAAGTTCCACACCAAGAGCAGTCAGCTGTTGCCTTAACTCATCTGCGACCTGCCACTGTTTATTGCGGCGCGCTTCTTCGCGCTGAAGTACCAGCTCCCTAATACCAGCGGAATTCACAGAGAGTTCAACGCCCAAAAACCTGGATGCATTCATACACCCAATGCCCAAAGCACCGTTTAGAATCGAAAGCGTTTGGTACAGGCTCCCAGCTGTTGCTCCTGATTCAGTGTCTATCGCACGATTAAGGTCTCTGACGCAGTCAAAAATTACGGCCAACGCGTCCGGCGTATTGAAGTCGTCATCCATAACCGCCTGAAATCTTAAAAGATATTCATCATTCAATTGACTGGACGGTGAAATTCCGGATTGCTCGAACTTGCGAATTGCCAGGTAAATTCGCCGTAATGCAACGGTCGCATTTTTCAGTGAACTATCACTGTAGTTGAGTGGACTTCGATAATGACACATGAGGAAGATGAAGCGCAGAACTTCACCCATTCTCACCGGATCCGTATCTTGAGCCAGAATTTCACGAATGGTCAGAAAATTGTGCAAAGACTTGGACATTTTTTCCGAATTCACTTCCAGATATCCGTTGTGCATCCAGACATTGACAAAGGTTTGATCAGTCGCTGCTTCAGATTGCGCAATTTCGTTTTCGTGATGCGGAAATAGCAGATCTCTGCCACCTCCATGGATATCGAAGTGGCTACCCAGCAAACTGGTTGACATGGCCGAACATTCAATGTGCCATCCGGGCCTACCCTGTCCCCAAGGTGAATTCCAGCTTGGCTCACCCGGCTTGGAGCCTTTCCACAGCACAAAGTCCACTGGATCATTCTTCATTTCGTCGGGTGCAATTCGCGCTCCTACCACCAGATCATCGAGACGCGTTCCGGATAGTTTGCCATAGCCCTTGAATTGACGAGTACGGTAGTAAACATCGCCGTTTTCAGCCGGATATGCATAGCCGCGTTCAATCAACTCCGAAATCATCTCAATAATTTTCGGAATAAATTCGGTTGCACGAGGCTCATGATCAGGCTTGACTACGAATAGCGCATCGAGGTCTTCGTTCATGTACCGGATGTATCGATCTGTCAGTGATTCGGTTGATACACCCAACTCGTTTGCACGATTTATGATCTTGTCATCAATATCGGTAATGTTGCGTACATAGGTAACCTCATACCCTCGGTACCGCAGGTAACGCACGATCGCATCAAAACCGACCATCACTCTTGCATGACCTAAATGACAGTAGTCGTAAACGGTCATTCCGCATACGTAAATCCGTACGCGATTACCATCAATCGGCTTAAATTCTTCTTTTTGTCCAGTCAGACTGTTGTAGATTTGCAACATCAAACTGCTGAAATTGGTAGGTTGTATAATGAGCGTTCAATCACCCATAAAACCTGCATATTATAAGAGTCTGGGTTCGTTCATTTACCGTCGATATGGGCTATATGGCTTGAATCTGCAGGTGCAGTTCTATTCACAGCCACCTTCCAATCGATTGGGTGACTTTGGTTCAATCGTTGACAACTGAACAGATTCACCGATTCGTTATGATGTCACACATTTTTCAATTTTGAATTGAATGGGCATTTACTTTCTTTCCGATACGCATCTATCTCCAGATCAGCCCGCTGTTTACGATAAGTTTCTTCGCTATCTGCGTTCAATTCGTAGAAACGCAGATGAACTCTATATTCTGGGTGATCTCTTTGACTATTGGATTGGGGACGATGGTAGTACATTGCTCGGACACAGTCCTGCAATCGAGGCGCTAGCTGAATTGTCTGATGCCGGTGTGCAAGTTTCAGTGATGCACGGCAATCGGGATTTTTTAATCGGGCCTGAATTTATCGCAGAAATTGGAGGGACATTGATTCCAGACCCCACCACCATCGAACTGAACGGTCAATCAGTTTTGCTGATGCATGGAGACAGCCTTTGCACTGATGATGTTGAGCATCAGCGTTATAGAGAAGTCGTTCTGTCTCCCCAATGGCAAGAATCAGTTCTTGAGTTGCCCGTTTCAGAACGCCTCAATCGGGCACTTGACATGCGTGCTGCAAGTGAGAAGAATAAACAGGTTAAGAGTCAAAGCCTGATGGATGTAAACCAGCAGTCGGTACTGCAAACCATGAAGCAGTTTGGCGTGAGAATTCTAATTCACGGCCACACTCACCGACCACAAATTCACCATTTTGAGATTGACGGCTGCGAAGCAACGCGGTACGTGTTGGGGGACTGGGGACGAAATAATGATGCAGTGATTGTGGTTAACTCAGAGGGAGCCATTAACCTACATCACGCGGAGATTTGAGACTTTCTCCTTAACCGGATTCGGCCAATTCTGCCGTCTCGTACAACAGTGAGTTCTGATCGGACCCGCGTGCCTGATCGTTTCTCTTTTCGTTGAGTTCTAACAAAAAGTTTTTCGATACATCGCCCGTCACATACTCACCGTTAAACACTGATGTTTCAAATTCCACCACATCGGAGTTTGTGGTCAGCACAGAGGCAATCAAATCATCCAAACGCTGATAGAGGACATAGTCAGCACCGATCTGTTCGCAAATTTGTTCATAGGTGCGATTCGTTGCAATCAATTCTTCAGGGCTTGGAATATCAATGCCATAAACATTTGGATAACGAATCGGTGGGGCGGCAGAAGCAAGGTAAACCGATTTAGCACCGGCCTCCCGCGCCCGTTTGACAATCTGCCTTGCAGTCGTGCCACGTACGATTGAATCATCGACAAGCAGAACATTTTTGTTTTCAAACTCAAGATCAATCGCGTTCAATTTGTGACGTACCGAGTATTTTCGCTGTGACTGCCTGGGCATGATGAAAGTACGGGTGAAATATCGGTTCTTGATAAAGCCTTCACGGTATTTCACGCCAATCGTGTGAGCAAGCTGAATTGCCGCAGCCCGACTGGTATCCGGAATTGGCATGACAACATCAACATCGTGATTCGGAAATTTCTCCAAAAATCGCTTACCAAGCCATTCACCCATTCTCAACCGGGTTTTATAAACGGAAATCCTGTCAATCATGGAATCTGGACGCGCCAAATAGACGTATTCAAATATGCAAGGCGAAGAATGTGCAGTTGAATCGCATTGCTTCGTATGAAGTTTGCCATCGCCATCAACAAAAATCGCTTCACCTGGTGCAACATCCCGTGCCACATCAAATCCAAGCACATCAAGCGCAACACTCTCTGAGGTAAACGCGAAATCCTGGCCACCGCTGTCTGCATCACGCGTACCGTATATAAGCGGACGAATTCCATTGCTATCGCGAAAGGCAAGAATCCCGCCGCCCACGATCAACACCGTTACCGCGAAAGCTCCTTTACATCTTTCATACACCTTTTCAACTGCCTTGAACACATGCTCAGGCTTGAGATTGCCGCTGCTTTCGCGCATTGTCGTGGAAAGCTCATAGGCCAGTACGTTCAACATAAGCTCGGAATCTGAACTGGTATTGATTTGTCGACGATCACCTTGAAAGACCTTCACACCCAATTCGTTTGCATTCGTCAGATTGCCGTTGTGTGCCAGAGCAATTCCAAACGGAGAATTAACATAAAAGGGCTGACATTCAGCTTCGGAATTTCCACCTGCAGTTGGATAACGTACATGTCCAATTCCCATATTACCCTTGAAATCCAATAGCGAATCTGCTGTAAAGACATCCCGCACCAATCCCTTTGAAGACCGAGAATAGACTCTCTGACCATCACTCGTGACAATGCCGGCAGCGTCCTGCCCACGGTGCTGTAAAACAGTCAACGCTTCAAAAAGTTCAAAACTACAACGCTCAGCGGATCGAATCGCGACAACGCCACACATACTCTAACCTGCCCTCAATGCTAAACATTGATATTTTTGGATCATGGATTCAGAATCGTAAAGATATTGTAATGGGCTTAACTGGTCAATAATTCTGGCGTCAGATATGGAGACACAAGTTCTCGCATCTGTACAACATAGGGTTCAAGCAGTGCCAATGCAACCGAATTCTGCCACCATGATGCATCTGGAATAAATGCAAATGTACTGACTAAAGCAAGCACGAGCACAATGACAAGGCCGCGGACGATGCCGAATGCAGCGCCTAAAGTACGATCAATTCCAACGATGGTTTGAACAACAATCAGACGCGCCAGTACGACACTTACAATGGTAGCAATTAACAATAGTGCGAAAAACAGAATTAAATTTGCAGCGATCACCTGCAAGGCAGGGTCGAGATTGTAGTCTGAAAGATAAGGGATGACCAGATCGGCATACGTCCAAGTACCCCACGCGGCAAATACCCAAGACAGCACAGACAGAAAGGACTGGATAAAGCCCCTGAAATAGCCAATCAATAGCGAAACAAGAATGACAACAACGCAGCCGATGTCAATGACGAGTGGAGACAACAGATTTAAACTATTTCAGTTTGTGTAGATACAGATACGCGCACCGCAAACCAAACTGCGTTACCCGCCTCATAATAATCCATATGAGCCATAGCGTTTTAAAAAAATGTCTGACCGTTCGCTCATCCAAATTGCCTGTTTGTTGAATTTCAGCTAACCTTCGAGCTGACGAACGATGACGGTACCCAAGGAAAGGGCTTTCGTTAGGTCCGGCAATGCTTCAGATGCTTTTTCTTTAGAAGAATATGGGCCCACCAGAACTCTGATCAATCCATTGGCAGGTTCTAATTTGTATGGCAGATTCCTAGTTCGTATCTTGTTACCGAGTTTATGCGCATTTTCAGCAATTTCAAATGCGCCGACCTGAATATACCAGGTTCCCACCGGAACAGTAGGTTTCAAGGATTTTGCTGATTCTGGCTGATTCGTGTCGACTTTAGCAACGTTGTTTGATTCACCGATCTGTCTGATCGTCAGCTGATTTACACCCAACTCAGCTTCAATCTTGTCTTTGGCACGATTAGTTTCCGCCTGAGAATGGTAAGGACCAATAAACATATGCAACAACTGATCTGCGCCAACTTCAATTTGAACGGGTTCTTGCAAACGCAAGTACTTAAGGCGTTCAACTTCAGTTTCTATCTTACTCTGGTAAGAACCCACATGGATATACCAACCCGAAGCTAATGACACGCTATCAATCGATGATGAATTTAAACCAGCGGTCCTGGCAGCTGGATCTTCGGACTGTGCAGTTGAAGCCGCTATATTTGCAGTCATTTGAGACACTGGAAGTTGGCTGTCGTTTTCAGAGAAATTCATAACTTTAAAAATAACAAGATACCCGAAAACACCCCAGATCAACATGCCCGTTAGCATATGCCAAGGGTTCGATTTTGGCTCACGCAATCGGTTGAGGCGTTTGTTCATAACATCCCTGATACCTGATCTCGATACCGCTGCATCACTTCACCGACAGTCAGAAAGGAGCCGAATACCACGATTCGATCACTTGCAGAAACTCGGGATAATATCGATTCAAATCCTGATCTCACATCGAAATGGAGCTCGATTGCACAGTTTTCGGATAGCACCGGTTGCACGCGCCGATGGAGTTGTCTTGCGGTGATTCCCCGTTCATCATGAATACCACACAAATGCCACTCGTCGAATACATGTGCTATAGCCTCGCTCATCAGCTCAATCGGTTTCTCAGACAGTACCGACATCAACGCTATGTTTTTTCCGACTACCGGATGCTTGACCAGGTAGTCTGCCATTTCACGTATTGATTCGATGTTATGCGCAACGTCAAGCAATACCTGCGGAGATTCCTGAACAACTTGCAATCGACCATGAATTCGAGTCGCTTCAATTCCGCTTCGAATGGCGTCATCTGGCAAATCGAACATTTGTCGGGCAAGTAGAGCGATAGCCGCAGCGCCTGTGGCATTGTCCTTCTGACATCTTCCGGATATAGGCGGTTTTGGAATATCAGAAAGTTCAACATGCATATCTTGCAACTTCAAGCGTACGGACCATCGGTCCAATTCGAATTCTGAAGTAAAGTCTTCACCAATCACATGCAGTTTTAGCGAAAGATCTTCGGCTGCTTTACGAACTGATTGCGGTAATTCTGAGTCTGTACAAACGGCTAACTGATCAGTGCGCAATATACCGGCTTTTTCGTAACCAATCTGCTCACGCGTGCTGCCCAACCACTTTTCATGATCCGTACCAATTGAAGTAATGCAGGCAATCTCGGCATCCATGATGTTCACAGCATCCTTACGTCCACCGAGCCCAACTTCGAAAACTGCCACATCGACATTTCTTTGAATGAAATAATCAACCGCAATTGCAGTGCCATACTCAAAAAATGTTAACGGCACCTCACCGCGACAGGCTTCGACTCGCTGAAACGCCCTCAATGCATCAGCATTAGATATCTGCTTACCGTCTACAACAAATCTCTCATTAAAATCAACCAAGTGAGGGGAGGTATAAAGTCCAGTTGAATAACCCGCATGTCTGAAAATTGATTCAACCATATGTGCGACCGATCCCTTTCCATTGGTGCCGGCAACGCTAATCACCCGAAAGGGAATCTTTTGTCCGGTGATGCGGTCAATAACAGTTCGAACACGGTCGAGAGTGAGGTCCATCGTCCGATAATGCAACCTTTGGATATAGTCAATCCAATTGTCCAGATCCCGCAATTTGTGCTCTGCACCCAACTGCAGGTTGATGACGCTCGAATCAGGTCGAGGTAAGTGCTGCTTAGTTTGCATGACTTCTTGAATTAGCGTGATTCGGCACTAATATCGAAAGTAGTGTGTGGATGTGATCTCGAAGTCCCCTCCTGTCAACAACCATATCAAGCGCACCGTGTTCAAGATGGAACTCCGCTCGCTGGAAATCATCCGGCAGGGATTCGCGTACCGTTTGTTCGACAACCCGTCGGCCGGCAAATCCAATCAGTGCTTTTGGTTCTGCAATTATGATGTCGCCCAACATTGCGAAACTGGCGGATACGCCACCCATAGTCGGATCAGTCAATACAGAAATATACGGCAGTTTCTCTGAATTCAATCGGTCCACCGCCGCTGTGGTTTTGGCCATCTGCATTAGTGAAAACATTGATTCCTGCATTCTTGCGCCACCACTCGCCGAAAAACATACAAATGGTGAACGGGTTTCAACACTCGCGTCGACACCATGTACAAACCGCTCGCCGACAACAGACCCCATTGAACCGCCCAGAAATTCAAAATCAAATGCGGAAACAATGATCGGCATTTCTTTCAGTTCGCCCGAATAGACAGCCAGCGCATCATAGTGTCCTGTCTTTTTTTGCGCCTCAGTAAGCCTGTCCTTATATTTTTTTCGGTCGCGAAACTTCAATTTATCCACCGGCTTGACTTCACCGTCCAATGGTTTGGCAGTGCCTTCATCGAGAAAAGATTCGATCCGCTTGATTGCATTAATTCGCATATGGTGATCGCATTTGGGACAGACGTTTAGATTCTGTTCCAGTTCAACCTGGTATAGAACTGCCGTGCATTCGGGGCATTTGACCCAAATACCTTCGGGTACCCCCTTTTTTGACAAGCGCCCGCCTGATTTGATTTTTGGGGGCAATAAGTCAGTGAACCAATTCATAAATCAATTCGGACAATTGAACTAGTTTGCATATGTCGCTCGATCAGCCACCTGAACAGCACCAACGAATTCGCGAATTGCTGCTGGATTCTTTATGCCTTCACTAAACTCAACTCCAGTGCTGACATCAACCGCAGTCGGTCGAATTTTTTTGATAGCTTTTGCAATATTGTTGCTGTGGAGTCCGCCAGCCAATATGACAGGTTTCTCAATCTGTGGCACGTAATTCCAAGAAAATGTTTTTCCAGTTCCACCGACTTTATCTTTGACGTAGGCATCAAGCAGCAAGCCACTCGCCTCCGGATAGGTATCCACCGCTTGCCTAACCTGCTCAGTGCTCCTGACTCGAAGAGCTTTAATGAACGGAATACCCGGTTCGCGGCAACGACTTTGCGGCTCTTCTCCGTGAAACTGGATAAATGTCGGTCGAACATCCTGCACGATGGCGTCAAGTAGATCATCGTCGGGATTAACGACTACTGCAATTGACGTAATATCGGACGGCAAGCTTTCACGAATCGTTTTCGCTTTGGTACTACTAAGGTTCCTGCCACTAGGCGGATAGAATATTAGGCCGATTGCCTCCACCCCACACTGAGCCGCAAATATTGCATCCTCAATACGCGTTATTCCACAAACCTTAATTTGTGTTGAACGATTGCCTTCAATTGACTCCGAAGCAAGGAAGCGAGGAGTGGGATCCATCGTGTTGAATTATCGGTTGGAAAAACTCTTGGACTGTCTGAGAACAAAGCGGTTCAAATCTCACTTCGTCCTTCAAAACACTCCATTCAGCCTCGTTTAAAGTGTACTCATCAATTATATTAAACGGACTGTAGTCGACATAACATTGTGATTTTCAAGGGTTTCAAGCTGCATTAAATATCTACCATTTCTGGGCTTAGAATCTGAAATTTAAGGCATTTCTTCATACAGTTAGACAGCGTTCACTGTCAATAGTGCAACAAAACGAAATAGTTCTTTACTGTCTGGTGGCTTGGATTTTTCAATCTACCATTCGAGACCCGAAGACTCAAAGAATCTACATTCTTTCCATTACACCTAATCATCGGAAGTCAAAGCAGTGCAAAAATTCGATCTGATCATACGCAATGGGCGGGTTTCTCGAAGAGACGGCTCCACATTGGATTCTGATATCGCGTGCAATAACGGTCTAATTGTTCAGATCAGTCCAATGATCGACGAGAACGCTATCGATCAAATAGACGCCTGCGGACATTTGGTTCTGCCTGGAGCAGTTGACGCTCAGGTTCATTTCCGTGACCCCGGGAATACTCATAAAGAAGACCTTGGTTCGGGATCCCGCGCTGCAGTGAAAGGCGGGGTTACGAGTTTTCTCGAAATGCCCAATACACAACCGCCGACGATTGATCAGAAATCGCTTGATCGCAAACTTGCTCAAGCGGCTCAAAACTGTGTGGCAAACTATGGGTTCTTTATCGGTGCCACACCCAACAATCTTGACGCAATCAACACAACTAATCCCGTCTGCGGAATCAAAATTTTCATGGGGTCAAGTACCGGTGATCTGTTAGTCCATAAAGACTCTGACCTCGAAAGAATATTTAAAAACGGTGAGCGGCTGATTGCGGTTCATGCAGAGGACGAAGCTCGTCTCCGTCAGCGAAAAAATTTACTACTTGACGGTAATGCGGATCTTTCTGATCTTCGAATCCACACACGAATTCGCGACGATGAATGTGCTTTGATTGCTACCCGGCAGGCAACGGAGTTGTCACAAAGATTTAACCGTCGACTTCACATTCTTCACCTCACCTCGGCAAAAGAAGTGAAATACTTGAGACAAGAAAAAACAGATAGGATCACAGTTGAATGTACACCAAATCATCTGTTTCTAACTGAGGAAGACTACCAGATCAACGGTAGTCGGGTGCAAATTAATCCACCTATCAGAACCCAGGAAGATCAGGACGAGTTGTGGGCAGGGTTGAAGGATGGAACCATCGACTTTATCGCAACGGACCATGCACCTCATACCCTGGAAGAAAAATCCCAGCCCTACCCCCACTCACCTTCAGGAATGCCTGGCGTAGAAACCTCTTTGCCTTTGATGCTGAGCGCGTGGAAGTCCGGCCGATGTACACTGGCTGAGGTGTTGAAATGGATGTGCTGGGGCCCAGTTGAGGCTTACGGAATCATTGACAGGGGAAATCTGAGTGAAGGCTGTCACGCTGACCTGGCGATCGTCAATGTTGATGACTATCGGCCTGTCCGTGATGCTGAAATGTTCACCAAAGTGCGTTGGAACCCATTCTCGGGTAGAGAACTGACTGGCTGGCCCGTCTGGACAATCGTAAACGGGAAAATTGCATTTGCTGATGGGAAAATCTGTGAGAATGTCAGAGGCGAAACGCTGAGATTCTACAACAAATAACTTCTATCAGTCAGCCGGTTCCCTAGCCAACATAATGGTGAACGGTCCATCGTTTTCCAACCTCACTTTCATATCGGCGCCAAAACTTCCTGTAGCAATGGGTATTTTGGCGACTCGACCCAGAGCAAGTACGAATTTGTCAAAAAGATCACTCGCTTGCTCTGGAGCCAGTGCCTTTGTGAAATCCGGGCGTCGACCACGGGCAGTCGACGCATATAGGGTAAATTGAGGGACAGCGAGAATCTCTCCGCCGACATCGATCAGTGAGTGCTGTAAACGCCCCTGGTCATCTGGAAATATTCGAAGATTGACAGTTTTTGAGGCCAGCTCATTAACGGTTTTCTCGTTATCGCGGTGAGTGAAACCAACAAACAGCAGCGCGCCGTTTCCAATTGACCCAATACGCTCACCTGATACAGAAACCGAAGCGCTCAGCACCCGTTGAATCAGCACTCTCATGCCAGATGTCGGGCCAGAGACTTGACCTGTCAGGCAGCATGGTCGATAGCCTTCATGCTAAGGCGGATGCGACCCTGTTTATCAATCTCCAGAACCTTAACTTTCACTACATCGCCTTCTTTAAGCACATCGGACACCTGATTGACCCGACGTTTGGAAATTTGAGAGATGTGTACCAGTCCATCTCGGCCAGGAAGGACGTTTACAAAAGCACCAAAATCCATTAATTTCACGACCGCCCCTTCGTAGATCTTACCGACCTCGACATCGGAGGTGATCTGCTTAATCCGCTCTTTGGCCGCTTCACCGCCAGATTTGTCAATTGAAGCAATGTTGATGATTCCTTCATCAGATACATCAATCGTTGCACCGGTCTCTTCAGACAATGCTCGAATTGTGGATCCACCTTTTCCGATTACGTCCCGAATCTTGCTTGGGCTGATTTTCATCGTGATAATACGCGGTGCAAACTCAGAGATTTCCTCACGCGGTTCTGCCAGCACTTTACTCATTTCTTTAAGCACATGAAGACGAGCTTCCTTGGCCTGTTCCAAGGCGGCATCCATGATGGTTTCAGTGATACCATCGATTTTGATATCCATCTGAAGTGCAGTGATCCCCTCTTCGGTTCCTGCGACCTTAAAGTCCATATCGCCCAAATGGTCTTCATCACCCAAAATGTCTGTTAGAATTTTGAAATTGTCACCATCCTTAATCAGACCCATTGCTACTCCGGAAACGGGTGCCGAAATTTTGACACCGGCATCCATGAGTGACAGGCTTGTGCCGCACACAGTTGCCATGGAACTTGATCCATTCGATTCGGTAATTTCTGAAACAACTCGAATGACATAAGGACAACTTTCCCTTTCTGGTAGCACCGCAGCAATCGCGCGCTTGGCTAGTCTACCGTGGCCAATTTCTCTGCGTTTGGGCGATCCGACTCGGCCGGTTTCACCAACGCAGAACGGCGGAAAGTTATAGTGCAGCAGAAATGGGTCACGGTGTTCGCCTTCCAGTGCATCAATGATTTGTGCATCTCGTTCGGTGCCTAGTGTTGTAATTACCAACGCTTGCGTCTCACCCCGTGTAAAGGCTGCAGAGCCGTGAGTTCTGGGGAAAACCTGTGTTCGAATATCAATCGGCCGTACAGTTTTTGTGTCACGTCCATCAATTCTCGACTCACCGGCCAGTATTCGACCTCGTACAACGTCTGATTCGAGTTGCTTCAGTTCATCCTGTGCCTGTTCAGCAACCTCTTCACCAAACTCTTCTGTGATAGACTCGCGGGCTTTTGACTTGATTGCTGAGAGTTGGTCTCGCCGTTCCTGCTTCTCTACAATTTTGTAGGCAGTTTCGATTTCCGCACGTGCCAACTCGTTAATCCTGTCAACCAGTTGAGAGTTAGGTTCCGGTGACTGAAAGTCCCATTTGGGTTTACCCACACTTTCAGCAAGATCAGAAATCGCGTCGATGGCGACTTGCATCTGCTGATGTCCAAACATCACTGCGCCTAGCATTTGTTCTTCCGAAAGACACTTCGCTTCGGATTCAACCATCAATACCGCATCCCGGGTACCTGCCACTACAAGATCAAGTTTCGATTCGTTCTGTAAAATTTCAGATGATGGATTCAGAACATATTCGCCATCAATGAAGCCAACCCGGGTACCGGCTAAAGTACCGTTAAACGGAACACCAGAAATCTTTACTGCAGCCGAGGCACCAAGCATAGCAATGATGTCAGGATCAATATTTGGATCAACTGACATGATGGTTGCGATGATTTGTATTTCATGGTAAAAACCTTTCGGAAACAACGGTCGCAGAGGGCGGTCAATTAACCTACAGGTTAAAACCGCTTTTTCTGAAGGCCTTCCTTCACGCTTAAAAAAACCGCCGGGAATTCTTCCGGCGGCATAAGTACGTTCTTCGTATTCAACTGTCAGTGGCAGAAAATTGAAATCCTTTGGTTCAGAATCTGCTACTAGTGTAACCAATACCGATGTGTCTCCCATACTGGCTACAACAGCTCCAGTCGCCTGACGGGCGATTCGTCCAGTTTCAAGATGTACTTCGTGTGTTCCATATTGAAACCTGGTTTCCGCAAAGTCGCTCATTAATGTTTCTCCAAAATGTTGCTCAATTTATCACTTCCTTAATCCCAGTCTGGAGATCAACTCTCGGTATCTTTCCGGATCCGTAGATTTCAGATAATCTAATAGTTTTCGACGACGATTCACCATACGAAGCAACCCTTGCCTTGAGTGATGATCGTGCTTGTGTTCCTTGAAATGTTCAGTCAATCCCCGAATTCTTTCTGTCAGTAGAGCAACCTGAACCTCGGGCGATCCAGTATCACTATCACTGCGTTGGAACTCGTTGACTATATTCGCTTTTTCTGCAACAGATAATGCCATGTGAATGTACTCAATATAAGAAATACGAAAAGGGAATGTGAATGGAAAAACGCAAGGTGGGCAAGCTGAATCTGCATATCATACTTCAGTTCAAACACCTGATGCGTGAAATAGACGCTTTGGTGCGACCCTACCATCACCGAGTGAAGTTCCAATACCCAGGAACCCCACAGTGTTTTCATACAGACGTACCAAACCGTCGGGTGGCAGATTGCCAGCTCGAACGGTTTGACCTCTGCACAAGTAATAAGCAGCGTCGAAACTCAAATCAACTTTTGGCAAATGGGAAAGTGTTTCATCACCCGGTACGATCAGTCTGCGTCGCTCCTCCAAATGCTCAATCTGCTCGATCTGTTCCAAAGTACTGCTGTCTTCAATACTCAATTGACCAACACCGAGTCTGCGTAGGGATACAACGTGTCCACCGCAGCCCAATTGTTCACCAATTTCTTCAGCCAAAACTCTCACATAGAATCCTCGCGAGCTGTTGAGTATGATTTCAAACTCGGGGGGCGAAAATTCCAGCAACTCAATTCTGTAGATTTTGACCTTACGCGCAGACCGTTCAACCTCGATACCCTGGCGAGCCAGTTTGTACAAGGGTTCGCCATTTAGTTTGACTGCTGAATACATTGGCGGAACCTGGTCAGATTCACCTACAAAACTCTTCAGAACACGTTTCAGCTGACGTTCGGTCACTGAGACCGGACGCTCAGCAATTACCTGCCCGTCACGATCCCCAGTGTCTGTTGATTCACCCAGTCTAATTCGAGTTCGATAACATTTGTCCGCATCCAGAAAAAAACTTGCGACTTTGGTTGCTGAACCTAAACAAATGGGCAACAATCCAGTTGCAAGCGGATCTAAACTGCCGGTGTGCCCCGCTTTGCGAATTCGTAGCAAGGACTTGACTCGATGCAGTGCTGCATTTGACGACATTCCACCTGGTTTATCCAGCAATAAAACCCCGCTCACCTGAGAGTAATTTTTTGTTTGCTTAATGTTCACTGTGCTTTTTTGCTCAACACTGTTGTCTCATCAATCAACTGCAGCACTCGGGTACTGCGCGATGGCAAATCGTCGACAAAGAATCGAAGTGCAGGGGTGTACTTTAATTCCAGGTGATCGCTCAAGCAGTGGCGTATGTACGATTTTGCGCGATTGAGGCGATCCACGCTTGCCTGAAGCACATCCCTTGATTCGGTACTCGTCAAAAATACCCTGGCATGTTTCATGTCCTTTGACAATTCCACTTCAGTAATTGTGGTTCGAGATATCCGCGGGTCGGAAATGCTAGTTTGAAGAATTTGACTGAGTGCCTGATGCACTACTGACCCTACCTTCCTGGTACGGTTTGAACTGGAATCAGATCGAATTCGATTCAAGTGAATTGAGGACATGTCTTGAATGAAACGACAGTTGAATTGAGAAAGGAATATTCCGGTTTAAACAGAAGTCAGACAGCTTCTCGGGCTTCATACACTTCAAGCATATCGTCGATATGAATATCGTGATAGTTCTTCAGTTGAATTCCGCACTCCAGGCCGGCTTTCACTTCGTTGACATCATTTTGAAACCGTCGCAACGAGTCAATTTGGCCGTTATGAATAATGACATTGTCTCGAACAACCCGTACCGGCAGTTTGTTTCGCACCGTCCCATCTTCCACATAACAGCCGGCAACCGTGCCGATCTTGGAAAACTTGAAAACTTCCAGCACATTGGCAGTTGCAACCACTTCCTCAATGAAAGTGGGACCGACTTTATCCCTGATTGCAGCTAATATGGAATCCAATGCCTCATAAATAATCGAACTGTATATCACCTGAATGTTGGTGGTGCTGATTAACTGTTTGGCGGTTGCCTCTGCTCTTACGTTAAACGCCACAATCATGGCATTCGCAGCAATGGCCAGATTTACATCCGACTGGCTGATACCACCCACCATGGCATGAATCACTTTCACTTCAATCCGATCATTTGACAGTTTGGTTACGGCATTCGCCAATGCTTCAGCAGAACCACTGACATCCGCTTTAACTAGAACATTAACTACTTTGGGATCGTCGGAGTCTCCGAACGAAAATTCAACTGGCGTTGCACTTCCAGTCGATCTGCCTGACAGCCTGAATTCAATTAACTGATTGGCCGAACGTTCATCGGGCGGACAGATAAACTCATCACCCACTTCGGGTACTTTTGAAAATCCGGAAATTTCAATTGGAGTTGAAGGTTTGGCTTCTTTGACAACCTTTCCACGATAATCAGTGAGTTGTCGAATCTTACCCTTTTGCACACCGGCAACAATAATCTGCTTCGGGGTCAGTTTGCCTTTCTGGACCAGAACCGTAACAACCGCCCCGCGCCCCTTGTCAACCCGGGCTTCAATTACGACGCCGCTGGCTAATCCTTCAACTGGAGCTGTTAACGGTTCATCCATCAGGTCAGCCTGCAGCTGGATGCGCTCTAGCAAGTCGTCAATTCCGGTGTTCTTGAGTGCGGAAATCTCAACTACCTGTACATCGCCTCCCAAAGATTCAGTAATCACATCATGTTCAGTCAATTCGCGCAAAATCTTGCCTGGATTAGCGTTGTTCTTGTCGATCTTGTTGATTGCCACAATCATCGGGACTCCTGCAATTCTGGCATGATTAATGGCTTCCACCGTCTGTGGCATTACACCATCGTCCGCAGCTACGACCAAAATGACGATATCGGTCGCCTTAGCACCACGAACACGCATCGCACTAAATGCCTCGTGACCCGGAGTATCAAGAAATGTAATCTTGCCGCGGGGGGTCTCTACCATATAGGCACCGATATGCTGCGTAATTCCGCCTTTCTCCGATGCGGCCACCTTGGTCGATCGAATGCTATCCAAAAGTGTCGTCTTGCCATGATCGACGTGTCCCATCACTGCTACGACTGGCGGGCGAGGCAGATACTCGCGAGAATCGCTGTCGCGCCCCTTCAATTGTTCTTCAATGTCTTGACTTTCCTCTTCAACTGGAATGTGCCCAAGCCCTTCAACCAAAAGAGTGGCTGTATCACGGTCAATTGACCCGTTGATCGTAACCTGTAAATTGAACTCTTCAATTAAATACTTCATGACATCGATCGCTTTGACCGACATCGCCTGGGCTAACTCCCGAATTGCATTGGTATCAGCAATGGAAACTGAATGAACGATTTTCTGGCTGGGTGTCTGAAAGGTGTGTTGGGTGATACGATCATCCAATCTAGGCGCCTTCTTTCTTCGTTCCCGTTCCCTTCTAAGTTGCTCCCGGCCTTTTACAACATGCAGCTGTTTGCGCTCCTGTTTCTTTTCGGATTTGCGCTTCTGCTTTGTTCGCTTCGGTGATTCCGACTCTCCTTCTGCTATAAATTCAGGCTGGATTTCAGTGGGCTTCTCATCTTTGCTCTGCTCAGATTCGGCTTCAAGCTCTACTTCGGTTTGTGCAGATTCTTCTTCGGGTTCTTCCTGAGATTCTGGAGTCGCGGGTTCTGCCACCTCTTGTGGCTGCACATCGGTTTGTGTTGCATCTTCAACTACCTTTTCGACCGATTCAACGCTATCCGCAACAATCTGTTCTGTCTCTTGTACTGGCTGCTC
Source organism: Gammaproteobacteria bacterium (assembly GCA_022823405.1). Taxonomy (GTDB): domain Bacteria; phylum Pseudomonadota; class Gammaproteobacteria; order Arenicellales; family JAJDZL01; genus JAJDZL01. The sequence continues at coordinate 28,839 of JAJDXD010000095.1, forward strand.
CTCTGGTATTGTTTCTTGAGCATCTGATTCCTCAGCTTCCTCTACTGTCTGAGGTGTAGGGATGGTCCTCGGTGCAAGCGTGTGCCCACCTTTAATTTCGACGACAATTTCATGCGCAGAACCTGTTCGTCTTTGGGGTTGAATTACCGACTGCCCAGTATGCTTGGGAACCTGACGTACACGTCCTTGATACAGTTTCATCAAGAACTTGCGCTTATCTTGATCTGTCAGCTCACTTTCTTCGGTCTTATTGACGAAATCAGCTTCCTCTAGCATCGCGACAAGACGCTCGGTCGTAACATCCAACTGTGCAGCTAAATCTTTTACTTTAAATGCCATATTCTCGAACCAAATTTATGCCATCTGTGCATTTGCGTTATTGTTCCAATTGCTCAAACCAAGGGGCTCGTGCGCTCATAATGAGTTCTTTCGCCCGGTCTTCACTAATTCCGGGAATTTCAACCAACGTAAACGTATCCGCTTCCTGAAGTTCTTCCATCGTTCGAATCCCGTTCGCCGCCAGAATTTGAGCTGTTGTTTCATCCATGGCCTCGACCTCGTACAGCGTATCGTCTGGAACATTTTCTTCAGATTGCTTAATCGCCTGAAACTCACGTTGCAACATTGCATCGGCTGCCCGACTCTGAATGTTGCTGACAAGATCTGCATCAAACTGTTCAATCTGCTCTAGAACATCGGGTTCTACACAGACAATATCCAAAAGCGTCGTGTAGTCATTCTGAATCAAGACCGTTGCAACATCTTCGTCAACGTCCAACAAATCCATAAATTCGGTTGCAATTTTCTGAGCTTCTTCATTTAGTTTTTGTTCCTGCTCGTCACGAGTCATGATGTTTATTTCCCAGCCGGTCAACTGAGAGGCCAATCTGACATTTTGCCCAGCCCTACCAATGGCTTTCGATAGTTGAGACTCAGAAACAACCACATCGACAGCCTTGACATCTGGCTGGTTTGCAACAACTTTTTCAACAACGGCCGGTGCCAGTGCGTTGATGACAAATTGTGCAGCATTTGGACTCCATTCGACGATATCCACCCGTTCACCTGCGATTTCCTTTGAGACGCTTTGCACTCTTGTGCCTCGGACACCAACGCAAGCACCAATCGGATCAAACTGCGCAGTGACCGCACGAACAGCAATTTTCGCCCGTAATCCCGGGTCTCGCGCGGCACTTCGAATTTCAATCAAACCCTCGCGCGTCTCGGGCACTTCCAGTTTGAAAAGTTCGATCAAAAGCTCTGGGCTGGTACGATCTAGTATCAGCTGTGGGCCGCGCGGGTCTGACCTGACATCCTTAAGAATTGCTCTGACACGATCACCCTGACGAAAACCATCTTTGCTGATGCAAAACATTCTCGGCAACAATGCTTCAACGCCTTCTGTTTCAACGATGACATCGCCGCGATCAACCCGTCGAACAACGCCGGAGAGCATTGTTCCTTTGCGGGGAGCGAATTCTTTAAATACGCGATCCCGTTCTGCTTCACGAACTTTCTGCATCACCACCTGTCGCGTTGCGGCTGCTGAAATTCTGTCCGTCGCGCGCGATGGGATGATGATTTCGACAAACTCACCCGCTTGTATTCCGGAATTTTTCTCCTTCGCTTCGGCAAGCGAAATCTGGCGCTCAGGAAACTCAATTTCTTCCTCGTCTTCAATGACTTCCCAGCGGCGATAAGTTTCATAGTCGCCGGTTTCCTGATCTATTGAGACCCGTGCATCACTTTCGTGCCCGAGTTTTCTTCGCGCGGCCAAGGCCAGTGCTGCTTCCAGTGCCTCAAAAATCACTTCTGGCGCCAAATTACGTTCGTCCGACAAAGCCTGAACAATTTGCGGTATGTAATTCGAACTTACCATGATCATGCACCTCTTTAAATCACTTCATCGAGATTCGGTTTCAACCGGGCTCGACGTATGTTATTCATATCAATTTTGATTGTGGCTCCCTCTACGTCCACCTCTAGGGAATGGTCCGCCACAGTCAACAACTGACCTAATATCTTTCTTCGGCCATCGCACTTCACCAAGGTTGCGACCTCAATTCGTCTGCCAATGGCTTGCTCAAAGTGCTCCTTTTTAGCTAAGGGTCGTTCAATTCCTGGTGAAGAGACTTCAAGAGAATAATTTCCCTCAATCGGGTCTTCAACATCAAGCAGGCTACTCACCTGCTGGCTGATAAAAACACAATCATCCAGGGTCACACCACCAGGAGCATCGATGTACAATCGCAACACTCGCGACTTCTCCCGGCCCATCAGTTCGAGATGAACCAGTTCATACCCGTAACTGTCTATGCTTTCTTCGAGCAGCTCGTAGAGTTTGTGCCTGAAATCACTTGCTTCGTTAATCATGGCTCCAGTCACAACATCTACGTTGCGTTCAAAATTCCACTAAACAAAAACCCCGCAGCAAGCGAGGTTTCCCAATTCTCCAATTCGGAGACTATTTCTCCATGGGACCGTTGCTAACCGATACGGGATAACAACAGAACATTTACCACTACACGCAAATTATACACGTAGCAAAAAGTTAGTTTCGGCGAGATTTTGTGAGGATATTTCGCTGGGGCAAAATTATCGCTGAAGCAGGTCAACTAGCACTTAGTGTGGATGAACTGGAACGCCAGCAGTCTGTCAACATCACTGACCATCGCCTAATTCGTCTGGGCTATCGCATTGAGGGAGGCTTCATCGGGAATCATGATCGGACAACCGGCATACCGATTACAGTACACATTTCGGCTTGCCAAAAAAATTTACCGTTACTAATGTCTGGCTTAATCGAAACCAACCGACTGTTAAACAACAGCAGCTATGATGCAGTGCTTACATACGCCAACTCTGATCGCCTTTGGTTTTGTGTTTGTTCATCCATTTGAAGACGGTAAACGAAAACTATCAATCACTAAGCAGTACGACCATTCTCAACTCGGACCGAATAACCTATTGTTCGATCAAGTTTATGGGGTAAACTTTCAACTAGCCTCGTACCTTCCGTTGTCGCAGTACAATTCACCTTCCCGGGTGAAATTCCTGATTCTCCTGAAATCAGGATTGTACGGAGCTACCTTAATTGTCTACAGGTTTCTACTTCGAAATGGATCATAAGTTCGTATTCTTAGCTGGTAAGATTAATTGCTTCGATCCAATTTCTTTTAAGACACTCTGTTAGACCTGATTTCTTAAAATTGGCGATTTACTTTTATCTCGCTTAGCGAACTTCAGTCAACGGTAGATTGGTTCATCAATTCATGCATTCAAATTCCACTTTAGCCCCTAGTATTGCTATTGCCATGAGTGGCGCAATTTGGGGAGTTTACTGGATTCCTATTCGCAAGCTCAACGATATCGGTGTAACTCCTTCATGGGCCTCTCTGATCACAATCGGGTTGACTGCGATATTCTTCGTATTCCTGTTTGCTCGGCAGTTTATCAAAACAGGTCGTATACCCTGGCACGTACTCATTACTGGATTATTGACCGGAATGTGCATAATCTTTTATGCGGTTTCGCTGGTACTGACCGAGGTAATTAAAACTGTTCTGCTCTTTTATCTAACTCCGGTTTGGAGCACGATTCTAGATCGGGTGGTGTTCAAGGAACAAATATCACCCTACCGGATCGTCGCAGTAATTTCAGGCATATCTGGCCTTGCCGTAATCCTCGGCGTAGCCGAAGGCATTCCAAAAATATCAAACCTTGGTGACCTTCTGGCTTTATTGTCCGGCATCTTCTGGGCTTTTGCCATGATACGCGTCCGAAACAACAACAAAGCGGCGGTATGGGAACAAGTCGGTGCTTTCTATATTGGCGGTACGATCTTTGCCGCCATTTTCATTTTGTTTCCCGTAGAGCCTAATGCGGTTACTCCTAGCCTGCCAACACTCCATGAAGCGCTGTTTTGGCTGATAATTTTCATCGCTGCGTATCTACCATCAATGTATCTAATGTTTTGGGGTGCTCAGCGACTCCCACCAGCGCGGGTAGGAATACTCATGATGACTGAAATAGTTTTTGGTGTAACTTCAGCAGCTTTGTTGTCGGGCGAGCCTTTTGGCTTGAAGGAAATGATCGGCATCATATTAATTCTGAGCGCTGCAATTATCGACGTATCCGACCGGTATTCAACTACCAGATCAGCTAACCGGTTGGATTGACATATTACTTGTGCTCGACAGCTGATTCTTGCAGCATTTTACAAAGCGATAGCAGCAGATCCTCATCACCTGGTTTTGCAATCGCAAATACACAAATCGGCAGCCCTTCCTTTGTTATACCGACTGGTAAGTTTGCAGTTGGAAATCCACTGACTGCGGCGATGTTGCACATTGAAGCATAATCTTGCCAACCTGCTGAATTGTCTCCCTCCTGCAAATTTGATGGAACAGCACCGTACTTGAATGGTACACAACCGGTAGCCGATACTATCAATACATCGTAGGATATGAAAAATTCCCGCAGAAGCAACCTAAGTCCGTAGATCCGCTTTTGAGCCTCGATGTACTCCTGAGCGGATGTGTGTGCACCCTGATCAATCCATTCCGATGTGACCGGTCCAAACCCGTCCGAATTCTGCTGCTGTTGATTGCAATGACTCGCATGCAGATTGGCACACTGAATCGTTTTCCACGCATCAATTGACTCCCTGATTGGTGGTCGTTTGTACACCACGTTGCAATCAGCCGATTTCAATAATTTTTCGATTCTGCTAATCGCACTTCGATGATCATCATCACATGGAGCATTCCACAAGGCATTCGTAAGCGCAACTGACAAACCTCGATTCGGACGCTCAATTGCGGCCAGGTAGTCTACGACAGGCATTCTGGCACTTAAAGGATCCACCTCGGAGTGCCCTGCGACAATATTCATCAAGAATGCTGTGTCAGCGACATCCTGTGTAATCAATGCAACACTCGCGAACATCAACCCGCGCGAGTAGATGGGCGTATGGGCAATTCGACCATAGCTTGGGACCAGCGTAAACATTCCGTTAAATGCCGCAGGTAACAAAACATTGCCACCCACATCCATCGCAATCGCAGCAGCAGCGAAATTTTTGAGAGTGCCAACCATCGCGCCAGATGTACCGCCACCACTGACAAAGCCATCACCCCACGGAGATCGGCATATAAACCGGTCCGCCTCTTCTTCCAGTATCAAGCCCAACTCGGATGTGCTGGCCTTACCTGGAAATAGAGCTCCAGCATCTCTCAATCGTCGAACGACAATCGATTCGACATCCGGCACGTGATCAAAATAAGCTTCACACCCATAACTGGTTCTCATATTTGCGACATCTATCAGGTCGTCGATCAAAATGGGAATTCCATGCAATGGCCCCCGTGCTTCACCAGACTGAAGCATCTGATCTGCAGTTTCAGCAAGCAGTCTGAAACTGGTCTCGGAAAAAGTGGTTATCGCTTGATAGTAACCATTGTGCTGATGAATCTCAGCGATGTACTGTTCCGCAAGTTCTGCGATGTTGATTTCACGTGCTTCAACCAAACAGTTCAGTTCGCGAACGGTTTTATCGATCACGCAAGAGCTCGCTCGGGTATTGATTCACGCTGATTGGTGCGCCATTCGACGGCACGGAAAACCGGTGCGTCTGACGGTGGCAAAGGTTTATTACCACGAATTTGGTCAGCCAGTTTTTCTGCCATCATAATGACTGTGGCGTTAAGGTTACCGCTAATTATGCTAGGCATGATTGATGCGTCGACTACGCGCAATTGTTCGGTGCCATGAACGCGGCCGGAAGAATCAACGACAGCCATACTGTCAACACCCATTTTGCAGGTGCAGGAAGGGTGATAAGCACTTTCACACTTCGCACGAATAAATGCGTCAATTTCGCTGTCTGACTGAACTGATGGGCCGGGTGCAAGTTCTTCCCCGCGGTAGGGATCAAGTGCCTTTTGCGCAAAAATTTCCCGAGTCAGCTTTAGTCCATCACGGAACTCTCGCTGGTCCTGATCCGTTTGAAGATAGTTAAATAGAATTTCAGGTTTCGCTTTCGGATCAGCGGAAACTGTCTTCACATAACCCCGGCTGGTGGGTCGCATGGGACCCATGTGAGCCTGAAATCCATGCCCTTTTGCCGGAGCCCGTCCATCGTAATTTGCAGCAACTGGCAAAAAGTGAAATTGTATGTCTGGGTGATCAACACCCGATTGTGTGCGAATAAAGCCACCGGCTTCGAAGTGATTGGAAGTACCCCAGCCTTTCTTTGTAAACAACCACTGGAAAAGCACCATCGCCTGTTTGTGAATTTTAAGGGCTGGATACAGTGATATCGGCTCCTTACAGGCGTGCTGAACATAGACTTCGAGATGATCCTGAAGATTCTGACCGACTCCTGGCAGATTAACAACAATTGGCACGTTGATTTTTTCCAGATCCTCAGCGGGTCCCACACCCGACAGATGGAGCAGTTGCACTGAGTTAACTACACCGCCACACAAAATCACTTCCCGTTCACAACGGACAGTTCTGACTTTATTTTGTTGAAATATTTCTACACCGACTGCTCGGTTTTTATCAAATACTACGCGCGTTGCGAATGTACGATGTTGGACATGTAAGTTACTTCGTGACATCGCTGGCTTCAGATATGCGTTTGCCGTGCTCCATCGAACCCCTTCATTGACCGTCATATCCATGGTTCCAAAACCTTCCTGGCGATAGCCATTCTGGTCAGTTGTTGCTCCATAGCCCGCCTGCACACCCGCTTCAATAAATGCTTTGAACAGGGGGTTGTCAGCTGCAGGTGTGGTTACCACCAGCGGCCCACTGTCACCATGATAAGCATCGCCACCTGCTTTTCTGGTTTCAGATTTGATGAAATAAGGAAGGCAGTGGGCGTATGACCACTCGGGGTCGCCGGTTTCCTCCGCCCAGCGATCATAGTCCAGTGCATTTCCCCGAACATAGCACATGCCATTAATCGAAGACGACCCTCCTAACACTTTACCCCGAGGACAGTCTAATCTACGGTTATCAGCGTAAGGTTCGTGCAATGTTTTGTATGCCCAATTAAACCTTTCACTATTGAGGGGTCGAGAGAATGCAGCCGGCATCTGCAATTCCCAACTGTTATCCTTCGGACCTGTTTCGATCAGCAAGACTGTGATCTGAGGGTCTTCAGTCAGTCGATTCGCCAGTACACAGCCTGCCGATCCAGCCCCTACAATCACGTAGTCAAATCGCTCACTCATACCTGAATCTCACATCATGTCCGGTCTGCGACACATCTACTATAGGACTTACAAGACAAATTTAACCTGATCCAGTTTACCCCGACGCTCCAGTGCCAGCTCAATCAACCGATCAAGCAACTCGGCGTATCCAATTCCACTCGCTTCCCACAGTTTTGGATACATGCTGATCGGAGTAAACCCGGGCATTGTATTGATTTCGCTGATATAGATATCAAAGCTGTCTCGATCAACGAAAAAATCCACACGCGCCAACCCGGCAGCATCAATTGCCAAAAATGCCTCAATAGCATAGGCCTGAATTTTTCTGGTCACCTCTTCTGGAAGTTCTGCGGGAATGATTGAAGTTGAAACGCCATTAATGTACTTGTCCTCGTAGTCATAAAACTCACCACCTGGGACAATTTCGCCGACAACAGATGCCTGAGGATCATCATTTCCAAGAATTGACACTTCGACTTCATGACAATGTTCCAAACCCTGCTCAACAATCAATTTGACATCGAACTCAGCAGCGTGGTCCATCGCCCATTTAAGCTCATCCCGAGTTTTGACTTTCGAAATTCCAACACTGGATCCCAGATTTGCCGGTTTGACAAACATTGGATAATTCAGATTTGATTCAATTTCGTCAACAACTGCCGTTCTGCTCGATTCCCATCTAGACTTCCGATAAACCCGATAGTCGGTCTGAGGAATATTTGTCGATGCAAAAACGGCTTTTGCGACTGCCTTATCCATACCAACTGCAGACCCGGTCACACCAGATCCGACATAGGCAATCCCGGCAATTTCCATTAATCCCTGCACGGTACCGTCTTCTCCAAACGGTCCATGTAACACTGGGAAGATGACATCAATATTTGACAGCGACGGAGTAACGTTCTCAGCAGAGTCGCGCATTACGATCTGGCCGGTGGTGGTGTAGTCGAGGCTGACCCCTGTTTTCCCTGCCGGGTTTACTTCTTTGGTTTTTAGCGCAGGTGCACTTTCGTCGGCTAGCAGCCACTCTCCCGTTTTAGCAATTCCGATCATGGTGATTTCGTACTTCCTGGAATCAAGGGCTTCACAGATGCAACGGGCAGAAGTAATGGAAACTTCGTGCTCACAGGACTTACCGCCATAGAGTAAGCCGATATGAATTTTGTTTTCGATGTTCATTTTTAGTGCGATTGGAGAGTATTGCCTTTCTTCAATCAATGAAGAAACTATTTGACGCATGGGTATCAAGATAACTCTCTATAGCATCTCGATAGATCCGTTGAATTTTTCGGGTTTGATCTCCTCCACCTCTCGGAAAATCAACAATTTTTCCATCATCCAGTTCCAAACAGTAAACCGGCATCACTTCACGGGTTGCACTGGTTACAAAGCATTCAGTGGCACTCTCGAGTTCGTCAACATGAACTGAACGTTCATATGCATTGACTCCCTGTTCGGCACAACCATCCAAAACTGCTGCTTTGGTCAAGCCGCGTAAGTTTCCGGTTCCTGGTGTCACGATTTCATCATTGATAACAAACCATACGTTGCTGTTCGATGCTTCCGTCACATATCCTTCAGAATTCAGTATCAAGCTCTCATCTGCGCCTCTCTGTCGAGCTTGCATGATCGCGATGACATTATTGAGGTAATTTCCGCCCTTGATGTTTGGGTCAAGCGCATTGACAGGATTGCGTTTGACCTGTGGAATGGCCATTGTCATTCCAATGGAATAATGTTTCGGATTCCATATTGGAACTGATTTGACAATAATGACATATCGAGTCTGTAATTCCTTTGGTGGATGAAGGTCAATCGGTCCTTCTCCTCGCGTAATCTGGTATCGTACGTATACGTTGTCTTCGGCAGACGCACCGGTAGCTCGTACAGTCCGCTTGATTTCCTGAGTCAATTCTTCGCGAGACTGGGATATCGTCATCTGTACGAGCTGTGCAGAGTTTTCCAACCGGTCGAAATGCGCTTCCATAAACAATGGAATACCGCGGTAGGTTCGAAAAACTTCATAGACTGAATCACCATACAGAAACCCTCTATCCAATACCGGAATCGAGGCTTCGCTGGTCGGCATAATATTGCCGTCAATATTGGTCATCGTCGGTAGAGTGGTTTCAGACATAGAGCTGCTCGGATCAGGTAATTGACTGTGATAAAAACAGGAAAATAAAGGTTATGCGGTGTGATGTCAAGTTGAACAAAACTTCGCCTAAGCGTTAGATATTCCGCTCCTTCCTAAATCTCGAATAGGTGACGCTTCTAGGGAATAGATTCATTCGAACTGCTCTCTGAGGAATGACGTGGAATTCAGCATCATTTTCTGGCAAATTATTTGTTGATTCGATCGAGATAAACAATCATTTCATGACATCATCTCGACCTGTCATCATGGGTCAGAATTTCAAAATTCGCTTCGCAAATAATTATAAATCGCAAAAAGCGTTTGATTTGCAACGCTCTTCGTTTAACCGACAAATTCATCAACTAGCGAATAGTTGACAGCTTTAGCGAATCCGTTAAATTTCTGAGTTGTTTTTCAGTGGGTAAAGCAAAATGCAGAAGGAAAAATCCAATACCAAATCAAATTAGACTTCCGTCGTAGTCAATGCAACTGATGCTTGGGGAGATCACCTCGTACAAACAGCCAATTTCAATCCGTGTAGTTGGTACCAAATCGTAGAACTGTCATTGTGGTTGATAGTCAACAATTAAACAGCGTCAGTTTCGACAATTTGGTGTTACTTATTGTCCAGCTTGTCTGATTGTTGAATCTACAGTTCGGTGTTGGAAAATTGACGATCCTCCCAATTGAACAACATGCCTCTGAACATGATTAAGGCGAATCGGAAAGGGAACATGATCGACGTTGGCGTGAATCAGATGTCTGGGCCGCTAGGATTCCCAGTTTCGGTTCGTATCAGCAAGTGTCTGAAACAGGACTAGGCGATTGAGACGGTCATCGGTCATCTGAAATCCGATGGATGGCTGGGACACATTCATCTCAAGGGTATCGTAAGGGTTGGCATGAATGTGCTGTGAAGCTACACCAGAAACAATATGGATTTCATGACATCGAAATTCAGCACAAGAACGATTTATTCAAGGTCGACGAGCTAGTCTGTCCTGTGTCCCTTACATATTAAACATTCGCATCCCGCATCCGTGAAATGGCGAATTCCTACCGTTGTTCCGCGAATTCGGTCTGCGCGAGCATATATCTTGTTAAACAACATGGTTTCTCCATTCTCTAGATATCGTCTCAGCGAGTAGCTGCAAAGGTCAGCGATTTGTACCATGCTAGTCAGTTGACTGTCGACGAACAACGGAGTTTCGTTGATTCTCTCAATCCTTGTCCAGAGTGTACCTTTCCGGAGAAATTCTCTCATAAGTTGCGTATGTTTTCTTTTGACGGTTTCGTTATTGTCATGAACGACAAGTCCGTAATTTCTCTGACCATTTGAATCGCTCGTGTTCTGAAGGTATTGTTCGAATCTGGATATCACCTGTTCGAATGCCTGTTCATCTACCGGAGATTGTGCGCGTTGAGGGTCAAAATGCAACTTGTCTACGCATTCTGCGAATAATCGAGCAAAACCCCAATTTGAGACACAGTCGGCAACCTGTGCAACAAAATTTCGACGCTCTTCTAACGTCAGGTGGATGTACGCTTGAGTCTTTCTGTAGTTTTTCTTGACTTGTCCATAAGCTCGAACGTTGTTTGATTTTTGAAGCCGGAGGAGCTCTCTATTTCGATACCTGTGAACTTCTGACAACCGTTTTTCGCGGCTGAGTTTATTGAAGTTGTTAATGCGAGTTTGCTCCAAGTACTTTCTTAGTAACCACGCCGTGTGTATCTCTACTTCATCAAGCCCGTAACGCCGTTTAATGGCTGTGATTTCATAGTCCGCGCTCTTCCAGTGCCAGATCGGTATCGAAATCCCGGCAAGAATGAAATGAGAAGTGTTACCCGGAATATCGGGCGTCCCAGATTCATCAACGTAACAAAGATACATCAAGCCTTCTTTTCAGACAAAAAAAAGCGACTGGGCTTTTAGGGCTTTAAGCCCTAAGACGAGACGCTTGGCGACTCATCCCAGACGCGAATTTAATTTTAACGAAATACAATTCAATAGTCAAGTTGTTGTCCTCATTCATCAGTACTTATGAGACGAATCAGGCAGCCGGTGCAGGTAGATTGTGCTGATTAAGGTATTCCATGGGTGTGCGCTGACGGAGTGCCTAGTGCGACCCTGGTAGAAGGCCGCCATCGAGCCTTTACCCGTTCCGAGTCGTCTTAAGTATGTTTAGGGGTATGTTGAACAACTACCGCGTTTGTCACGCGAAGTACGAGCGCATGAACCCGACAGAGCAGTTGAGGTCTTACCTTCTGAAGATACTTAATTGCAGAATGTAAAATAGGCATCGACCACAACTGAACCAGATTTCGTATTTTGACAGGGAATACAGTCCGGTTATTGAACTGGAGTCTCAATAGACGGGATAGTTCTCGCTTGTTGGTGAATGATGGTATGCCATTTACCTTACTGCCGATCGGCTGCAATTCAGCGACATTGAACTTCACCACAGATTTTTCAAGTTGCAATTGCGATCAAATTGGCGATTTGATTCACTATAACAAGACATGTTAACTTACTAAACTCACAAGTTTTCTCACTATTGAATTAGATGAACTCATGGATCAGTCGTACCAATCAATTCGTATACCTACAGCACTGGCTCTGACAGCGGGTGCTATACTCATGCTCGGCGTTGTGGCAAGTGCATTCGCTTCGTCAGCACAAACTTGCATGTTCAAGCCAATGAGCGACGATGACAAGCCTTTTGGATTGGTCGTTGGCGCCGACATACTGCTACCCGAAGGAAAGATGGAGGACTATGGTATCCATATCCGATTTAACGGCAGTATTGGTGCAGTGGCGAAGTTTGACGAGTTACAAGCCGACTATCCTGATTCAGCTGTTCTCGACTGTCGCGGAAATGCTGTGCTCTCACCGGGATTCGTCAACGCCCATGAACACCCAGCCTACAGTTATGCTTTTCCGGACAAGAATCTGAATCCGAACTATTTACACCGGGACGAATGGCGCCTCGGCGTGAATGACAAAGCCAGTCTTCCGATTCCCAAACGATACGAATTCCAGCCCAATGATTCAAAGCAGTCTGCTGCCCTAGTCTCCATGGAACTGCGCCATCTCATAGGAGGGGCAACCACCATTGCGGGATCAGGTGGCGTACCGGGTGTCATTCGCAATGTCAATCTCCACAAAAGACTAGGCGATTCAGAGTTGTACGATGCCGAAGTAGAATCGGCAACATTTCCATTTTCATTTCGCGCCGTTGAGGAGCTCAAAGAGGAATGTTCAACCGGGACTCCCAAAAATCTGCCGTTGCGTATAGACAGCAACTTAAACTTCATGGCTTACATTCCTCACGTAGGCGAAGGCCGATATTCGAGTTGTACCGCGCGGGCGGAAGTCACCCGGTACTTGCAGCACGTGCAGCTTCGTGACAGACGCTACTCTTTGATTCATGGAATCGCGACTGATGTCAGCGACTATGTATTGATGCAGAATTACGATGTGACCTTGGTATGGTCGCCGCGCTCCAATCTCGCTTTGTACGGGGAAACCATTGATATTGCTAGCGCCTTGGAGCAAGGCGTGAAAATCGCCCTGTCGACGGATTGGTCACCGAGCGGATCTTTCAATATGCGCGAAGAAGTGAAATGTGCCAAACACGCAGCGATAGAAGCCGGAATAGAGATTTCAAGCGAGATGCTGTGGCAAATGTCAACTATCAATGGCGCCTACGCATTGGGTTTAGAGGATCGGTTCGGCAAAATTAAATCCGGTTTGCCAGCTGACTTGATTCTTGTACAGCACAAAGAAGGCGACCCATACGACTCTGTTTTGACGGCAACTCACGAAGATATTCTGGCGGCTTGGGTTAACGGGCAAGTTATCCTGCTTTCCGAAATGCTGGATGACAGGTTGAGCAATCAGCAATGCTTAATTTTGGATGGCGTGTCACCGAGAGTGTGCGGCGTACTTGAAAAATTCAATTTGTCGGAAATGGAGTTTCAGAATTCCGTCAAGGATATCGTGCCACTAGTCGATACCACTCGGCAAGCGCCTTGTGAGGTGCCGGGATGAATCGCCACTGAACCAAGTATCGGGCTACGGTGGCACGACAAAAACTGATGGCATTCCGGTGCGGCAAACCGCTCGGGGTAACTTTTCGATTCCTAAAATCTATTGCATTGCATATTTCACAGTGCTGTTGGGCTGATTGTACATAGGAAATTCTTAGATAGTTGCTTTGGGGAATGCTTTCTCCAACTGATTTAGTCAGCATCAGACGCCACCATTTCAATCTAGTGAAAATCAAATTTTCTGAAATTGATTTGCAGTCTGCTAGTCTGATAATGAAAAAGGTAAAATTGATCTAAGATACATTTGGTATTTGAGAAATTTAACGTCGTTTTGGCTCAATTCAAAATTCTCATAATTCAATTGGTAGATGACGATTCAAATTGTAAAGAGCACGCACAGAAACCAAATCATAAAATCGTAAGCCTAAACTTACTGTCATAAATTTGAAGCCCCCTCATGAAACTTGAAAAACCGTACTTGATATTTGTTGGCGATGCTCACGATGAACTCGCGGCCAAAACTTCATTTGGAGTCGTTGACTGGTGTCCCGATGATTGCGTTGGACAGTTCAGGCTGCCTGGTTGCGCAGCAGATATGAAGCTCCCGGACCTCAGCATGGAAGAAGCCCAGCAGTGCGGCGTGCGCACCATCGTGATAGGCGTTGCTAACCGGGGCGGTGTGATACCTGATTCCTGGATAAAGCCACTGGTGAAAGCTTTGCGGAAGGGACTGTCGATAGCTAATGGTCTGCATACACCACTCGACTCTATTCCTGAGATTGCGGAAGCTGCGCAAGCAAGTTCCGGCCAATTGATAGAAATAAGAAAACCTGTAGGAATTGATCACATTGCAACTGGCGAGCCTCGCGGGGGGCACAGACTGCTGACCGTTGGCACCGACTGTTCAGTCGGGAAGATGTATACCGCGCTTGCTCTGACAAAAGAAATGCAACAACGCGGAATGGATGCTGATTTTCGAGCCACGGGACAAACCGGTATCTTTATTGAAGGTTCTGGTGTACCAGTTGATGCTGTTATTGCTGACTTCATTTCCGGCTCGGTCGAAAAGCTTTGTCCGGCTGCGGACAGCGAACATTGGGATGTCATTGAGGGACAGGGTTCGCTGCATCATCCGTCTTTTGCTGGCGTCAGTCTCGGACTTTTACATGGTGCACAGCCAGATGCACTTGTGCTGTGTCATGAACCAACACGTACCAATATGCGCGGACTACCTGACCGTCCGATACCAGACATTGCCGAAGCAATGGTGATGAATCTTGAGGCCGCCAGTATCGTACAGCCGAATGTCAAATTTGTAGGCATGTCTGTCAACACCAAGTACGTTCAGAATTCCGAACGGGAATCATTATTGAAATCGATGGAAGACAGATTTCAACTGCCGTGTGAAGACCCGTTCCTTACGGGTGGCAAGTCTATTGTTGATCAGTTGGACTAGCCGAATCGTTTCTGATTTTTCACACACATTCTGGCTCGCACTTCATTGATCATTTCTGCACATTCAGAATCCTGGCCTTTAAAAGGATCGTTTTCGATATCTAGAGGATCAAAAACCAGTGTTAATGTTGTCGTAGTTGAAATTAGTGATGGTTCAACCCGCGGGGTCGGCGAAGCAGTGCCCTACCCCAGATATAACCAGGGAGTTGAAGAAACGCTTGAGATAATTCAGAACATTGCATCCAGACACGGCAGTGAATTAACGCGCGATCTCCTCAGACAACAGTACCCACCAAATGCCGCACGCAATGCACTTGACTGTGCGCTATGGGATTTTGAAGCAAAGAGAAACGCCACATCAGCTTGGAAAATGGCTGGTTTGTCGAAGCCGGTTCCAGTGACTGGGGCCTATTCATTGAGCCTTGAACCTCCTGAACAATTGGCAAAAAACGCCCAGGATGCCGTTGATTTTCCATTGCTCAAAGTCAAACTAGGGAAGGACCAAGTCGTCGAATCAGTTGCAGCAGTCCGAGATGCCCGTCCAGATGCCAGAATCATCCTGGATGCAAACGAAGCATGGGACACAAACGTATTGGAACGCGTTGTACCGGCCCTTAAACAATTAGAAGTTGAAATGATTGAACAACCACTTCCATCTGAAGTTGACGCAGCATTAGATGGTATTGAAAGTGAAATACCACTTTGCGCAGATGAGTCGTTTCATAATGTCAATGATTTGCAAAAACTGACCAGCCGCTATGAAATTTTCAATATCAAGTTGGACAAAACTGGTGGGCTTACTGAAGCCTTAATTCTCGCTGACAGAGTATTGGCCGAAGGCAAAAAGGTTATGGTAGGGAGCATGATGGCGACATCTTTGGGCCTGGCTCCAGCCATGCTGCTCACTCACCGTGCTGCTTATGTCGATCTGGATTCGCCGGTATGGCTGGCTGAGGACCGTCAGAATTCGATCCGCTTTGAGGGTGGCATTTTGCAGCCACCTAACCCCAATCTCTGGGGATAGAATTGTCAATTGACCGGTCAATGCTGTTTGATCGGCAGTAACAAACTCCTCGCAACCGTTCGGGATGATTTATGGATTTAAGAAATCGATTTGAATGCGATATAGCGTTTCTTTCAGAGCAACTCTCAAGCGGTCAACTGACCAGTGAAGAGTTGGCGCGCTGCGCGATTGGCAACCACGAAACCTACGGAGCCACACTCAAGGCATACAAGTGTTTGCAGCCTGAAAAAGCACTTGAAATGGCTCGGTATTCGGACCAACTGCTTGCCAGTGGTGTGCCTTATCGAGCATTGCATGGCATCCCTGTTTCAGTGAAAGACATATATGGTTTGGAGGGCTATCCAATATTCGTGGGCAGCAGCAATGAACTGCCAGCTAAATGGCAGCGCAGCGGTCCATTTGTAAGAAGCTTCGCTGCACAGAATGCTGTGTTCATCGGCAAAACGCACACGGTTGAGTTTGCATATGGAGGACTTGGTGTCAATAATCACTGGGGCACTCCAAAAAATCCCTGGGACTCAGAAAATCATCGCGTGCCTGGTGGCTCCAGCTCTGGGTCTGGCATCAGTCTTTGGGAAGGATCGGCATGGGTTGCACTTGGTACAGATACGGCAGGTTCAGTCCGAGTACCTGCAAGTTTCACCGGGAATGTTGGACTGAAGACATCGCTCGGACACTGGTCAACAGAGGGTATCGTGCCGTTGAGCCCTACTTTGGATACTGCCGGATTTTCAACGCGAACCGTTGCAGATGCACAATTGGTCTTCCACGCCATCTCACATTTGGAAGCCTACGAAAATGTGTATGCCCAGATAGTAGAACAAAATGAACGGGACCAACACATCAGATTTCGCATTGGAGTTGATGATGGTCTGATGTGGAGCGAATCGGAACCAGAAATTTCAGAAATCTGCCTGAACGCACTACGAGAACTCGAGAACGACAACTGTCAACTCGTACCCTTTGAATTCCCACAGGCTAAGCGTGCTGTCGATATGCGAAATCTAGGTGGGCCAGTCTCAGTAGAGCTCATTGAATTTCTAAATTCAGAGCTACCAGAGTGGTTTGATGCGCTTGACCCTGTAATCCGGCAAAGGATAAAAATGGGTGGGGACATTTCAGCGGTTGAATATCTGCGCCGAATACGTGAAATCAAAAGTTCCAGAAAGGAGGTGAAGGAGATTTTTCACACCATAGACATCATCGCGAGTCCAACAGTTCCAATCTCCCCACCCCTGATGAGCGAAGTTTCGTCACCAGAAAATTACATGAAGAAAAACCTGCTTACTTTGCAAAATACCACTGTGGGAAGTTTTCTTGATCTTTGTGCCATAACTATTCCTGTCGGATTGGATAGTTTTGGAATGCCAGTAGGATTGCAGTTCATGACTCGTGCTGGAAGTGAATTGTTTTTGTTGGCACTCGGACTTCGAATCGAAAAAATTGTTCGCGATCAACAGCGAATGCCATTTTGATGGATACGGGAGTGATCAGTGAATTTCAGTGAGCCATTATTATTGCATGAAGATCGGGTGCGCGCGGAGTGGGTCGATGAATTTGATCATATGAATCTCGCATTTTACGTGGCAGTCTGCGACTGGGGTTCGTACAAGTTCTGGGAACTGGCAAATGACGGCCGCAAACTAGAACAAAGAGATGGCATGGAGTATGCCATCGTTGAAACCCATGTGAACTATATTCGTGAAGTACGACTGGATGATGAGTTAATCGTTGAGTCACAACTGCTGGGATTTGACGAGAAACGTTTTCATCTTTTCCACACTCTACGACACGCGCAACAGGGTTTCGTTTCCGCAACCAACGAAGTGATGGGGTTGGGTTTCAGTCTCAATGCTCGGGGCATTCAACCTTTTGCCAGCCAAGTCCAGAAAAAGCTGGCAGAAATCTACGAAGGTCAAAAAACCCTTCCTAGGCCCGCAAACGCAGGGAGGTCGATTGCACTACCTGCTAAGAAGTCGATCTAATGCTGGAAATTTGCTAGCTGCGTTGAAATTTGCCATTCGCAAGATTCGTGCTGACTCTAGTCGCAGTAGTGGTAGGAAGAAGTCGCTACAATTACACTGATCAGGATTCAAAAACATTCTCCTGTATCAGAATATCTGATTAAACCCGATCCCGTTTGAGTGGCTGTGCCATACAGTGAACGCCACCACCCGCGTCAGTAAACATTGTCATAACGGGGTCGAAGACTTCAAATCCCATCGCTCGCAGTTTACCATTTAGATTTTGGGCCGCTGCTGTTGAGACCACGCGATCATTACCCAACGCAACCACATTACAAGCCAGATTCATCGTATCGCGAAAGCTGACAGGAATCATCTCGATGTTTTTTGACTTAAGCCACTTCAGTACATCATCGGGTGTTGTGTCCAGGCACACAGCAGCACACTTTTCAGCTAGCATACAAACCATCAGGTCAATGTGCACATAGAATTCATCAATGGGTGCATATTTCACTTCCCAGCCTTCTTTCTCCATCCAACCGCCAACCTGTTTGGCTGAACGCTCTTCAGAGCGGTGATCTGTGTATCCGATCATTACTGCGCCTGGCTCAATGATGTTGAAATCGCCCCCTTCAAAGTTTCCTGCACTCACCAAATCGTAAATTGGAATTCCGTTTGAAAGGTAAAAACGAAGTACTGCGGCATACTCGCCCCGCCGCCTGGGATTCGCCAACTGACAAACTACCGCTCCAAATGGAGTCATGAAATTTGAATCACGCGAATAAACTTGATACGGAGTGTCTTCATCAGGTTGCAGAGTGTGCACAGCGACTCCGGCAGTCTGATAAGCATCGACTAATTCTTCATGCTGACGAATCGCAACATCTCGATCGAATGCCAGGCCATCGCGGTCCGAGGCGCGGCAGATCGAGCTGTACTCAAGATTCTCTTCACCCATCCAGCGAAAGCACTCTGGTGAACCTAAAAGAACATCACGCAGAACGCCATATTCTGAATTCACACCCCAATCCCTGAGCTCAGGGGTTGATCCACCTTCTCTTCTTGCTCTCAAAATGTCAGTTTTGGGAACGGATAGATCCGCTTCAGCATGTAATATTTCCTTCTTCATGGTGTATTTTCACCTACTACTTTGGTGGGTTACTTAACAATCGAAATAATCGTTACCAAATTGCAGCCTGTTTTACATGGCTCCACTATCCACAGAATTTTAACCGAGTGTCGATATTTTGTCTTGGTTCACAAGGTTAATTTTGGTGGGAAATGATACGTATATCTGACAGAACAGGCGCGTATAGTTGGTTATTTTGTTTTCGAATCTAATCCGAATGAATCGATTCTTGATAATCTCATGGGAATTTTCAAAGTCGTAATTCATGAGCATCTGGCCGGATGATAACGGACATATCTATCTGGCATTATTTGTAAGATCATTCCTATATAATTGTTTATTAAACATATTAATCCCTAATATAGTGGACATTTAACCGGTCATAGAAGTGAATTCTATACAAAATTTCGACCTCAGTGAAAGCACTGCAATGATGGAACCATTACTATTTTCACAAGGATCTAGATATCGTGCAGAATTAGGTGAACTTGTTCTGGAACTGGCAAAAAAATCCAGTAGCCTCTCAAAGCAATTACCGGCAACAGTACTGACTTCGCTAGGAATACTGGTACGATCGTTGAACTGTTATTACAGTAATCTGATCGAAGGGCACCATACTCGTATCCGCGATATCGAAAGAGCGCTTAATGATGACTATAGTTCCGACCCATCAATTCGTAATCTTCAATTGGAGGCTAAATCACATATTCAAGTACAAGTCTGGGTAGAAAATCACGTCTCTGAGTTTCAGTTCCCAATCATAGAGACACTATGCGAAATTCACCGACGCTTTTTTGAATCGCTTCCCCAGGCATTTCGTTGGGTAAATGCGCCTGAATCAAATCAACGATTTGAAATTGTTCCTGGAAATTTGCGCATGCATCAGGTTCAGGTTGGTCAACATGTTTCAATTAGTCCAGGCGCCGTTCCACGATTTTTACAGCGGTTCGAAACGGTATATGGCAGTCTCGGTGTTTGCGATCGGTCACTCGCTTTGGCAGCTGCGCATCACCGCTTACTGTGGATTCATCCCTTTCCCGATGGGAACGGTCGAGTCGCTCGCTTGTTATCCGATGCTATGTTACGAACGGTACTTGATACAGGGAATGTTTGGACAGTATCCCGTGGTCTTGCAAGAAATGATGCTGTCTATAAGGCACTGCTTGCTAACTGCGATTTGCCACGTAGAAACGATCTCGACGGGCGAGGTGCGTTAAGTGAAGAATCTCTATTTGATTTTTCAAAATTTTTTCTTGAAACTTGCATTGATCAGGTTGAGTTCATGCAGTTGCTAATTCAACCTGAGCGTTTGCGTGCTCGTATTGGGATTTGGGCAGAAACAGAAATTCGTACAGGCGATCTACCACCAAAGTCCGACATTGTATTGGAAGCCGTGATGTTGAAAGGAGCGCTGCCGCGCGGCGAAGCTGGAAACCTGTTGGGGCTAAGCGAGCGTCAAGCCCGTAGAATTACATCTGCACTGATTCGTTCCGGTGCACTGACTGCAAAATCGTCACGGGCTCCACTTGTGCTCGCTTTTCCTTCAAAACTAGCGACACACTGGCTACCGGGACTCTTTCCAGAATAATACAAACAGTACATGTGAACGAAATTCAAGATATTAATCGAAGTTGCAGCAATTCGATCTGATTTCCTTTTCGATCCATCGCTGTCACAGTCCGAAGTGAAGCAAAAAATCAAGTGCAATGCTACAGCTTGGAATTCGAAATCTGCGAAATCAGATGTTCAACAGAAGGATGCATCATATCCAACAGCGGAAAGGGCCATACCCCTAGCATTAGCACCAGGATGGCAAGCAACCCCAGCGTGATTTTCTCCTGCATATTGAGGTCGGTTAACGTAGAAACTGCTTCATTTACAATCTTTCCATAGATAACGCGTTTATACATCCGCAGCGTGTAGGCTGCACCCAATATCAATGTCAAGGCTGCAATTCCTGCATAAATTGCACTTTCCTGAAAGGCGCCTATGATCACCAACACTTCTCCAACAAACCCTGAGGTGCCTGGTAATCCAACATTCGCCAATGTGAAAATCATCATCAGAGCGGCAAACACTGGCATACGATGTGCAACACCACCATAGGTTTCCAGTTTCCTGGAGTGGAGCCTGTCATAAAGCACACCGACGCATAGGAATAGAGCACCCGAAATGAAACCGTGCGAGATCATCTGCACGATACCACCTTCAATTCCGTGTGTATTGAAAACGAAAAATCCAAGGGTAACAAATCCCATGTGAGAAATGGATGAATACGCAATCAACTTCTTCATGTCGGTTTGTGCCAGTGCCACCAACGCAATGTAGACGATCGCAATCAGTGAGAGTGCGATGATCACCCCGGCTAGAGACCGAGATGCGTCTGGCAAAATCGGTAAAGTAAATCGCAAAAATCCATAGGCACCCATCTTCAGCATCACGGCTGCCAAAATGACCGATCCACCAGTGGGTGCTTCAACATGTGCATCAGGCAGCCAGGTGTGCACCGGCACCATTGGAACCTTAACGGCGAAAGCTGAGAAAAATGCGATGAAAAGCAAAATTTGGGCGGTATGCGCAATTGGCAACGCGTGCCAGTCGACGATACTGAATGAGGATTCACTGACATTGTAAAGATAAAGAAATGCCACCAGCATCAGGAGCGAACCTAGCAACGTATACAGGAAAAACTTGATGGTCGCATAGACCCGATTTTCACCGCCCCAGATTCCAATGATCAGGAACATCGGTATCAGCATGCCTTCCCAGAAAATGTAGAAAAGCACCGCGTCTAATGCTGAAAACACACCGATCATCAGTCCTTCCAGCAGCAAAAACGCGGCGAGGTAGTGCGAAATTCTGTATTGAATGACTCGCCACCCAGCAACCACAACAAGAACTGTCAGAAATGTGGTTAGTAAAATCAAAGGTAATGAAATTCCGTCTATGCCGACCGAATAATTGACGTTGAATGCGTCAACCCACACGAAATGTTCTTTGAATTGAAATTCCGAGGTGGTCGTGTCAAAAATTCCGTAAACCATCATGCTCAATACAAAAGTGAGTACGGAAATAATCAGAGCAGCCCAACGGACAGAATCTGAACTTCGAATTCTGCCAATTGCAAGCACTGCAACTCCACCGAAAATCGGCAGCCAGATCAGTGAACTCAACCAGGGAAACATGGAATTAGAAGTAATTAGTTATCTGATCAAAAACCAGCTGATCAGCAATAGCAGTCCGATGATCATCGTAAAGGCGTAGTGATAAACAAAACCGCTCTGGATTACGCGAATTCTTGAAGAGATACGTCTAACCGAATTAGCCAAACCGTTTACAACTAAACCGTCAATTACATACATATCCATGATTTTCCAGAGCATGTTTCCAAGTCCACGGGTACCGCTAGCGACTACTGCTTCATTAAATTCATCGAAGCCATACTTGCGATCTAGAATCTGCCACAATAACTTGAATCTAGATTGAATTAGCGATGGCCACTCAGGCCGATGGATGTACAGAAACCAAGCTACAAAGATTCCTGCAACCGCCAACCAGAATGGCAGGGTAATAAATCCATGTAAAACCATTTTCCAGGCAGAAATTTCGCCACTTTGCCCTGCGAGTCCTGCCCCAACATGTGCCAGTGTGTCATGTTGAGACAATACAAAAATCGACTGATCGTAAAACTCCCCGTACAACATCGGAACGGCGAATATCGCTCCAAAAATAACCGACGGTACAGCCAGCACGACCAGCGGCAACGTAATCACCCAAGGCGATTCCTTGGCATGTGCCAGTTCATCTTCAGACATTCGTGGCTTGCCATGAAAAACAATGAACAGCATCCTAAATGAGTAAAGCGCAGTGACAAAAACGCCAATTGTGACTGCGAATAGTGCAAAGCCGCTTCCTGGCAATTGACTGGCGTGTACTGCCTCAATGATGGTGTCTTTGGAAAAGAATCCCGCAAATGGCGGTAAACCCGCTAGCGCCAGTGAACCAACCAGTGCCGTCCAATAGGTAATTGGCATGATCTTTTTCAATCCGCCCATATGCCGAATGTCCTGCTGGTGATGTAGTGCGACGATCACCGAACCAGCAGCCAGAAAAAGCAAAGCTTTGAAAAATGCATGAGTGGTCAGATGGAAGATACCTGCCGCATAGGCCGAAACACCGAGTGCGACTGTCATGTAACCGAGCTGTGACAGGGTTGAGTAGGCAACGATCCGCTTGATGTCATTTTGCACCAGGCCAATCAAGGCCATGAACAGTGCCGTTATCGCACCAATTGTCACCACCACTGTCAGTGCAACTTCTGAAAATTCAAACAGTGGTGACATTCGTGCAACCATGAATATTCCTGCGGTCACCATGGTTGCCGCATGGATAAGTGCGGAAATAGGTGTCGGACCCTCCATTGAATCAGGCAGCCACACGTGAAGCGGTACCTGAGCAGATTTCCCCATCGCACCAACAAACAGTAACAACGAAATTATTGTCAGCCATTTCCAGTTGACACCTTCAAACGCCTCAACCGTCATATTTTCAACGGAAGCAGCCTGAGAGAAGACATCCGAATAATTCAGTGAACTGAACACATAAACAATTGCTGCGATCGCCAAAATAAATCCGAAATCACCAATACGGTTGACTAGAAAGGCTTTCATATTGGCATGAATCGCAGAATCCCGATCAAACCAGAATCCGATCAGCAGGTAGGAAACCACACCGACTCCTTCCCAGCCAAAAAATAATTGCAGGAAGTTATTTGACATAACCAGCATCAACATGGCAAATGTGAAAAGCGCAATGTAGCAGAAGAAACGCTGGTAACCGGGATCATCGTGCATGTACCCGATAGTGTAGATGTGCACCATCAGTGAAACAAAAGTAACGACAACGGCCATACCTGCCGATAGTTCGTCAATCAGAAACCCGATTTGAAAAGTCAGAAATCCACTGGTTCCCCAGGTGTAGAGCATGCCGTCGAAGTAATTACCCTGTAGCACGTCAAACAACACATAGACCGATAAAGCAAAACTGATTGCAACACCGGCAATCGCAACGCGGTGTGTCGCGGTGCGACCAATGATGTGTCCACCCAGTCCCGCAATAATAGCGGCGAGCAGGCAACTGAAGGGGATCAGCGTATAAATCGTAAGCACGTTAGCAGCAAACCCTGGAAAGTCCTCAACCGCTAAGACGGTTCAGGTCTTCAACGTTAATCGTGTGTCGATTTCGAAACAGCACGATCAGAATTGCAAGCCCGATCGCTGCTTCTGCTGCGGCAACTGTCAGGATGAAAAATACAAACACCTGACCTGCAATATCCTGCAAGTAATGGGAGAACGCAACGAAATTGATGTTAACTGCCAAAAGCAGCAACTCGATTGCCATCAACAGGATGACAACATTTTTCCGATTTAAAAATATGCCGACAACAGCAATTGAAAAAAGCACTGCTGCCAGTACCAGGTAATGTGTCAGGGAAATCATTCTGAACCCGCTCCTGCGGCATCAGGGTCTGGCTTTTCTGATTTCATGGAAACCACGCGCAGCCGGTCTTCCTTTCTGGCAGAAATCTGCTTTGCAGGCTTCTGGTAACGCGTTTGTGGACGACGACGCAACGTCAGTGATATCGCGGCGATAATCGCTACCAGCAGAATGATTGCAGCAATTTCAAATGGATAGGCATACTGCGTATAAAGAATCTCACCCAATTGCTGTGTGTTGCTGTAGTCCGCTGGCTGTCCGACGGGTCGCGGCATCGACTCCGGACTGAACACTTTGGCGTTGAGAATGATAATCAGCTCAGCGACCAGCAACAAAGCAACGAAACCTCCGACTGGCAGGTACTTGCCAAATCCCTCACGCATCTGAACCAGATTGATATCCAGCATCATGACGACAAACAGAAACAGCACCATCACCGCGCCGACGTAGACCAGAACCAGCACGATTGCCAGAAATTCAGCCTCTAACGTAATCCAGATACAGGCTGCGCTGAAAAATGCAAGCACAAGAAACAAAGCCGCTTTAACTGGATTTCGAACCGTGACCACCATTAGTGCCGCAAATATCAATATTGCTGCAAATGCATAGAAGGCAAAATCGAGAAAACTGAAAGTCATTGACATTAACTCTACCGAAAGGCAGAATCAGCTCTTCGAGCAGCTGCGATTCGTTCTTCGTACTGATCGCCAATGGCAAGCAGCATGTCTTTGGTCATGATGTTGTCACCACGCGTCTCGAAATGGAATTCGTGAATATCGGTTTCAACAATCGAATCAACCGGACACGCTTCCTCGCAAAATCCGCAGTAAATGCATTTGAACATGTCAATGTCATAACGAGTCGTTCGTCGAGTACCGTCGCTTCGCTCTTCCGATTCAATCGTGATTGCGAGTGCGGGGCAGACTGCTTCGCACAATTTACAGGCAATGCAGCGCTCTTCACCATTCGAGTAACGTCGAAGTGCGTGCAGACCTCGAAATCGCGGGGACTTTGGAGTTTTTTCTTCAGGATACTGAACGGTTATCTTGCGCTTGAACAGGTGCTTGCCAGTCAGTCTTAAACCGCGTAACAATTCAAGCAGCAAAAAGGTTTTGAAGTGTCGTTTTATCCAGTCCATCACTCAATCCTTGCGCGCTACTGAAAAATGAAACCAAAGGGAGTGAGAAATCGAAAAACACCGATTACGGTAATCCAGACCAGTGTAACAGGGATAAACACTTTCCAGCCGAGCCGCATAATTTGATCGTAACGATAGCGGGGAAATGTAGCGCGTAGCCACAAGAATACAAACAGCATCAATGCGACTTTCCCCAGCAGCCAGAAAATCGGCGGAATCCAGGTAAATGGTGCGAAATCGAATGGGGCGTGCCAACCACCCAGAAACATAATGACAGCCAAAGTTGCGATGAGCACCATATTGGCGTACTCTGCCATAAAAAATATTGCGAATGTTACACCAGAGTATTCAACGTGAAAACCAGCAACAATTTCAGATTCACCTTCCGCCACATCGAAGGGTGCCCGGTTTGTCTCCGCAACACCTGAGATGAAATAGACCAGGAATAATGGAAAAAGCGGCCATAAATACCACTGGTGAATTCCTCCAGTCTGTGCAGTCACAATCTGAACAAGATTGAGACTCCCGGCAGCCATCAGTAGTCCAACCAGTGCAAATCCCATCGCAATCTCATACGCCACGATTTGTGCCGCTGATCTCATGGCACCAAGGAATGCGTACTTTGAATTGGACGCCCAACCGGCTACGATTACACCGTAAACTCCAAGTGAAGTCAGTGCGAGAATGTATAGCAACCCCGCATCTAGATTGGCTAATACCAAAGTATCTGTAAACGGCACAACCGCCCAGGCTGCCAGAGCAGGAGCCAGTGAAAGAATTGGGGCAGACAGAAACAGAAATCGATTCGCATTGCTTGGAATGACAATTTCCTTGAAGAGCAGTTTCAAAACATCTGCAAAAGGTTGAAACCAGCCTTTCGGTCCCACGCGGTTAGGGCCAACTCTTACCTGAATGTAGCCAATAATTTTTCGCTCAGCATAGGTCATAAACGCTACGCACAGAAGGAGCGGCACCAAAATCGCAATGATCTTGATGAGGCTCTCTATCGTAACCTGCAGTTCAAAAGGCAAACTGGCATAAGTTGACCAAAGCCAATTCATCACACAGTCCCCGACTCTTGCTCAATGCGAACTTCAGCGCCAATTGATGCAGATGGTCCGGCATCGCTTCCGGCTGGAAAGTAAACGCAACCACGGGCTACGCGCAAATCGGAAAAAACCTGTGTGTGTACAGAATACAAATCGTGACGGAGAATAATCGCCGTACCATTTTCCAGGGCTAGCGCTTCCAAGTCATCCGGGTGAACGCCTACACTGACCGGACTTGCATCAGCCGTCGACTGCAAAGCTGAGGCCCTACGCACCGTCGCATCTACAGAGTAAATTTTCGGGTCAGATATCAACTCAAAGTATCCAGGGGAAACTCTTGACTCCTTTTGTATACAAGGTACTGGACGGCTGCTCGATCCATTGGGCTCACTAGCGCCTTCTGCTTCGGCAAAAGCTTCTTCAAATACATCGTCGACCTGAACGTAGTCAAAACCGGGTAAATTAAAGAAATTACCCAACACCCGAAGAATTTTCCACCCGGGCCGCGACTCCCCCATGGGTTTGACAGCTGCAACAGTGTGCTGCACACGACCTTCGCAATTGATGAATGTTCCAGCGTTTTCGGTAAATGAGGCAATTGGCAAAACAACATCAACGTAGTCGGGCACGTCATCAAACGACTGCAGACTGACTACAAAACTGGCATTTTCCATTGCCTGGCTCGTATGCATGCCATCGGATATGTCTCTCGAAGGTTCAACATTGAAAAGGAAATATGCGGCACGCGGGTTATGTA
This sequence comes from Gammaproteobacteria bacterium, assembly GCA_022823405.1. Classification (GTDB taxonomy): domain Bacteria; phylum Pseudomonadota; class Gammaproteobacteria; order Arenicellales; family JAJDZL01; genus JAJDZL01. The sequence goes on from JAJDXD010000095.1 coordinate 56,261, forward strand.
TCATTTGGCGGGCATTCATTCCAGGCGTTTCGACGGGGACACCATTGACACCGCGATGTGGCAGACAGCCTGCCATCCAACCGGCTACACTGTTCGCGGGTGGCAAAATAGCAAGAGCAACACCTGAAATCTCGGCAATGAACTGCGCTAAGTGTTCAATACAACTGAACATCGGATGCGAAATGGCCGACTGTCCCAAAACAATAACGCCATCACCCGTATTGTCACACAGCATTGCAGCGATTTTCCTACACTCTTCGTGTCCAGAAAACTCGTCTGCCCCATCGAGAAAGTCACCCGAGATATCGGCTGGAACCTTCGCGTTTTTCATTTCGCAAAGTAGCAGCAGAACTTGGGCCAATGCATAGGGAACCAGGCCTGGGGCAACAATTGTTTTGGCCTCAAGACCAAAATTCAGTGACCAATCCATCGAATTGATCGCTGCCAATTTGGCACCATCCCGCCATGCCTTTCGAACACGTAAACCCAGCAATGGCTGTTCCTTTCGAATATTTGAACCGACTAGTAATATTCTGCTGCATTCGGAAAAGCGCTCGATCGGTAAACTTGTCCCGGGGAAAAGTCCAGCGTCGTCATCTCCTGAAAAATCAATTTGTCGCAATCGATGATCGACGTTGTCTGAACCAAGTGCCCGCATCAGTTTTTGAACCAGATATAACTCCTCAAAACTTGCAGTCGGTGATACCAGTGCACCTAATTCACTTGCATCGTGTGTATCAATTACTGACCAAATTCCATTAGCAGCGGCGTTAAGAGCGTCTTCCCAGCTGGCAGGTGCCAGTCCAGATTCATTCCGCACCATCGGCTGCAAGAGTCGGTTTTCGGCACCCGTGGCTTCATAACTATAACGGTCTCTATCCGATATCCAGCATTCGTTTACGGCTTCATTCATTCGGGGAAGGACTCGTTTTACCTCCCCTCGTAATGTCTGGATGCTGATATTGGCACCTACACAGTCGTGCGGACTAATGGACTCGTGATCGATCAGTTCCCAAGACCGGGCTGTGAACCGATAAGGTTTCGAAGTCAGCGCACCCACAGGACAAAGATCAATCACATTCCCGGACACTTCTGAATCTACAGTACTACCAAAAAATGTGTCAATCTTTAGGTGCTCACTTCGGCCAGTGATACCGAATTCCATAACCCCAGCGATCTCGTCTCCGAATCGAACACATCGAGTGCAGTGGATGCACCGAGTCATTTCAGTTTCGATTAAAGGTCCAATATCGTGATCCGCTACGACACGTTTCTTCTCTTCATACCGGGACAAATGGCCACCGTATCCTACTGCCTGATCCTGCAGCGGACATTCACCTCCCTGATCACAAATTGGACAATCCAGCGGATGATTAATCAACAAAAATTCCAGCGTATCCTTTTGGGCACCGACAGCCACTTCGGAGTTCGTTTTGACCTTCATTCCATCCATGACCGGAGTTGCACAAGCCGGCAAAGGTTTAGGTGCACGCTCCACTTCGACTAGGCACATTCGGCAATTGGCTGCTACAGAGAGCTTTTCGTGATAGCAGAATCTAGGAATATAAATGCCAGCTTTATCGGCGATTTCGATCAGCATTGAGCCCGGCGCAGCTTCGAACTCGCGTCCGTCAATCTCAATTTTGAACATTTGGCTATCTGGCATGACTATTCACTCAGGCAGCTTTGCTCACTGGTTTGATTTTCGCTTCGAATTCATGCCGAAAATGCTTGATGAAACTCTGCACAGGCCAGGCAGCCGCATCACCTAGCGCACAAATTGTCCGCCCTTCAATTCGATTGGCGACATCCACCAACTGATCAATCTCGTCCATTCGAGCAGCACCACGTCGAATCCGATTCAACATTCGGTACAACCACCCGGTTCCCTCGCGACACGGTGTACATTGACCGCAAGATTCCTCCCAGTAAAAATATGCAATCCGTTCCAGCATCTGGACCATACAAGTAGACTCATCCATCACAATGACTGAGCCAGCTCCCAGCAAAGACCCGGCATTCTGAAGTGAATCGTAGTCCATGTTGCACTCCATGATCAATTCGGCGGGCAGAACCGGAACCGACGAACCGCCTGGTATCACTGCCTTGAGCTTGCTGCCGTTTAACATGCCGCCTGCCATCTCAAGTAATTCTCGAAATGGCATGCCTAATGGCACCTCATAATTTCCTGGACGATTGACATGCCCGGACACTGAAAATACCTTGGTACCTGCATTATTTTCCGGTCCGAGGCTGACAAACCATTCAGCACCTTCTTGAATGATTCGTGGAACGGACGCCAGGGTTTCGGTGTTATTGATGGTCGTCGGCTTGCCAAATACTCCATACTGGGCTGGAAATGGCGGCTTAAATCTAGGTTGTCCACTCTTACCTTCGAGAGATTCCAGTAAACCTGTTTCCTCACCGCAGATATACGCGCCAGCACCCAGGTGAGAATACAACTCAAAATCCACCCCACTGCCAAGAATGTTCGAACCCAACAAATTCGCTTCGCGGGCTTCCTTCATTGCTTGTTCGATTCGAATATAGGGCTCTACAAATTCACCTCGCATGTAGTTGTAACCGACTGTTGCGCCCATTGCGTAACCCGCGATGGTCATCCCTTCAATCAGCGCATGTGGGTTATATCGGATAATGTCCCGATCCTTGAATGTGCCGGGTTCGCCTTCATCGGAGTTGCACACCAGATATTTTTGACCGGGTGCGTTTCGGGGCATAAAACTCCACTTGAGACCTGTGGGAAATCCAGCGCCTCCCCGTCCTCTTAAACCGGAAGCCTTGACTTCGTTAACCACATCTTCCTGGGAAATCTTATCTTTGAGAATTCGAGTGAGCGCCTCATATCCGCCAATGCTTCTATAAGCATCAATTGTCCATGGCTTCTTTAGATCATGCGGTGGCAGGGTAACTCGTACTTCAGAACCCATCAGTCCAACGTCTCCAGAATTTCGTCAATTCGCTGTGGCGTGAGATTTTCATAGTAATCCGTGCCAATCAGCGCGGCAGGTGCACCACCACAAGCAGCCAGACACTCTACTTCCTTGAGCGTAATCCGCCCGTCTTCAGTTGTTTCATCGAATCCTATTCCAAGTCGTTCCTGCAGATGATTGGCAACTGTTGCTGAACCTCTCAAGGCACATGAAATATTGGTACAGAGTGAAATTTTGTAACGACCAATCGGTTTCAAATCGTACATGGTGTAAAACGTCGCAACCTCAGCCACCTTGGCAGGCTCAACGCTAAGGATTCCCGCAATATAGGTCATCGTATCGACACTAATCCAGCCACATTCATTTTGCGCAATACGTAGCGCAGCGAGTAATGCGGCTCTCTCTTGACCGTCAGGATACTTGGCAACTTCGCTGTTGATTTCAACCAATGCTTCCTGCGACAGCATTATCGGTCTACCTCTCCAAATACTATGTCTTGTGTCCCAATAACCGCAACTACATCGGCAAGCATATGACCGCGGCACATCGCGTCCAAAGCTGACAGGTGAGCAAATCCAGGTGCTCGAATCTTGAGGCGATAGGGTTTGTTGGCTCCATCTGAAATGAGATAGATGCCAAACTCACCTTTCGGCGCTTCTACTGCAGCGTAAACTTCACCCTCTTTCACGCAATAGCCTTCAGTAAAGAGCTTGAAGTGATGAATCAGCGATTCCATATCGCGTTTCATTGTTTCGCGACGAGGCGCGATGAGCTTTGCGTCATCGATCATAACCGGTCCCGGATTACTACGCAACCATTCGACGCACTGACGAACAATTCGATTCGACTGTCGCATCTCTTCAACCCGGCACAGATATCGATCGTAGCAATCGCCATTTGTACCAACTGGAATATCAAAATCCAATTTGTCATAAACTTCGTAAGGCTGTTTCTTGCGTAAGTCCCACTCGATCCCAGAACCCCGAAGCATTGCACCTGTAAAACCTCGTGCGAGTGCCGTTTCAGGGGGTACGATGGCAATATCGACAGTACGCTGTTTCCAAATTCGGTTTTCAGTCAATAGCGTTTCGTAATCATCTACACACCCCGGGAACCTTTCTGTGAAAGCCCAGATGAAATCCAGTAACGAGCCTTGGCGAGTCGCATTGAGATCTGCCAGTTTGCCTTTGCTTCGAAATTTCGATGGTTCATATTGCGGCATCGTGTCGGGCAGGTCTCGATATACACCGCCAGGTCTGTAATAGGTTGCGTGCATCCGTGCGCCTGACGCAGCCTCGTAGCAGTCCATCAAGTCTTCACGTTCTCGAAAACAGTACAGGAAAACCGTCATTGCGCCGATATCAAGACCATGCGCACCAAGCCACAGCAAATGATTGAGGATGCGAGTAATCTCGTCGAACATCACCCGAATGTACTGCGCTCGAATGGGTGGGCTTACACCGAGCAGTTTTTCGATTGCCATCACATATGCGTGTTCATTGCACATCATAGACACGTAATCCAATCGGTCCATATAGCCGATGCTCTGGTTGAACGGTTTGGATTCGGCAAGCTTTTCGGTCGCCCTGTGGAGCAAACCGATGTGCGGGTCGATGCGTTCAATCACCTCTCCATCCAATTCCATGACCAAGCGCAACACACCGTGGGCGGCCGGGTGCTGCGGCCCAAAATTCATGGTGTAGTTACGGATCTCGGTGACCAAAACTATCCTCTCGAATGACACGCGGAACGAGAGTCCGCGGCTCAATTGATACCGGCTCGTAAACAACACGTCCCTTCTCGACGTCATAACGCATTTCAACATAGCCGGACAAAGGAAAATCTTTTCTGAACGGATGTCCGATAAAGCCGTAGTCTGTTAGCAGTCTTCGAAGGTCTGGATGGCCTTCAAACACAATCCCAAAAAGATCAAATGCTTCGCGCTCAAACCAGTCGGCACAGGGCCAAACATCAATCACCGAAGCGACCATTGGCATATCGTCATTGAGAAATGCTTTAACGCGAAGGCGATGGTTGTGCTGAACCGATAACAGGTGATACACAACAGCGTAGCGAGCACCCTGCCAGGCTCTTGGCGGGTCTTGCTCTCCGTAAGTTGAATAATCGACACCACAAAGATCAATGAGCTGCTCGAAGCAAGTGTCGGTGTTATCGCGAAGTGCGGTGCATACATCAACGATCAAACCTGCGTCCACAACAATGGTCATCTCGCCCCTGGATTGAACAGAATCCAAAACCGTATCACCCAGCAGGTTTTCGACAGCGCGGGAGAGTTCGGTCAGGGACGCCATTGGTGCCAATTATTTGGCTATAGTATTTGTGCGTTGAATTTTTCGCTGTAGCTGAAGAATGCCATAAACCAGCGCTTCGGCAGTTGGTGGACAGCCTGGAACATAGACATCGACAGGAACGATTCGGTCGCAACCTCGAACAACCGAGTAGGAATAATGGTAGTAGCCGCCACCATTCGCGCACGACCCCATTGAAATCACCCAGCGAGGCTCTGGCATCTGATCATAAACTTTACGTAATGCAGGTGCCATTTTGTTGACCAGAGTTCCTGCGACAATCATCACATCTGACTGCCGGGGACTGGGACGAAAGATAATTCCGAACCTGTCAAGATCGTACCGCGCTGCTCCGGCATGCATCATTTCTACAGCACAGCAAGCGAGACCGAAAGTCATTGGCCACATTGCTCCCGTACGCGCCCAGTTCACTAATTTGTCCATCGATGTTGTAACAACACCTTGTGACATAATGCCTTCAATCGACATGGTTTACTCCCACTCTAGTGCACCTTTCATCCATTCATAAATGAATCCGACCACTAATACAGCCAGGAAAATCATCATTGCAACGAAACCGAACATGCCAATCTCGTCGAGTGCAACCGCCCAGGGAAACAGGAATGCAATTTCCAGATCGAAAATAATGAACAGAATAGCAACAAGGTAATAACGAACATCAAACTTCATGCGGCTGTCTTCAAATGCTTCAAAGCCGCACTCATATGGAGAAAGTTTTTCCTTGTCGGGTCGGTTTGGTCCCAGCAGTCTTCCAGCAGACAACATGGCAAGACCCATTACGATTGCCACCGCCAGAAAAATCAGGACAGGAATATAGTTACTCAGCATCGTTCCGATTGAACTCATTTAATTCCGGACAATCTGTAAAAAAAGTCTGGTGCCGAAGGCCGGACTTGAACCGGCACGGCTTGCGCCACCGCCCCCTCAAGACGGCGTGTCTACCAAATTCCACCACTTCGGCTAACATAAACTACTGACCTTACTCAGGAACCTTTGGCACCTCATCCTGTGTGGTCTCCCCGGGTACCTGCGGCGTCTGCGATTCTGTAACTGATTCGATTACAGATTCAGTTACACTTTGCGGTGTACCAACACCGGTGTAAATATAAGCAAGGCCCAAAGCAATTCCAAAAAATATGGTTGCCAGCACTGCAGTTATTCGGGTCAAAAAATTGGCAGACCCTCGACTGCCAAATACTGAACTTGAACCGCCACCAAATACAGCCCCCATATCTGATCCTTTGCCTCTTTGCAGCAAGATCAGCACCACAAGGGCAACTGAAACAACAAAAAACAATCCTAACAAAATTCTGACAACGAGTTCCATTTTCCCAACCTATCTTTGTGCCGCCTTGCAAATTTCAATAAATTGTGCTGCTTTTAGTGATGCGCCACCGACCAGGCACCCATCAACATCATTTTGATCCAGCACCTCGGCAGCGTTCTCCCCAGTTACACTTCCGCCGTAAAGGACTCTGCATCCATCCGCGGCACTTTGACTTAGTGTTGCAATACGATTGCGGATCAAATGATGAACTTCCTGAGCTTGCTCGGGTGTTGCTGAACAACCCGTGCCAATCGCCCAAATCGGTTCATAAGCAATTGTAATTTGGTCAACTAACTGCTTTCCGCAATGCTCCAATATAGAATCAATCTGACGTTCAATGACCAAACCTGTCTTTTCAGACTGACGTTCATTCAATGTCTCACCAACGCAGACAATCGGAGTTAACTGACATTCAATAATGGAAATTGCCTTCCGGGCAACGTCCTCATCTGTTTCACCGTTGTACTGACGCCTTTCTGAGTGACCACAAATTACGTACTCGCAACCGACATCTTTCAGCATATTAGATGATACTTCACCTGTATAGGCGCCTGCTGAGTGTTCGCTACAGTTTTGCGCTCCAAGTGATACTAAAGAATTCGATGAAATTTGCTGTGCAACATGTTGAAGATAAACAAATGGTGGGCAGATAACAATCGATGGCGAATTGAACTGCCGAGTACCATTTAAAACCTCTTCCAGAAGCGAATGCGCCATATCAAAGGCACCATTCATTTTCCAGTTTGCAACAATCAGCTTTTGTCGTAATTGCGTCATATAACCCCAAATGACTTGTGTGTCACTTCACACCTTTGAACCTATGGCTTCAAGAAATTCCCTTTGATGATTTTTTAACTCTTTTAGTTACTGAAAACTACTTACGTACTGAAATGAATTACTTCTGAATTCAAGCACTTAATATGTGGATTTCGACAGGAATATTCACCCGTCGAAAGACGCATATTATATGTGCCGTGAATAGAAAAAGACGTCTCGCAATAGTTGAAGATACAAATGCCTATGTATATATTTGCTAATGGTTTCAAACCACTCGAGGTCTTTCAAAATTGCGATTTGCTAATTTGGGCTTTCTATTGCAAAATAGAATGTCCGGGATTCTTGAATTGCCTATCTCGAATTTAGGAGTTGTAAAAATGAAATGTTCACGCTCCATCCGTAGTCATCATTTCACGGACATTCAACTGCCAGGTTGGTTCAGATCACTCAACGGCTAAAGTTTTAAGCCCACAATAGGTTAGGAGGCGAACCATGTATACGATATCTTCCTTAATTCGCTCGAGGGGATTGGTCTGGACAATTTCGCCAGACAATACGGTTCTTGACGCTCTGCATCTATTGGCTGAACGCAATATAGGGGTCCTACCGGTGGTTGATGCCGACGAAAATCTGGTTGGAATTTTTAGCGAAAGAGATTATGCAAGAAGGGTGATTTTGCTGGGTAGAGCCTCCAAGGACACTCAGATTTCAGAAGTCATGACTGAAAATGTGTACACAGTTGGTCCAGAAGATAAAATCGAGGACTGCATGAAAATTGTCGTTGAACGCGGCTTTCGTCATCTGCCGGTTGTTGACGACGGTGTTTTGATTGGCGTTGTATCCGCCAATGACTTACTGGCAGAGGTCATCAGAACCAGAGAACAGCAAATCGGCAATCTCGAGAACCTGCTCACAGGTGCGGGTGAAATCACTTAACTAGCGCAGTATTTTGAAAGTCATAATACACGCAAGTCCAAATTTTCAGCATCATTCGAAAAATTAACACCGATAAAGAGGTTGGAAAGTTGAAATTTGTCCACCGCAGTTTCGTTCTATTCTGTTTGCTGTTGCTCGTTCCGCTAACTACGAACGCTGCGCTCAGGGATGATTTGCAGGAGGTATCCGGGACAGCCGCACCTTCTTTTGACAACGTTCAGTGGTTACATCAGACTGGCGACTTTCCGGACTCTTTGAAGGGTAAGGTATTGCTGGTGAATTTTTGGGCAACTTGGTGTCCGCCCTGCGTGGAAGAGCTTCCATCCATTCAAAATGCTCGTGATACTTTTGATCAGAGTCACTTTGAAGTAGTCTCTGTTAACGTCGGCGAAAAAGTTGCCGATATCAAAGCTTTTTTAGAAACTTTACCTGTAAAACTCACATTCCCTATCGTTGTTGATGAAAAATTATCAGCCTATGCAGAATGGCGTGTTAGCCCGCTGCCAACCACATTTTTGGTTGATCGGGTCGGTAAAATTCGTTACCAGGCACTTGGTGGAAGGAACTTTGCTTCGGCCAATATCCGAGCAATTATTCAAGAACTGATAGACGAATAAGACATACGAATTTATTGTGGGCTGTGATTCGCTAGTCCAACGCCATCAAATCTTCGGTTAATCGTGTTGTTAGATAGTTATCGGCCCAAGGTAATCGTCACAAAGATCGGACTGGATGGTCACGATCGAGGAAGCCGTTTGGTAGCTACCAAACTACGAGACAGCGGAATGGAAGTAGTCTATACGCCTCCCTGGCAGTCAGTATCAACGGTCGTACGTCTGGCCGTTGAAGAAGATGCAGATGTAATCGGCATTAGCTCACTTGCAACGGACCACCTACTTATTCCGGACTTAGTCAGTGCACTGCATAATGCGGGTCTTGATCATATAGGAATTGTCGTTGGTGGCATAATTCCAGACGATGATGAACAAGCATTAATTGAGTGTGGTGTACATCGAGTCTTTCATCCGGGTAGTTCGCTGGTCGAAATTTCGGATTTTGTACGCGATCTGGCGATTAAATCACGGACCCATTCTTTGCGAACTTTTCAGGTAGTCAGTAATGAAGAAAGCTAAAGTTGTAAATCTGTCAGATTCTGGTGCACCGAATTCAAGAAATCTTTGGGAACAGCAGTACAACCAGTTACTCCCGGAAGACCGAGAAATTTCAAACCGGTCTGGAATTCCAATCAAGCCGTTATATTCGCCGGAAGACTGGAGTGACGAGAACTATGCGGACAGACTCGGCTACCCTGGGCAGATTCCCATGACTCGCGGCATTTACCCCACGATGCACCGCGGGCGGACCTGGAGTCAAAGACAGCTCATCGGATACGGCATTCCGTCAGATTACAATGAACGGTTGCGTAGGCTGCTAGACGCTGGAAACAATGCTATCAGTCTGATACCGTGCAATTCAATTTATCGCGGTTTCGATGCTGACGAAGTCGATCCTAAACTGCTCGGCACCTGTGGGGTGATTGTCAACACAATTGACGATATGGACCGATGTTTCCAAGACGTCGACATTGCTGCACTGTCAACAGCCATGAATGATCCATTACCATTTACACTGTTGGCGCTGCTGCTAGGCGTTGCCACCAGGCGTGGTATAGACTGGAATCAGGTTTCAGGGACGTCAAACCAAAGCGACTATATTTCACATTATGTTGCGAACCACATGTTCTTCAGACTTTCTCTGGAAGGCTCCAGACGAGTCCTGGTAGATCACATTGCCTTCTGTCAAGAGCGCGTTCCAAATTGGAATCCGCTATCCGTTGTGGGTCAGCACACCCAGCAGGCAGGTGCTACTCCGGCCCAGGCAATGGCATTCACGCTAGCAACAGCAATTCAATATGCTGAAGACTGTGCAACCCGCGGTATGGACCCAGACATATTCCTAGAGCGATTCACATTCTTTTTCGATATCTCAATCAGTTTTTTCGAAGAAATCGCTAAATGCAGAGCCGGCCGGAGAATCTGGCAGCGTATCGTAAGAGAAAGGTTAGGTGCAAAAAATCCTAAAACCTGGCGGTTCAAGTTTCATGGGCAAACATCAGGAGTTGATTTAACCCGTCAACAACCACTCAACAACATCTCACGCGTCTCGATTCAAGCACTCGCCGGTATCTTCTCAGGACTGCAGTCTCTGCACACTGATGCTTACGATGAAGTTCTGAGCGTCCCGACTGAAAAAGCCGCTCGAATTGCAGTTGCGACTCAGAATATTATTCGTGAAGAAGCAGGTTGTGCAGATGTAATTGACCCGTTAGCGGGTTCCTACTATGTTGAATCGCTGACCGATCAGATGGAAGAGAAAATCGTTGAAACCATGGAGCAGATTGATGCCGCTGGCGGTATGTTCAAAGCGGTAGAATCGGGCCTCATTCAGCGATGGATTGGTGAATCTGCAATGCAATTTCAAAGCCAGGTAGACTGTGGTGACCAAACGATCGTCGGAGTGAACAAATATCAGTTGGAAGAACAGGACTCAGTTGCCGAACCTCTTAAGCGGCCAACAGAGACGGTAATTCAATCTCAACTTGATAGTCTAGCGAAATTCAAAGCCAACCGAAACCAAGCAGAATTCAATTCAGCGCTTTCACAACTTCAAAGTGCTGCGCAAAATCCACAAAAGAACATCTACGAGGCGATTGTCAATGCAGTCGTTGGCGGACTCACTCATGGTGAGGTTGTTCGATATGTTCGACAGGAGTTGGGATTCGGACAACCGCAAACGATTTTGTAATGACTTTGAGTAATGTTGAACGGTCCGAGGATGCTCAAGAAAAGCTAGCCCAACTGATTCGCTCAGACCGTAATGCGCTAGCAAAGGCAATCACAATTGTCGAAAACAATCTTGATGGCACCAGTGCGGTACTGAGTGCAATTCAATGTAATCTTGGCCGCGCACACGTCGTTGGAGTAACTGGCCCTCCAGGCGTTGGAAAATCTACGCTCATCGATGCCTGTATCGCAGAATTTCGAAAACTTGGGAAATCGGTAGCGATTCTTGCGATTGATCCAAGCAGTCATTTCAGTGGTGGTGCAATTCTGGGTGATCGTGTCAGAATGGCCGAACACTCGGACGACAATGGTGTATTCATCCGGTCGGTTGCCGCTCGCGGCCATCTTGGGGGTCTGTCTGCTACAGCGCTCAACATAATCCACCTGTTCGACGCTGCAAACTGGGATGTCATTATTGTTGAAACGGTTGGTGCAGGTCAGTCTGAAATTGAAATTGCGGAACTGGCGGACACAACGGTCGTTGTTGAATCACCTGGTTTAGGTGACGAAATTCAGGCAATTAAGGCAGGGCTACTAGAAATTGCTGACATTATCGCGGTCAATAAATCAGATCTCCCTCACGCGGATATTACAGTAAGTGAATTGATGCATGCCCTATCCATGCGACACTCCTCGAAGTCAGTTCAAGTTTCAAAAACTTGTGCAACCGAGCGACAGGGAGTTCAAGAACTAGTTGCAGAGATTGTCAAGCATGGTGTGAAGGTTATGCAAACTAACCGAACCAAATGCGTATCTGAGCGATCAAGAAAAATTGTCGCACGTGTGGTGGGGGAAAGTGTCACGCGTCAATTTAGAAAATTGAACTCAAAGGAAGCTGACGTTTTCGCTGAGTTAGTGCAGGTCGGAGAATTAAACTCCGACACAATAGCTGAATCAGTAATTCAACATTTAATTTCGACTCTGAGAGAACCGAGTAACTTTCCAGAAAGCGAACAGAATTAGTCCGTTATCCGTCAACGTTTTTCGAAAATTCTCTCGCCGGATTCACGGATGATCTGCTGGCCCTTGAAAACAGCATGTTTACATGCAGCGTCAAAATCTGTATGCGTATCAGCACGTATAAAGTAGTGTTCACGCATGTTTCCATTTTCATCCAACTTTCGAACGTAGCCAGCAGTGACAAAATTGCCCTTTTGTTTTAGCGGAGCCGGTTTGATGACGAATCCTTCATAATCTACCTGTTCGACATCAGGCTCAGCTTGAGCGGTATCACCTTTTCCCATCAATCGACTTAAAAGTCCCATTTTTCTTTCCGCGGTAATGAATTCTGATTGTCGTGATTGATACAGTCTGTAACCTACTTAAGATTACACTGCTTCACTTTTGTACTCTGCATAATATCACGATAGCAGGGATTGAGTGTCAAATGGTTGACCCATTCGACCTTAGCTAGCGAGATGGACCGCCATTTTGAAGTCCATCTGTTGCTGTTCAACTACTACCACTGATCTCATTTTTTTGTTAGTTTCGGAATCCGCATATGTCTACTCCACTCGTTCTTTTACTGGTTATCACTTTTTTATACGCTGGTTACAATCTTCTAATCAAAGTGTCTACCAGTCACGTTCCTCTAGAATCATCATCAACAATTCTTGCAACTATCGCACTACAAGTTGCAGCCCTTTCGATATCCTGTATTTTTGCTGCAGGCTTACTCATTCGAGGTGGAAGCTCACTAGCCCTACCCCCTCCCGCTTACGCGTGGGCAATTCTTGCAGGTCTTTGCATCGGCGGTGCTGAAATAGGCTACTTTTACCTATTTCGAGGAATCGCTGGTCATCCTCCATTTCCAGCAAACATTGCAATACCATTCATTGTGAGTGGCACCATCGTCTTAACAGTTCTTATTGCTTGGTTAACACTTAAGGAACCACTATCCTGGCAAAAAATTATTGGTACGATATTGGTGGTCGTTGGAGTCGTTGTACTCTATATGGATAGCAGATTCCCTACACTAACTGGAACCTAGATGAATACCATGCTTCCTTTCCAAAAGTTTTTAAGCGCTCTCCTGATTCAGCTAAATTTAATCTTTCATACATAATTATTTTTGTTTGCAGCTGAAAGCTGTCTCTGCGCCCCGGTAGCTCAGGTGGATAGAGCAGCCGCCTCCTAAGCGGCAGGTCAGACGTTCGAGTCGTCTTCGGGGCGCCATTGATAATCTCAGTACAAGAGCCTTTAATTCATTTTCTGCTGAACGATTGAATCCAGCATTGATTGAACTGAATTCACAAGTGTTTGCAAATTGAAGTCAGTGTTTAACGATCAGGTGTTGTACCAGCATTCTTATGCTGCAAAGAAGACAATTCTTAAAGAATTGCATCAAATAATTACATTTTCAATGAATGGCCTATTTTCTGCAACTCGCAGATAGCTAAGCGGGGTTAAATCCAAAGTCCGATACTCGCCGAATGTTATCATTTCAGAAATACCACGCCCAATAGCGGGGGATTGCTGTAACCCATGGCCTGAAAAACCATTAGCAAATAAAAAGTTCTTGACCTCGCTGTGCGGACCGACAACTGCGTTCTGATCCAAGGTGCAGTAATCATAATGTCCGGCCCAACTGTTCAGCAATTTGATTGCTTCAAAATTTTCAGATCGCGCTGCGAGATTGGCCCAGATGGTTTCAAATTCGTCAAATTTTGGCCCAAAGTCATCTTGGTCGACGGCTGGGTCGTGCTCAGGCGCCATTCCAGTCATAAAGCTTTCCCCTTCAGGCCGACAAAATGTACCTGACTTATCAATCATCAACGGTAATTGACCATTGTTCACATTCGCTGAACCTTGAGGAGATTTTGCGCAATCAAATATGAATATTGTCCGTTTTCGCGGTTCAACAGGCAATTTCAAACCAGCCATGGCAGCAACTCTGGCACCCCTTGTACCCGATGCATTTACCAAGAAATCACAATCAATAACATCACCACTTTTTAAACTGACTCCCGTTATCCGGTCTGATTGACGTGAGATTGCACAAACCTCCTCCACAATATAAGTGACTCCCAATTGCCTGGCCTTTCGCCTAAATCCGTCCATCAGGCCCGTATTTGAAAACCAACCTTCACCAGAGCGACCATAACTTGCCAATCGAATGTCATCAGCATTGAGATGAGGAAACGCACTTGCAAGTTCATTCGTATCAAATAAGACTACATCAGCACCACAGCTAACTTGAACTTCATGGTTGGCGCGTAGAATTTGTTCCTGTTCTTCGGTCTCTGCCAAAAATAAATATCCGTTTTCGCGAAAGAAAAGATCTGGCTTCATTTCATTGACTCGCATTGTTTCGGCAAATTCGCGAATAAACTGAGTTCCGAATTGACTGATCTGCACATTGATTGCAGTCGAAAATTGATGGCGTATGGAACTTGAACTGAGTGCGGTCGCTGATTTGCTGAAAGTCGGATCCATTTCGACTAAAGCAACAGAGCCGTTAAAGTCTGGATTTGCGGCTAGAAAGTATGCGACTGAACTACCGGTAACGGCTCCGCCAACAATTACAACATCGTAGTGTTGTTTGCGCATGATTCAGATGGAAACTTCAATAAAGAGGTACATAAGGAGAATGACCTTAATCTTCTCGCGCCGTCACATAGCCTGCTGCTTGGTCCAACTGCCTGGCTTCCTCACTTCTCTCTGAAGATGGACCAAAACCTCCACCACCAGGTGCTTTTAATATCAGCCTCCTCCCTTCCGGAACATGCTGCCAACCTTTTTGCCTTAACAGAGTACCGTCATCAAGCTGTACAACTCCCGCTGCACCTGGAGACCCGCCATTTCGACCCGCAGCCGGGTGATGAACCCGGTCAAACATCGCTGAAAAGTCAAATTCAAAACCATCTTTAGGTGCAATCTCAATGACTTGACCAAGCCCACCGCGCATGCGGCCATCTCCACCACTGTCTGGACGCAGTTCTTTTCTCCAAACCACAATCGGGCCGGTATGCTCGGTGGCCTCGACAGGCATTGTATGAACTCCTGATGGAAATGCCGTCGCTGAAAGCCCATCCAGACTGGGACGGGCACCGGTTCCCCCTGAATTAAACATCAGAATCTCATGCTGCCTGATTTCGCCATTCGAAGTCGGGCGAACAGATATGTGCAAATTCCACAACGATGCTGCGCCTTCGGCAGGAACCAAGTCCGGCAAAACCTTCGCTAACGCTCCAAACACTAAATCTGGAATAAGGTGACCTAGAACATGCCGTAATGCAACGGGTGCAGGTCTTTGTGCGTTGAGAATGTTTACAGGCGATGTAATCTTGAATGGTTCAAGCGAGGCGAAATTGTTCGGAACTTCTGGTGCGATTATGCATTTCAACGCATAACTGGCATAAGCCTTAGCGTAGTTAATCGGACAATTAATACCCCATTTACTTACAGAATCAGTTCCTGAAAAGTCGACCACAATTTCCCGATTGACCCGTTTAATTTCGACCACCAGTTTGATTGGCTCATCGTATCCATCTACGATGGTGCTGTTAGCCCACATGCCTTCGGGAATTAACGACTGGATACGCTCTACCGTGGCGTTTCGCGAACGCGAGAAAATGAACTCACCCAACTCATCCAAATTTTCGTAGCCAGTTTCATTTAGCATTTCCAACAGACGTTGATGTCCCACTTCGTTACAGGCGGCTAGCGAGTAAAAGTCACCGACAACCTTATCTGGTTCCCGAACACCGTAGCGAATCATTTTGATCAAATCCCGATTCACTTGGCCACGATCAACAAATTTTAGAATTGGAATCAATAGCCCTTCTTCATAGACAGAACGTGCATCAGCACCAAATCCCCGGCCTCCGATGTCAACGACATGGGCAGTACAGGCGAAAAATGCAATAATCTCTCCATTGAGGAATGTGGGAGAGACCATAGTAATGTCGTGCAAGTGTCCAGTGCCCTTCCATGGATCATTAGTAACGTAGCAATCACCTTCATACATTTCATCCCGTTGAATTTCGTTCAGAAAATGCCGTACAGACTCTGCCATCGTATTCACATGTCCAGGTGTACCCGTCACTGCTTGTGCCAACATTCGACCATCTGTTGTGTAAACCCCTGCTGACAGATCACCGGCTTCTCGTACAGAAGTGGAAAATGCTGTCCGTAACAGCGTCATCGCCTGCTCCTCGACAACCGAAATGAGCCGATACCACATGACCTGCATTTGAATGTCGCTGCTAGCTGTCATTGCCTACTCAAACCTGTTGATTAACAAAATAGAGCCGTCGTCTTGGATGATCGCTTCAAACGATCTCGGGACAAAGGTTGAGGTTTCCCGCTCAACGATGATAGCTAAACCCGCAATTCTGTCACCTGCCAACAGACTCTCACGCTCATAAACTTTACACTCCATCATTTTGTCAGATGAAGATTCAAATACGGAGCGATGCTCAGCCTGCAACAACCGTTCTGTCCCCGCTCTGAAATTCAGTTTTTCAGGTGCACGCTGCTCTGTCACAACCCTGACCGACCACGAAACCACTTCAATTTCCAGATCATCAAGCACGTCAATGGTGCGACCGAAATAGCTCTTGTAACTCTCTTCAAAAAGACGCGTCATTTCTGAAAAATCATTTAAATCAAAATTTCTACGAGGCAACAGAACCGGTATTTCCCAACCTTGTCCCTGATAACGCATGAATGCCGTAATTTCAGTAGAAGTCGCTGCCTGAGTTCCCATACGGACAAATCCCTCCGCCTGTTCGATCAGTTCAGTCAGCAAATGGTTGACAGTATCAGCATCGAATTGTTCAAGGCTCATTACATTGGAGACCACAGATTCATAACTGAATGGTGTTTGCAAAAATCCGATTGCAGAACCAACACCAGCGCCGCGTGGTACTAGGCATTGCTTAATGTTGAGTTTTTCACAAATTCTGGCGGCATGCAGTGGAGCGGCACCTCCAAACGCAATCATTGCGTACTCGGTGATGTTCTTGCCACTTTCAACTGCATGAACTCGAGTGGCATTGGTCATATTTTCGTCAACCATTTCATTAATGCCAAAGGCTCCAGTGATTACGTCAAGTGCCAGAGGACCAGCAACATCACACTCAATTGCTGCAACGGATGCAGACTTCGACAATTGAATTGTCCCGCCCGCGAAATTACCCGCATCAATCTTACCGAGCACAACGTCTGCATCGGTGACTGTTGCATTTTGACCACCCTGCTGATAACAGGCAGGTCCGGGATTCGAACCCGCTGATTCTGGTCCAATTTGAAGCCTGCCCATGTCGTCTACTCTGGAGATGGAACCACCACCCGCTCCGATTTCAATCATCTCAATAACCGGAATCAGAATTGGCATCCCTGAGCCTTTTTTGAAGCGGTGACTGCGTGCCACCTCAAACTCCCGACTTGTTTCCGGAACGTTGTCGTCAATCAGGCAAATTTTTGCAGTGGTTCCACCCATATCAAACGAAACGACGTTTCTCATGCCAAATTTCTTGGATAGTTCAGCCGCAAAATTAACACCCCCGGCTGGGCCCGACTCAATCAATCGAACTGGAAACTTTTTTGCGGTTTCAAATGAAATCAAACCACCAGCAGAATGAATGACATAAGCAGGACAGACCGCTCCTTCTTCTTTCAGCAGTTTTTCCAGACGTGTGAGATATCGTTCAATTCTCGGACGCACATATGCGTTTGCACAGACAGTACTGAATCGTGGGTACTCTCGCATTTGTGGTGCGACTTCAGCACTGATCGATATTGGCAAATCGGGCAATGCAGATCGAATAATCTCCATTGCACGCATTTCATGCGATGAATTCAGATATGAATGGATGAAGCCGACTGCTACAGATTCGAAATTGGACGCTGAGAATTTTGTGACCAATTTCTCGACTTCATACTCGTCCAAGGCCTGAAGTTCCCGTCCTTCCGAATCGATTCGACCTCTGATAGGATAGCGATGTTGACGAGGGATCAAAGGGGGACTGATTTTGAGATTTAAATCATACTGATCAAAACGATTCTCAGTACGCATTTCTATAACGTCTCGAAAACCCTCAGTTGTTATGAATGCTGTTTTTGCCCCGCGCCTTTCAATCAATGCGTTGGTTGCTAGGGTGGTACCGTGAATAATCGAGTCGAGGTCAGAGAGACTGATACCAGCTTGTTGGGTAACTTTGAACACCCCATCCAAAACCGCGTTTTCAGGTGCCTGCTGATCGGTTAGTACTTTTGCAGAATAGATGATTTCGCCCACACTAAGGGCGATGTCTGTGAATGTACCACCGATGTCTGCACCGATTCTTATTTTGTTTTGATCTACTGAAGGCTTCAAATTGTTTACGGTTCCGTTGTTCAATCAATGGATTTAATAAAACTGAATCAATAGAGATTTACTGTAATTTTTTCGCACGAATTACCCAGTTTTTCAATAATTCTTGTACAACGGCGATTGCGAGTCAGCTGGTTAAAAAACTATTGAGCACTTGATTCAGAGCAACAAATTTTTTGGACAGTGTTTCATTCTGCCGGGAGTAGTGGGTGCGCCTAAATTATTGAAACAAACTGCGACAATTGGGGCTGTTAATAAGTCTGTGAAAAAAGTCGTAAAAGATTTTTTTTTCAATTTTTATTTGAATAAATTTTAATCCCAAATTATGATTATTTTTATATGTTTATTATCAATTATTTATATCATTGTTCTGACCCCTTGCTGTAGGACGCTTCACTATATGTCAAAATCACAAATTGTGCTGTTGTGAATATCTCAACAGAAAATCTGTCATTTTGACGGCTTGGCTGAAGACTGACCAGCTGCTACTGGGGTGTTTAAGTAATTGAATTTGTATCAGTTTATAAGCGATAGAGCGCCATCAATGCATAGCTCAAGAATAGCATGAACACCAATGCCATCCCCAGTATTGGAGCCAACCCATAGAGAATTGCAATGTAGCCGACAGACTGCTGTACAGCAAAATAAAACAGACCAAACAATAGACCAAAGAGCACAAAATGCCCCGTACTAAACCGCAACTTCAATCGAAAGGTAAACAATATTGCAAAAATTCCCATGACGAGCATTGAAAGGGGAATGATCAACCGATTCCAAAATTCAAGTTCGTCAAATTCAGTTTTCAAACCTGCCGACTTGCGGATCTGATATCGCTCATATAACTCAATGATGTTCAATTCAGAATAACTCACCCGTTGCTTTGCGACTGCGAGACTATCCAAATTTACCGGGATCACTTTTGAATCAGCGAATGTCCTCTCCAACTGTTGATCCTTCAACTGAATTTCCTCGACGGACTTCAACGTCAACGAGTTGAAGTCCTCTGCAATTGTTCCCGACTCGGCATTAACCAATCCTGTAAATTCACCCTGCTGATCAAATCCGTAAACCTTTATTTCGCCAGTATTCTGAAATCGATCAATATGATCAATCAGCAAAAAGTTATTCTGATACCGATACCAAAGTCCACTGTCATAATCGACGGAGTCGGTCTTTTCTGACAAACTGAATTGCGCACCTTTCGTCTCAGTGTACGGCACAACCAACTCACCCCAGAAAAATATCAGCAGTGCAAAAACAGAGGAATACCCCACAATGGAAGCAATTATTCGAGATTTCGAAATGCCACCGGCTTGAAATGCCACAAGTTCGTTTTGACGGGACAAAATTGTAAGGGCCAGGATTGTGCCGATCAAGAGGATCATCGGCGACAATTCATAAATCATTCGCGGAATTGCATAACTCAATGTCAATGCGAGTGAAGCCACTCCGTGCTCTCCACCTTCGAGTTCGTCTAGCATCGACAGAAACAGATACACAAGCAACAGCCAAAGCCCCACAAGCAAGACCTTGCCACTAATTTCGCGCGCCAGATGTCGGTCTAAAATCATCGGTAAGGGTATATCAAGCGCGTTTAGGTGTGACAACAGAAGTAAACGACCGGTTATATCTGCTGCGCAAAAGAATCACAAAGATAAGCGTAAGCATGGCAAGATGTGGTAAAGCTACGAGCCAGTTTGAATTGATTTCTCCCTCTCGATTCAGATCCGCTACAAATCCGAGCAGGCTGCTATAGACGAAATAAACCAAAATCGCACCAATAAAGTTGACAGCAGTTTTGGACCGTGATGCGGCAGTTCCCCAAGCGAACGCAAGCATCACCACAAGCCCCATTGCCAATACTTTTGAAATCCTCCAGTTCAATTCCGCTTTGTCTCGCGGGTCATCAGATTCGATAATTTCAGCAGTGGATTTGGCCCTGACATCAAGCTTGCTTTCTGAAAATGAAAAATTGGGAATTTGATCAACAAATGAATCAAATTTAGTCTCCTGAAATACAAGTGAATCAAAATCCAACCAGTACTGTATCCCTGTGTTGACCTCAATATTCTCGACGCCAGCGGTAAAATTGAATTCATAAATTCCCTTCTCAGCCACAATGATTGATTCTTCATTCCCTCGGTCTCGTAAATAGAACAACCTTACGGGGTCCTTTACCTGATCCAAGTACGGGCTGTAATAAAGTATGTCTCTTCCTTCATTCAGCGAGCGAAATTGACCCTTTTCAAACGGTGCGTTTTTGGTTGAAAGTTGATATTTTTCCAACTCGTGCTGGTATCCCAATTCAGCCGCTGGCGTAACAAAAAAGGCAAGCAATGCAACAACAAATGCTGCTACGGTGGCGACTGTCGTCGCTGGTCTGAGGTAGTCAAACGGTCCAATTCCGCCAGTAGCGAAAATTGTGATCTCGTTATCCCGATTCCAGCGCATCAACACCAGAAAAACTGCAATGAAAATAGTGGGCGTTAGAATCACATCCAAAAAGGTCGTGAGCTTGAATGTGAGTATCATTCCCAGTCCTTCGAAAGGAAGGTGGCCCTGCACCGCCCTTCGAAGTAAAGCCAGAAGTTTCACGACAGAAAAGATTCCGACTGTCATCAGCATGACAATACCGCAGCTAATTGCGGTTTCAGAAAGCAATCTTCTGTTAAATATTTGCATGAATTTACGTGAAGTAATCAGGCAAAGAACATAAATCGACCTGATTGCTGAAAGGCAGCGGAGCGGAACGAAACACTCCGTTCATCTGTTAAAATTTGAGTCTTGAATCGACTGTCCAATTCAGCAAAATTAAGCGCGGAGATACCGATGCCCATCAAAATTTCGACTCGAAGCACACGAGCCTCCACCTGCGCCAGTGGCTATGTCGTTGCTGGTGTTTATGGTAAAAAAGATTTTACTCCTTCAGCCAGCGAATTGAATGATAAAACCTCAGGCGCTATCGAATCTCTAATTACAAACAATGATCTAAAGAGTAAAGTCGGCAGTTGTGTCACGTTGCCACTGGTTGACGGAATTAAAGCAAAACGGGTGATTGTTGTCCAGTTGGGCCCGCGTACGGAATTTAATCAGGCCCAGTTCAACAAGGCAATGAGCGGGGCTGCGAGCCAATTGACTACAGGTAATCCCGCTACAGCCACGGTATTTATCAGCGATATCGAGGTACCAGAACGTAGCCTGAGTTGGGTGGCGCGACGCGTAGTTGAAATTTTCAGTCTTCATCTCTATACGTTTGACCAATTGAAAAAAGATGCCGAAAAAGCAAAGAAACAGTGGCAGGTTCAGATTGCCGTGGATTCAAGGTCGGACTTGGCTGAAGCGCGAAATGGAGCAAACATGGGTCAAGCAATAGCAGAAGGTGTCAATTTCTCAAGGGATTTGGGCAATTTACCCGGCAATATTTGTACGCCCACTTACCTGGCCAATAGTGCGAAAGAACTGGAATCTTATGACCAGTTAAGTGTGGAAGTGCTTGAAGAAGAGGAGATGGCTGAACTTGGAATGAACTCGCTTCTATCTGTTTCCAGAGGAAGCAGGGAGCCCGCAAAGCTGATCATCATGAACTATACCGGCGACCCTTCGGGAAGTGCGCCAATAGCCCTGGTTGGTAAAGGGTTGACATTTGATGCGGGCGGCATATCGATTAAACCAGCCAAATCGATGGATGAAATGAAGTTCGACATGTGCGGTGCAGCTGGAGTAATTGGAGCAATGCAGGCAATCGCACAATTACAACTTCCAGTCAACGTAATCGGTGCAGTTGCCAGTAGTGAGAATCTCCCCGATGGCGCGGCAAATAAACCCGGAGACATTGTCAAAAGCATGGCCGGTCTGACAATCGAAATTCTCAACACCGATGCCGAAGGTCGATTAATTCTTTGCGATGCCCTCACTTATATCGGGCGTTATAAACCGCAAACTGTGATTGACGCTGCAACGCTCACAGGTGCTTGCGTGGTTGCGCTTGGAAAGCACTGCGCTGGTCTTTTCAGCAATAATGACGATCTTGCAGCAGAGATCATTAAAGCTGGTGAAATGAGTGACGACCGGGCCTGGCACATGCCGCTTTGGGAAGAATACCAAGCGCAACTAAAAAGCAACTTTGCAGACATGGCCAATATTGGAGGCAGTGATGCTGGGGCGGTGACCGCAGCATGCTTCCTTGCCAGATTTACCGAAGAATATCGCTGGGCTCATCTCGATATCGCCGGAGTTGCATGGCATTCGGGCGGAAATAAAGGTTCAACGGGGCGACCGGTTGGGCTCTTTGTTCAGTACGTTCTGAATCATCTGAATATGGGCGGTTGAGATCTGTCTAATTACATGACAACTGTCACCTTCTATCACCGCAAGACTTCACAGCATCTGGGTAAAGCTCGATTGGTTTGCCAGTTGGCATCTACTGCGTATCGGAACGGCCACAAAGTTTATGTCAGTGTACAGAATGAAGCCCAGTGTGAAATGTTGAACCAGATGTTGTGGACATTTTCGCCAAACAGCTATATTCCACATACTTCACTGACGGATGACCGAGACCCAGATTTGGAAAAATTCCCAGTGGTAATCGGAGTGTCGGATCCACCCGATAAATTCAATGATGTATTAATTTCGCTTCACGATGAAGTTCCGTCATTTGTCAACCAGTTTGAGCGGGTCGTTGAACCGGTCGATGCGCACCCACAGGATGAAGCGAAAGCGAAAGCCAGGTTGACGCAGTATCAGACACTGTTCGAATCCGAACCCAAGACCCATTACATTTGAAGTTCGCTCTGACACGAGTTTCAAATCAACCGAATTACACCAATATCTATGGATAAACAGTTAGATAGCGTATACGACCCCCACTTAATCGAGGAGACCATTTATCAGCAGTGGGAAGAGTCTGGTAATTTTTCGCCGAGCAATACAGGAGTACCTTATTGCATTATGATCCCACCACCAAACGTTACTGGAAGCCTGCATATGGGACATGCTTTTCAGAACACTCTGATGGATGCATTGATTCGATATCACCGAATGAAGGGACGCAACACGCTCTGGCAAGTTGGCACCGACCACGCGGGCATTGCAACACAGATGGTTGTCGAGCGCCTGCTGAATTCTGATGGCGTTTCCCGAGTTGACCTTGGACGTGATGCGTTTATTGATAAAGTGTGGCAATGGAAAGCAGATTCTGGTGGCACAATTACTAATCAGCTGCGGCGTCTTGGTGCTTCTGTTGACTGGTCGCGAGAACGGTTCACAATGGACGAGGACTTATCAAACGCGGTCCGAGAAGTTTTCGTGTCACTCTATGAAGACGGTCTAATATATCGTGGGAAAAGGTTGGTCAACTGGGATCCCGTACTGCTGACGGCAATCTCCGATCTCGAGGTTAACTCAGAAGAAGAAGATGGCCATTTGTGGCACTTTCGCTACCCCATCACCGACAGCAACGAAACTGTAGTAATTGCTACAACCCGACCCGAAACCATGCTTGGCGATACAGCCGTTGCAGTCCATCCGGACGATGAACGCTATAGCCACTTGGTTGGAATGACGGTAACCCTACCATTGGTCAACCGCGTTATTCCCGTCATTGCTGATAACTACGTTGATCCTGAGTTTGGAAGTGGTTGCGTCAAAATCACTCCGGCTCACGATTTTAATGACTATGAAGTGGGTCAGCGCCATGATCTTGACATCATCAATGTCATGACACCTCAGGCATCAATTGATCTTCCGGGCACACGGTATCACGAAATGACGCGGGAAGCAGCAAGAGATGCAGTGGTTGCAGATTTGGAAGAAATGGAACTGGTTGAGAAAGTTGAACCTCATATATACAAAGTGCCACGCGGCGATCGAACGGGTCAAATTATCGAACCCTACCTCACAGATCAGTGGTTTGTCAAAGCAAAACCCTTGGCTGAACCATCAATTGAAGCAGTAAAAGATGGAACCATCCGCTTTGTGCCTAAAAACTGGGAACGGACGTATTTTGAGTGGATGGAGAACATCGAAGACTGGTGTATTTCACGGCAGATATGGTGGGGGCATCGAGTTCCAGCCTGGTATGACGAGGATGGTAACATTTTTGTGGCGCGTTCAGTCGACGAAGCCATCAAACAGGCAGTTGAATTTCACGGAAACGATGACTTTCAACTTCGTCAGGATACTGATGTGCTTGACACTTGGTTTTCGTCAGCACTTTGGCCTTTTTCAACGCTGGGATGGCCCCAGGAATCGGATGCCTATCAGACTTTCTACCCCACAAATGTGCTGGTTACCGGCTTCGATATTATTTTCTTCTGGGTTGCGCGTATGATTATGTTTGGCCTGAAATTCGCCAGCGATATTCCATTTCATGAAGTCTATATTCATGGCCTGGTGAGAGATTCAGAAGGTCAGAAAATGTCTAAATCCAAAGGCAATATTCTGGACCCTCTCGACTTGATTGATGGGATTGATCTGGAACCGTTGATTCGCAAAAGAACGACCGGGCTTATGCAGCCAGACCTCGCTCCGCTCATCGAAACGGCAACGAGAAAAGAATTTCCGCACGGGATTCCTGCTTATGGTACCGATGCACTTCGTTTCACATTTGCAAGGCTGGCAACTCAGGGGCGTGATATTCGTTTTGATCTGGGCCGAATTGAAGGTTACCGAAACTTTTGCAACAAACTGTGGAACGCTGCCAGATTCGTGCTGATGAATACCAAGGATGTGGCAGTTGTGCCAATCAATCAGCTGAATTGTCAAACTGCAATTGAAAAATGGATCGTTTCAGAATTGCAGCATACTGCGGATGAAATTCAGCGAGCCTTTGAAGTTTATCGCTTTGATATTGCTTCAAAATATCTGTATGAATTCATTTGGAATGAATTTTGTGCGTGGTTCATCGAGTTCACAAAAATTGTGATGAGGGACTCAACAGTCGAAGAAGATTGTCAGCAGTCAGTCCGGCAAACTCTGCTTTCCGTTCTCGATGCTTCAGTACGAATGCTTCATCCGTTCATGCCATTCATCACCGAGGAAATCTGGCGCAATATTGTGGAAGACAGATTTGATCAGTCAATCATGTTTGAAAATTTTGCAGATGACTTCGATCCACCAGCCGACGATGCCGTCTCTGAAATCACCTGGATAAAAACAGTGATATCCAGCATTCGAAATCTAAGAAGTGAGAACAACATCAAACCAGGCGAAAGGATTGTTGCCATGCATCAACACGGCTCTGAGCAAAACACCAAGTGGCTGACGGACAATGAATCACTTGTCATTGAAATTGCACGATTGAAATCATTCGCACCTCTTTCAGACTCAGATGTCTCTGGCGATACAAATAAATTTGTTTCAACTCAAATCGGTGATTTCAGAATATTTGTTCCCACTGGCGAACTTGAGAACTTGGAAGAGCAGCTGAAACGACTTGATAAGCAGATGAAAGACCTGGATGATCAAATTGCCCGCTCCAGAAATAAGCTGAACAATGAACAGTTTCTCCAAAAAGCGCCTGCTGCAATTATTGAAAAAGAACGCAGCAAGCTTTCAGAGTCACAAAAATCTCAATCTGTATTGCTTGAACGCAGGAATAAGCTCGTTGGCAGTCAGGTAATCTGATAAAGATCGTAGCGAACCAGTTTTCCCATTACGCTGTCCGAAAGCTGATCTCTGCGAAGTGGTTCTGCAAAGTGAGGCCGTTTTATCACAACTCGTTTTGATGCGAACTTCAAACTCGCATTCAGCAACGAATCTGCATCTGAATCTTCACCTGCCAGTTCTCTGAGAATCCTGATTGGCCGCGCAACTGCAACAGAAGATTTCCGCCCGGCTGGATACATCGGATCGAGATAGATCACATCAGGAGATTCATTCAAATCGAATAGTGTCATTCTACTATCTGCAAAGCAGAAATCAAGTTTGATTCGATCAGACCTTTCAAGCATGCGCAAAATTCCGTTTTCCAACAGTGCTGCAATGACTGGCTGACGCTCAATGGCCAAAACGCTATACCCCATTCTGGAGAGTAAAAATGCATCACCACCTAGACCAGCAGTAGCGTCGATAACAGTTTGCGCCTTTCTCCCGACCGCCCGTCCTAGTAAAGTTCGCCGACTTATTCGCTGTAGAGAACCGGAATGACAGTAAATCGGACGAAATCTTACAGATCCAGGTTCTATTAGTTTGAGGATACCATCTTCAATGTCCAACAAAAAACGAATGGAAGAATTTTGTTGATTTACAACGATCGGTATTTGATATTTTGAAGAGATCTGCTCGATCTGAGGCTCGTATCCGGGACGCTGAAGCAAAGCAACGGAAATTTTCACATCAATCAACCACTGGTGTGGTTCAATTCAATCATTCTCAAAATACAGGCTACGGTCCATCTCAATATAATATGCGGACTTTCATCGGACAGACCAACAACAACCACTGACTCAAAGCGAATATTCTTATGGCTTTTCTGAAGGACAAACGAGCACTAATCACTGGAATTGCAAGCGACCGTTCAATTGCATGGGGAATCGCCAAGGCAATGGCAGAACAAGGCGCGGAGTTGGCGCTGACTTATCAGAATGACAGGTTGAAACCTCGAGTCGAAAAATTTGCGGAAAAGCTAGGCGCCAGTTTCATTGCTCCTTGCGATGTATCGACCGATGACGAAATTGAAAATCTTCGCATAGCTGTCGAAAATCACTGGGACTATCTGGACATTGCTGTCCACTCAATTGCTTACGCGCCGCGCGAACAGCTTGAAGGGCTGTATCTGGATTCTGTAGACCGAGATGGTTTTCAGATTGCACACGAGATCAGTTCCTACAGCTTTTCAGCACTGGCCAAATCGTTTGCGCCAATGATGAACGGGCGAAACGCAGCGCTTCTATCGCTCACCTACATTGGCTCGATGCGATCGATGCCCGGATACAACGTCATGGGACTGGCAAAAGCGAGTCTTGAAGCGAATGTGCGATACTGCGCTCAATCTCTGGGAGCAAACGGAATTCGCGTAAATGCCATCTCAGCAGGACCCATACGCACTCTGGCGGCTGCAGGAATTAAAGGCATGAAGTCAATGATCGATCACTACGAAAAAGCAGCTCCGCTTGGCCGAAGCGTAACGATTGAAGAGGTCGGAAACGCTGCTGCCTTCTTGTGCTCAGACCTGGCTTCCGGAATTACTGCAGAAGTCCTGTATGTAGACGGTGGATTTCACTCGGTCGGATTCAGTGAAGCGATGCTTTGATCAGTCTAGAGTAGTTCGTCATTAATCGATACATCGATACCGTCGCGCAATTGATTGAGGTAGCTCTCAAACAAGCCTGCTCCAAATCTCAACTGCATGATACTTCTAAGATTGTGCTGTTCGTCAACTGACGCAGAACCAACATCACCTTCAACCACACCCGTAATTCTGAACATCGCAAATCGTCCCTGGCTGATCGGACCGCCACCATAGGAAACACCATCCGAACCTGGTTTCTCCCAGGCATAAATGTAGCTCGCCACTTCGGCTGAGTCCTGATCACCTTCGTTTCCAGTTCGACCGGGAATGGCTCTTGTTTCAAGCCCGTGGTCATCAATCGTTGAGTTCCAGTCAGCACCATCTGTTAGTTGAGTCAAGAGGTTTTCGGCAAACTCCTGAGTTTTTGACGCACTTTTTTCAAACAGCAATTTTTCCGAGATTTCAGATTTAACGAATTCAAAACTGAGGGTTTCGGATGGACGGTGTTCACGCTTTCGCAACAGTACCTGTCTTCCATTATCCAATGCAATGAGGTCACTATTGAACCCATCTTCCAGGACTGTGACGCTGAACGCTGCATCTCGCACACTGCTGTGAGACGAAATTCCAGTTCCCTGAGTCCGACTGAACCAATCAGACACCTTGATCTCGAGTCCAGACAGGTCGCTCGCCGCATCAAGGCTGTCAGGTTGTTCAAATGCAACATTACGCATCTCTTCGGCAATCTCAAACATCTCAATCTCAGCCTGATTACGAATAGCCCGTTCGGCTAATTCATCTCGAACTTCCTCAAAGGGCTTGGCCTTCTCCGCCTGAATTTCATCGACACGAATGATATGAACGCCAAATTCAGATTCGACCGGTTCGCTGACCTCACCTTCGGAGAGAGTAAATGCAACTGATTCAAAGGCCGGCACGGTGGCTCCCCGACTGATCCATCCAAGATCACCACCTTGGGAAGCCGATCCAATATCAGTGGAAAATTCACCAGCCAAGTGAGCAAATTCTTCACCAGTATTCAGTCGATAGATCAGTTCATTAGCTTGATCGATAGCAGCGGTGTTGTCACCCGCGGCACCTTCCAGAAGAATGTGTCGCACCAATCGCTGCTCTTCTTCTCGAAACTGCTGAGCTTCAGCATCATAAATCTGTCGAAGGGTTTCCTCGGTAGGTGTGAAGTTCACTGCAAAATCAGATGGAGCGAGTTCAATGTATTCGATCCTGATTTTCTCTTCATCGACATAAATTGCCTGGTTATCTTCGTAGTCCGTTCGAATTTCTTCGTCTGTAATTTCAATCTCGGAAAGAAAGGTTGATGGCTCAACAATTGCATATTCGCCAATACGACGCTGGCGCAAGAGTTGAATGAGATCCTCTACTGTCGAGTTGATCGGTAGTACAGATTCAATAAATCCTGTCTGCACTTGCTGAGTTGCAGCATTATTACGCTGCACAGATTCGAATTCGGATGGTGAGTAGCCCGAAAATTGCAGAATACGTTCATACAGTTCTCGGCTGAATCCCTGCTCGCTTTGAAAACTTGGTTCATTTCGGATGGCTTCGGCAAGCTGTGCATCGCTGATTCGATAACCCCGGTCGTGCGCATCCCTTTGCAAAAGAACATCATTGACTAGACGGTTGATGACCTGACGGCCTAATACCTCGCCTGACAACAGTTCTGCGGTGGCATTGTTGCCATAAACCTGTCGCATCCGATCTCTTTCCGAATAGATCGCCCTCTGATAAGTCTGGTAATCAATTTGCTCGCCATCAAATTCAGCAACATTGACATTAACTCCGCCTTCAAAGTATGAATTGATTCCCCAAAGGGCGAAAGGAATCGTTATCAGAATTACAATAGCCCAGGCAATCCAGCCTGTTGCGCGGTTACGGATACTGGTCAGCATTGAACGAGACTCTCAAAATTATTTCGCCGGCAAACAATTTACAGACAATCATGCGTATCCACGCAGTCACGAATATCGCGACTGCATGAATACATAATGCAAATTTATGGCGGGACGGACGGGACTTGAACCCGCGACCCCCGGCTTGACAGGCCGGAATTCTAAACCAACTGAACTACCGCCCCGAAATGGTAGCTTGGTGGGTGCTGCGGGGCTCGAACCTGCGACCTTCGCCTTGTAAGGGCGATGCTCTCCCATCTGAGCTAAGCACCCTTGAATCCTCAAATCAATTTACGGCATCCTTTAGAGCTTTGGCAGGTTTAAACCGGATGCCAGTAGATGCAGGAATCGTTATTTCTGAACCATCCTGTGGATTTCTGCCCTTTTTCTCTGCACGAGCATAGGTTGAGAAAGTGCCAAAGCCAAAAATAGTCAGCGAATCATTATTTGCCAGACACTTAGTTATTTCACCAATTACTGCGGAAACAGCGCGATCGGCGTCTGCTTTTGTCAAGGATGCACTGTCTGCGATGTTTCCGATAAATTCTGCTTTTTTCAAACCTTCCCCTCCAAAATTAAAAAAATTGATTGTTTTTAACCAGATCAACTTACTGAAATCAGTTTCACGTTGTCTGGGTTGATATGAGTTAAATGAAAGTAAATTTATACAACATAAACCAAATATTTCAGGCAGTTTTCAGACAGATTATCACTAAAGCGTAAAACTGTCTTTCTGCAAGAAAACGAAAGCGGCCGAAAATATTCTCTTGTTTGGTGGCCATGAACTAACTGTGTTGGCAAGCGCACCCTAACACAATATTCACGATTATTCGGCAAGGCTAATGTTTGGTTACCTGAACTCCTTCATCGCCGCTTCTTTCTTCGTCTAAACTTAGACCTAAACCTGTTGACAGCGCAAAAGTCTCAGGGTGTGACTCCAAAGCATGGCTGACGACATCATCAATCCAACGAACTGGAATGATATTTATTTCATCCCTAATTTTGCTCGGAATTTCAACTAAGTCTTTTGTGTTCTCTTCGGGAATCAAGACGGTACCGACTCCTCCTCTTAAAGCAGCGAGCAATTTTTCTTTCAGTCCGCCGATCGGTAAAATTTCTCCCCTTAAGGTAATTTCTCCGGTCATTGCCACATCGGCCCGAACCGGAATCTGGGTCAACGATGAGATGATCGCAACTGACATCGCGACACCGGCACTTGGACCATCCTTCGGTGTCGCACCCTCGGGAACATGAACATGGATATCTTTACGTTGGTAAAAATTCGGCTTGATGCCATAGTTCTGTGCCCGCGCACGAACGACGCTCACGGCTGCCTGGATCGATTCCTGCATCACATCACCCAGTTTCCCGGTGTAGATGTGTCGTCCCTTCCCTGGAATGACGATGGCTTCAATACTCAACAGATCTCCGCCGGTTTGCGTCCATGCCAGGCCGGTAACCTGTCCAACCTGATTTACCTTATCAGCACGCCCATACCTGAATTGTCGAACACCTAAAAATTTTTCCAGGTTTCTAGGCATCAGTCGAATTCGCTTAGACTTGACTTTTTTCTGCACAAACTGTCGAGTAATCTTTCGAAAAATTTTCGACAACTCCCGTTCCAAACCGCGCACTCCCGCTTCACGGGTGTAATAGCGAATGATGTCATTCAGTACTTTTTCCGAAATTGAAACATCATTGGGCTTAAGCCCGTTCGACTTTAACTGCTTTGGAATCAGATATTCTTTTGCAATATTTATCTTTTCGTCTTCGGTGTAACCGGAAATTCGAATTACTTCCATTCGGTCCAGCAGGGGTGGTGGAATATTCAGCGTATTAGCGGTGGCAATAAACATCACTTCCGAAAGGTCAAATTCAACCTCCAGGTAGTGATCAGAAAAAGTATGATTCTGTTCAGGGTCCAACACTTCCAGAAGCGCTGATGAAGGGTCTCCGCGAAAATCCATAGACATTTTGTCAACTTCATCCAGCATAAACAGTGGATTCTTTGACTTCACTTTAGCGAGATTCTGAATTATTTTTCCCGGCAGAGAACCAATGTATGTTCTCCTGTGTCCGCGAATTTCTGCCTCATCGCGTACACCACCGAGAGACATCCGCATAAACTTCCGATTGGTTGCTCTGGCAATCGATCGCCCCAGTGAGGTCTTACCCACTCCCGGGGGGCCAACCAGACATAGTATCGGTCCTTTGTGTTTCTTGACTCGCTGCTGCACAGCTAAAAACTCAAGAATACGCTCTTTAACTTTTTCAAGGCCATAGTGATCAGCATCCAATATTTTCTGTGCGGCATTCAATTTTCTATTGATCCTGCTGCGTTTTTTCCACGGCACTGAAAGCAGCCAGTCTATGTAGTTTCTCACCACAGTTGCTTCAGCCGACATCGGGGACATCATTTTGAGCTTCTTTAACTCGTTTGTAGCCTTGTCCTGTGCCTCTGAAGTCATTCCGGACTTGGCAATTTTTTCTGCCAGCTCATCAATCTCACTTTTTGAGTCTTCTGAGCTCCCCAGTTCCTTATGGATGGCCTTCAACTGTTCGTTCAGGTAATATTCACGCTGGCTTTTTTCCATCTGTTTTTTGACGCGCCCGCGTATTTTTCTCTCGACCTGAAACATTTCCACATCGGAGACCAAAACCGACATCACCTGCTCAAGCCGCTCCTGTTCGTCAGTTAGCTCCAGAATTGCCTGTCGCTCTGCGACACTCTGACTGATGAGGTGCGCAGCTATGATGTCAATCAGATGTCCGGGTTTTTCAATGTCAGCTAGCTTTTCGACAATTTCTGGTGAGATTTTCTGGGCCGATTTGACAAACTGCTCAAATTGCGTCATCAGAGATTTCATCATCGACTTGGCCATCGACGGACTTAGTTCCTTGCAATGAAGCGGTTCAGTGTGCGCCATAAAATATCCATCGACGCTGGAAACATGGTGGACCTTGGCTCGCCACAGACCCTCGGCTACAACTTTCTTAGTCTTATCTGCCAGTTCAACCGTCTGTTTGATCGTTGCTACTGTTCCAATCTGATAAATGTCATCGACTCCCGGCTCTTCAACAGCTGCATTTTTCTGAGCCACCAACATGACCAGGGGCTGATGATCAAGATCGATTTGATTCAGCGCCTTGACCGAACTCTTGCGGCCGACAAACAGTGGAATTACAAATTGTGGGAAAACAACCACATCCCGAAGCGGAAGCAATGGTAAATCCAGAGGTTCGGGCACGTAATATTCAGTCTCTTCTACCATGATCTCGTCAAATTTTTCGTGTAAGAATTTTCGTCAGACTGTCCTTATATGAGGACAAATTGATATGCATTCAAGAAATACCGACCAAGTTCCGCCTGCTGACCATTCAGGAAGCACGCCGAGTTTCGTCTTCCGAGTAAATATAGTATGGACGTTTGCCTTCTTTGATAACTTCCGCATCCACCACTACTTTTGCGATGCCCGGAATGGACGGTAGCTCATACATGGTCTCAAGTAAGGCATGCTCCAAAATTGAACGCAGCCCACGCGCACCTGTCTTGCGTTCCATTGCCAGCTTGGCAACCGCTTCAAGCGCTTCGGGGCGAATCTCAAGTTCGGCATTCTCAAGTGCAAACAGTTTCTTGTATTGCTTCACTAGTGCATTTTTGGGTTCTACCAGAATCTTCACCAGAGCCTCAATATCAAGCTCATCAAGTGTCGCGACAACCGGTAACCGTCCTACGAATTCAGGAATCAATCCAAACTTTATCAGATCCTCCGGTTCCATCTGCCGCAAGGTTTCTGCCAACTCCTCACTGCCTGAGGTAGTGATATCCGCACCAAATCCGATACTGTTCTTCTCTGTTCTCGCACGAATGACTTTTTCAAGCCCGGAGA
Organism: Gammaproteobacteria bacterium; assembly: GCA_022823405.1. Classification (GTDB taxonomy): domain Bacteria; phylum Pseudomonadota; class Gammaproteobacteria; order Arenicellales; family JAJDZL01; genus JAJDZL01. The sequence goes on from JAJDXD010000095.1 coordinate 89,790, forward strand.
ATGCACCGCCACAGATAAAGAGTACATTACGAGTGTCAACCTGAAGAAATTCCTGTTGCGGGTGCTTGCGCCCACCCTGAGGTGGTACCGAAGCAACCGTTCCTTCAATGAGCTTGAGAAGCGCCGATTGCACACCTTCGCCTGATACATCCCTTGTAATTGACAGGTTCTCAGATGTGCGGGATATCTTGTCAATTTCATCAATGTAGACTATCCCGACTTGTGCTTTTTCAATGTCGTAATCACACTTTTGCAGCAGTTTCTGAATGATGTTCTCAACATCTTCCCCTACATAACCTGCTTCTGTGAGGGTAGTGGCATCAGCCATGGTGAACGGTACATTCAGTTCACGGGCCAGTGTCTCTGCGAGTAATGTCTTCCCGGATCCAGTTGGTCCCAGAAGAAGGATGTTGCTTTTCGCAATTTCGATGTTGTCGACGATATCGTTGTCATCAATGCGCTTGTAATGATTGTAAACTGCAACTGAAAGGATCTTCTTCGCATCCGCCTGGCCGATCACATATTCATCAAGTATCTTGCGAATTTCGGAAGGTTTGGGAAATTTCGATTTGACAACATCATCTGTCTGTTCAGCAGCAGACTCGCTTCGAATAATGTCGTTGCATAACTCGACACATTCATCGCAAACAAATACCGAAGGGCCCGCAATCAGTTTCCTGACCTCGTGTTGACTCTTTCCACAAAAAGAGCAATGCAGTCCGCGATTGCCCTTGCCTCCCTTTCTGCTACTCATATCTGTCATCCCTCAATGCGAATGAAGTGGTTGCAATCATTTGCTTTACGCCGGATTACTGTCTATTGGCGATTATCTTGTCAATGAGGCCATATTCCAGCGCTTCCTTGGTATCCATGAAATAATCGCGATCCGTATCACGATTGATTGTTTTCATGGTCTTGCCTGTATGCTTCACCATAATTTCATTGAGTCGTTCTCGCAACCTCAGTATTTCTCGGGCCTGAATGTCGATATCGCTAGCCTGTCCCTGGGCACCGCCCATTGGCTGGTGAATCATCATACGGGCATGAGGCAGCGCCATTCGTTTGTCTTTTGCACCTCCGGCGAGTATTAATGCCCCCATACTGGCTGCCTGACCCACACACACCGTATTAACGTCCGGTTTTACAAACTGCATGGTGTCATAAATCGCCAAACCTGAATTGACTGTGCCTCCGGGACTATTTATATACAAATGGATATCTTTGTCAGCACTTTCTGATTCGAGAAACAATAATTGTGCAACCACCAGGTTCGCCATATGATCCTCAATTGGACCAACCAGAAAGATCACTCTTTCTTTCAGCAGGCGGGAATAAATGTCGTAGGCGCGCTCACCCCGGCCAGTGGTTTCGATAACCATTGGTACCAAGCCCAATGATTCGATTCTTTGATCGTTATTGTATGTTTCTGTCATCAGAAATATTTTCTCGTTAAACTGATTTTGACTTGTCAATCGGATTACCCGATGCGTCTACGATAAGACTGATCGGTTCTTCTTCGGCCGAATCAGTATCAGCTTCCGCTGCCACCGATTCATCGGATTCAGAACTCTGGTCAGGACCCTGATCTAAAAATTGACGCGTTTCTTGAGCCCAATTTTCAAACTCTTCCAAATCCATCTCTTTCTCAACCGGTTCAGCATCGAGCAGCACCGTGTCAAGCGCCTTATTTCGCAGATACTCAAATGTATACGATGGTCGCATACGCTCAATCTTTTTCATTCGTGCATCTTCTGAATCATCCTCGGACAACAGATCGGAATTATTTATCTTTTCATCAATATAAGATTCAATATCGTCACCTTCAATCGGAATTTTGCGTGTCGTAACCAATCGGTCAATCATGAGTTCCAATTTCAAATCAACTAGAGCCCTGAAATAACTGGTTCGAACAATCTCGGATTCGACGCCTTTCTTGAACTCCTCCTCAATGACTTCTTTCGTTAAGCCTGACAACTTCAGTAGTTGGTTACTGCGGGTTATAACCATTGACTCCGGCAGCGTAAACGAATTTCGCATCAGTAACAAGGCTGACGTCAAATTTCTTAAACACTCCAAGCGCTCTTTATCGCACATTGATTCAATTCTTTCCCGGGCTCGTGTAAGAAATTTCTCGTCATCGCGACCCGAAACGCCGAGTGTTTCTAATAACTCATCAGTAAACTCACCGGGTATCGGACGCTGGACGAAAAATATTTCAATTTTGTATTCCGCTGAATTCTGACCAATATCCGCTTGCTCCGGTTCAGTGGATTCATCACCTTGTGCGGATTCTGTCAATTTCAAATGTACGCTGAACTTGTCTCCTTTTGACTTTCCGATACATGCCTCTACTACTTCCGGTATTTCAGATTTTTCATCGTCTAAATCAAGAACAAAAGCCTGCGCTTCACCCCAGGCAGAATTGCCATCTCTAAACTGTTCAATCTGTAACAGAACTCGGTCGTTCTGGGTTGCTGGTTCATCAACTGTTTCAAATGCCTGGTGAGTTTTTTGCCAGCGCTCGATAACCGTGTCAATATCGTCTTCCGTAAGTTTCACCACCGGATTCACTATGTCTTCACCAGCCAGAGTCGGATCATCAAATTCTGGTAACACTTCATAAAAGACTGTGATTTGATAGTCTTCGGTTTCATCATCGACTGTGTAATCTTCAATATAGGGTTGACTAAATGGTTCGATCTCTCGTTCCTTCAGCTCATCCTCTACGCGTCCTCCGACCAGAGCCATTATTGCGTCGTTTTTGATCTGATCGTAAAACTTTCGTTTGACAACCGAAAGCGGTACTTTCCCCTTCCGAAATCCGGGGACCGACACAGTCTTTGTCATGTTTTTCGCGATCTGGTTGACTTCCTGCCCTACCTCGGTACCCGGTAGAACAAACTTCATCCGACGACTTGCTGAATTAACTTCTTCTATCACCACTTCCATTTACATCTTCCCATAAGGAATCACTCTATATTAAATTTATTATTAATATTAAACACATTCGCCCCATTCTGCGAAGGTGAAATTGCAAATTCAACAGAATTCTGACTGAATCACAGAAATATCATTCCTGCCATTTAAGAAAGAAATCGCCCCAACTCGCTCAATTCTCAGCAATCAAATACTCTCCATTCCGATCAGCAAATGATGCTAAATTCAAAACCGTGTTTCTCATATTTCCGACAAATGAGCGATTGGAATGGAACATAAATATGAGCTAGTGAATTCAATCAGATGCTCAACTAATGTTTGCAATGGAATAATAATTACCGCTTGAATCATCGAACTCCGAAATGCTAATATTTCAGTCGACTTCACGGTTGACTTATTGATTTTGGTGCGAAAGGGGAGACTCGAACTCCCACGGGTTGCCCCACTGGCACCTAAAGCCAGCGCGTCTGCCAATTCCGCCACTTTCGCATCAGCGAATTGTGTTAACTTCAGAGTCAGGCACTCCCGATATGCCTGATTCGAGTGAAATAATCAATAGAACTTTTTCAATAATTTCAAAAGAATAAAATTATATGCCCGTATGAATCCATGAACCGCCCACATTTTTCGGAAGGTGAAATGAAACTTAGCCAATTTTCCACATTAACTTTTGACTGCTACGGTACGCTGATCGATTGGGAGACAGGGTTGTACAATGCCTTGCAACCTCTATTCGGGCTGGCTGGCGGTTCGTTCGAAAAGTCTGACGCGATGACTGCATTTCGAAAAGCTGAGGGCCCCGCTCAGGAAAATGACCCGAACATGCTCTATCGAGACCTTCTCGCCGCAGTTCACCGGGAAATTGCAGACCAAATGGGCATTGATGCAAGCGAGGAAATGCATCAGAATTTTGCCCGCTCGATCGAACACTGGCCGGCGTTTGCAGATTCAGTCGACGCGCTTCAGTACCTAAAACAACACTACAAACTCGTCATACTATCGAATGTTGACAACATAGGCTTCGCATACAGCAATCGCCATCTTCAGGTTGAATTCGATGCCATCTACACTGCCGAAGACATTGGTTCCTACAAACCGAACCGGGGCAATTTTCACTACATGTTGTCTAAACTGGCGGAACTGGGTATTGAGAAAAAGAACATCCTGCACACCGCTCAAAGCCTTTATCACGACATGGTGCCTGCTACTGAACTTGGATTCAGCACCTGCTGGATAGATCGTCGGGCAGGCGATAAAGATAGCGGTGCAACACCGCCTGTCAATCAAAAAGTAGATGTTGACTGGCGTTTTTTGTCACTAGCGGATATGGTCAATGCACACAAGGCTGAAATTTGTTCTGACTGATTGAAAGCAGCTTTTTCCAGGTATCATGTGCTGACTTTGATCAGTTCGCGGCTGAAAGGCAGTTCTGAGTCTGAATCATTGTCACCGAGTTGCCTCGCCCACAAGTGACCGGAGTAAACGGCTGCAGCAATGGTACCCGGTGCAACACAGTCACCAATTTTGTCTACTGTTGAAATACCCGCGCTACGCACCCGGTCGATGTTATCCATACATGACTGGTACAACATATCATTTGGCTGCCTTGATGTTACCATGACGATCTGATCACAGGAGAGCAGCATGCGCCGTTCCGAATAAGAACAATCAAAGCTGACCGAATGATCGCCAATTTCGTTAATTTCCCATTGCACACGAATAGCAACTCCCAATTTTGCCAGTAGCTGCTGGATTGCCCTCTGCTCTAGTGTGTAGTGAGTCCAGTGGGATACATCAGGTGCCGGCGTGACGATTGTAACTTCGGCTCCCATCTTGCTCGCCACTTCCGCCATGACACTTCCCATATAAAAGTGATCGTCATCATAGATCACCACCTGTCCTTGCAAAGTGAGCCCATTCATCACGTCATCTGGTGAATAAACCCAGGACTGATCCGACCCTGGCACCGGGATATAGCGTTCGCGGCCGAATCCGTCGGTCCGCCATTTCGCACCCGTAGCGATAACGACTCTGTCAGCCCCGAATTCAATAATGTTGTCAAGATTCATTTCGCTTGAAAGATAAGTCTCGACGTTCGGCAGTTTATGCAATTGCTGCATTCGGTAGTCTCGCACCCTGCGCCATGCTGAAAATCCAGGCAGCGCACTCTCAAGCAGAACCCGGCCGCCAAAGTCATCATTGGCATCAGTTAAAGTTACCCGATAACCACGCTTGCCCAAAGCAACAGCACACTCAAGGCCAGCCGGACCTGCCCCTACAATCAGAACAGACTCCGCAGACTTCGCCGCTGGAATAATCTCCGGGTGCCAACCGCGCCGCCATTCCTCACCCATAGTCGGGTTTTGGGTACAACGAACCGGTGTCATCGTGTAATCTCCGGTTATGCATATGTTGCATCCGATACACTCCCGAATATCGTCGAGTCGTCCTTCCTCTATCTTTTTGGGTAAAAAAGGATCAGCAATGGAAGGACGCGCGGCACCAATCATATCGAGTACGCCCCGCTTAATCTGCGAAACCATCGCGTCCGGTGATGTAAAGCGACCGACGCCCACTACCGGTTTGCTGGTTACTTGCTTGACTCGTTGAATGTATGGTTCCTGAAATCCTTCCGGCTGAAATCGGGAAGTTGCCGAATCGTTGTCCCAGTCACTGACATTTACATCCCATAAGTCCGGCAATTCAGCAAGCATGCTGACTACTTCAATCCCTTCTTCATCGCACTGCAATCCATCTTCACCCATCATTTCGTCCATCATCCAGCGGACGGCAATCGCACAACGATCACCCACCGCTTCCTTGGCATCAATGATCAGTTCTTTAAGAAATCTAGCACGATTTTCAAGTGAGCCGCCGTATTCATCAGTTCGCTGATTAAATCGCTTTGACAGGAATTGAGCTGGCACAGTGAGCATGTGTGCTGCATAAACATAAACGATGTCAAAACCGATTGCCTTGGCTCTCAGTGCAGCCCTGCGGTAAATCGCTCGTAATTCACGGATGTCACGCAGTGTCATTTCCCGCGCAGACACCGGATCATAACCTGGATTCGGTCCACCTGAAGCAGCAATGGGAATGGTGCGAGAAAAGTGATTCGGTGCCATGCGACCACTGTGTGCGAGTTCAATTGCAGCCAAAGAATTCTGGGCATGCACGGCTTCCACCATCAGGGAGTGCTGTTCGATGTCGTTGTCATCCCACAGACGCTGTTCGATATATGGAGAAATATCAGAGGTATGGTGAATATCACATTCCTCGGTTGACACGACAGCCCAGCCACCCTCAGCCTTCATCCCGCGCATTGCAGCCGCAGTCTTGGGTCGTGCATAGCCCATACCGCAGCAATGCGGTACCTGATAGAAACGATTTCGAGCAACAACCGGTCCGATTTGAACCGGTTCAAAGAGAATGTCGTAGCGAGGGTCGCGCATCGCCTTTAGAGGTTTCCTCTGCCGTGGAAGTTTATCACTGGCAGGTCAGCATCATGCCTAACCGTTCCAAATTCCCTCTCGAACAAGATCGTTCATGGTCGCTTCAATGCCCTTGCGCAGAATACTAACGACTTCGTCTACATCATCGCGGCTCAAAATGAGCGGCGGCGATAAAACGTTGAGGTGGGCAATTGGACGAACGATCAAACCAAGCCTCTGGCAGTGAGCAGCAATTCGATCGCCGATCACAACTTCATCAGCAAACAGTTCTTTGGTGCTGGCATCTTTCACGTTTTCGACGCACATCATGAAGCACTTGCCGCGTACATCACCCACAATTGGCAGATCACGCAGCGTATTCAACTGATCTTCAAAATACGGGCCAACCTCGCGAACGTGTTCACAAATGCCTTCTCGCTCAATAATCTCAATGTTCTTTAGTGCGGCTCGGCAGCAAACTGGATGTCCGGAATAGGTAAATCCATGAGTAAACAGCGAACCATCTTCTGCAGGCTGACTGATCACTTCATAGATTTCATCTGAAAGCATAGTTGCCGAGAGCGGCAGATAACCTGACGATATACCTTTTGCCGCTGTAATGATGTCAGGTTTGATTCCGAACACCGGTTCAGAACTCAGCATATGACCAATCCGACCAAATCCGGTAACCACTTCATCCGAAATATACAAAACGCCATACTTTTGACAGACTTCAAGCGTACGACGATGATAGCCTTCGGGTGGCACAATCACCCCACCTGCCCCCATGATGGGTTCAGCGATAAAAGCCGCTACATTGTCTTCACCCAACCTCAGAATTTCATTCTCTAATTCTTCGACCAGAGAGTCGCAAAACTCAGATTCTGAACAATTGTCAGGTTTGCGATATACATTTGGACAGGAGACATAGGAAACCAAGTCTGGAGCGAGGTCAAAGCCAGTATGATCAGCCTTGACACCGGTCAAAGTCATTGCCAGGTAGGTACTGCCGTGATAGGCATCTACCCGAGAAATAATTTTTTTCTTGGACGTTTTTCCAAGTCTGTTGAAATAGTAGTGAATGATTCTGATCGCAGAATCGTTCGCCTGCGAACCGCCTGTTCCATAGAAGACATGGTTGAGATTGTCGGGTGATATCTCTGCAAGTTTGGACGCGAGTTCCGCAGATGGCGGTGTAGTCAAATGATTGAAGGAAGAATAGTAGGGAATCGCACGGACCTGGTCAGCAATCGCTTCGGCCATTTCATTGCGGCCATAGCCAATATTGACACACCACAATCCACCAATTCCGTCTATATAGCGGCCACCATCACTGTCGAATACATAAGCACCATCAGCTTCTGCCACAACCAGCGAACCCTCTTCGTGGAACACACGAAAATCGGTCCAGGGGTGAATGTAGTGATCAACATCCTTTTGCCAAAGGTCCTGTGTGTCATATTTTTGTTTGAGTGCCATTTTTGAACATCTCCTTCTAAATGATGTGTACTACCTGAATCGCCTCAATCATCAGTAGTGACAGCGATAACCTCAATTTCCATCAGCCATTCGGGTTTGGCTAAACCCTGGACAATCAAGCCGGTAGATACCGGATAAACACCTTTGAGCCATTTTCCAATCTGCCTGTAAACTGGCTCACGATAAGCACGGTCGGTAATAAATACTGTAATTTTACAGATGTCTCCCAGGTTCGAGCCTGCCTCTCGGAGTAATTGATCGACATTGCGCATGGCCTGATCGGTCTGAGCCGCAGGATCACCAATGCCAATTATGTTTCCATCAAAATCACTACCCACCTGACCTCTGACAAAAATCATATTGCCAGCTCGTACCACCTGACAAAAGTCATTGTCCAGATTCTGATCAGGATACGTGTCTTTGGTGTTAAATTTTCGTAATCTGATATGTTCAGCCATGACTTTAATTCGGTCTGCTAATCAAGGTTGATATTGTCTGAAAGTCCAGCAGCCTTTTTTACGAACTCCAGACTTTCGGAAAAATCGTGATTCACATAAACAGCATTAAGGTGGGCAAATGGCGGTGACTGTGCAAACAGTTGAAATGTCAGTTTATGCCCGGCATAGTCTGAATTTAGCAAATCGCGGGCCAATGCCAGCAACTTGCGACGGTCTTCGAATTGCCACTCATCGTTAATGGAGTAGTACTTTTCCAGCCAGAACTTAATTTCTTCAGAATTAAAACTGGAGAGGTCCGGTGTGAGACAAATCTGACCACCGCACAGTTCTCGTGCGAGATGCATCATGTCGGGTAACTGGCTGCAAGCTAAAACGCGCCCTGTATAAAGTAGAGACTGGTTTGGCATCAGCAGCCCTTTGGGGCTGACTTGAGCCTCAGCAATCGCCGCAGTGAGGTGTGCATTAATGCCTTCGCGATAGCAGACTAATTGTGCAATTTTCTCCCGAACCGCCTGCTGTTTGTCAAGGCCAGTTTGACGGACATTCAACAATGCAGTACCGATCATCATGTCCGCAGTTTTTTGGATTCTTTGAACAAAAGCAAACGCACTGTATCGATGCAGTGTCGCGCGAATGAAAGTCGCCGCTCGAGTATGCTGATAGAACAGAACATCTTCCCAGGGAATCAATACGTTGTTAAATATCATCATACTGTCAATTTCATCAAACCGGTTTGCAAGGGGATAGTCTTCGCTCGCCCCTCTACCGACAAAACCAGTGCGACAAATATGAATAAGTCCTTCGGCATTCATCGGCACGATCGCACCGAGTGCGTAGTCTGACAGTTTCTGATCGCCCCAGTTCGCAATAGTGGGTTTAACGAAGGCCTGCTCTGCATACGCCGATGCGGTCTCATACTTCGCACCGCGAACCACAATCCCCGCATCAGTTTCCTTCACCACGTGAAGTAGCATGTCCGGATCTTGATCCTGCGGACGCTTGGAACGGTCACCTTTGGGGTCCGTGTTGGCAGAAACGTGAAACACATCTTTTCGAATTACGCGGTCGATGTGATTCTTGATGTTTTCGGCAAACTGTGGGTCGATTTCAGCCAGCACATCGCTGCCATCATAAAGCGACCACATCTCACCGACCGTTTCGTCACCGACGCGAGTCACCACACCACCGATTTCGTTCAGTACTGCATCAACGCCGCGTCGACGTTTGTACCAATCCTCTCGCGCGTAAGGCATCTTCAGGAGTTCGGCAAACTTTTCTCCGTGATCGTTGGTGTAGCTCAGCAGGTCTCGATACTTTTCGCGATGTGGCATATCAAATATGGTAGCGCGAACATCGACCAGTGGTTTAAACGCGGGATGATTTGCTACATCATCTACACGCTGTCCTTCCATCCAGACTACTCGTCCATCTCGTAAGGACTCCCTATACTCCTGTCCCGTTCGTAACATACGCCTTGTACCTAATTGAAAATGAAATCTACCTGGTTCACCGCGGGATCCAAAACCCAAACCGCAAAAGTTGACTTAGCATCTCGTAAAAAGGTGCAATATAGCATATATGAACGACACTATTCTTGTGGGGATTTGATCGTATTTTCCGTTCAAAAAAATAGGCCGCCATTGCTGACGGCCAAATCGTAGGAGGATAAAGCTACTAGATCAAATCTTTCGTCAGGCTGCTAACTTCCTCGCATAGTTTGCAGACCTAATCTGGGTGGAATTCGACTGGCTTTGCGGTCGAGTATTCCTTACCTGTTCAGGATTCACACTGCGGATTAGAGTAGCATTCACCGCACGTCGAATATCGTATCTCGGAATACCGATGTCTTCAAGTTGCGCATCAGTCAATCCCTGGAGTTCACGAATGGTTTGGCGTCGAATTCTTGCGTCATTTATTTTCATGAGGATTCGGCCAATTGAATTCCCGATAATTATGTACTTTTTCGCCCGTTGATATGGACGGATATCAATTGTATTTTGATTAAGGTTAGTCACTTTGTTCACCCAAAATAAACAATAAAAGTCATCAGTTAAATTTAAATTTGCTTCCAGCCGTTTATCCGACCAGGTTCACGATAATAAAAATTACCGCCACCGCACCGATAAAGGCAATTCCAACTCTATCATGAATTTTCTGAAACATCTAAGTTTTCCCTCCGTATATGTTTCGTAATTAACTCGTCTCTTTCCGAGTTGATTTCGATTAACTGAATCGCTCGTGACTCGTCTTTTGACTTGTCTATAGAATAATGCCAATTTGCAATTTTTCAAGAGATATATTTTCCTATTATCATGAGTTTTTATTCATATATAGAAATTCCATATACCATCTTTATTTGTTTGTTTATTAAGCATTAACTATTATTGGTACAATTTTAATATCAAATACTTTTGCCAACATTACTCACACATAAAGAAGTACCAATATTCAATCATGCAACGGCGCAAATACTCTTGACGGAATCACTTCAAACAGCCTGAACCAAATATTCACTGTGGTCGGGTAAAATGTGCGTTTTACGAAATAATGCGATGCAACAGTATTGTCTTTATGTAATGGCTATTTGAGGAGTAACCCATGGCTGTCGGTACGCTATATAACAAAATCTGGGACAAGCACACAGTGTGTGAATTGCAAACCGGTCAACACCAGTTGTTCATCGGATTGCACCTGATTCACGAAGTTACCAGCCCGCAGGCCTGCGATATGCTTCGTGAAAGAGGCCTGCCCGTGCTGTTTCCGGACCGAACGGTAGCCACGGTCGACCATATCATTCCGACAACTGATCAGTCCCGTCCCTACCACGACGCGCAGGCAGAAGCCATGGCACAAGCACTGCACGACAACACCTCTGAGTTCAAAATTCGGTATTTCGGCGTGGGCTCTGCTGAGCAGGGAATTGTACACGTGATGGGCCCGGAACAGGGTATGGTTCATCCAGGCATGACCGTGGCTTGCGGCGACTCTCACACATCCACACATGGTGCGTTTGGGACACTGGCATTTGGCATTGGCACCACTCAAGTCGGCGACGTGCTAGCCACTCAATGTTTGAGTATGGACCCACTCAAAGTTAGAAAAGTACAAATCGACGGAAACCTTCAAACCGGCGTTTTTGCTAAGGACGTCATACTGCACGTAATTCGGAAGCTTGGCGTGAAAGGCGGAATTGGCTACGCCTATGAGTATTGTGGTTCAACCATCAAGACGATGACGATGGAAGAGCGTATGACAGTCTGTAATATGTCAATTGAAGGTGGTGCAAGAATTGGTTACATTAACCCTGACTCGATAACCTATGCGTACCTGGAAGGACGTCCTTATGCACCAAGCGGGGAAGCCTGGGAACGGGCTGTCCAGTACTGGGAAACAATCAAATCAGATCAGGAAGCCCGTTATGACGACGAAATACAGATTTACGCTGAGCAAATCGCCCCTCATATAACCTGGGGAATCAACCCTGGACAAAGCGTAGGGATTGACGAATCGCTTCCAGATCCGACATTACTGCCCGATGGTGAGCGACAGACAGCAGAACACGCTTATCGACACATGAACCTGAAACCCGGTCAGTCGATGAACGGTGTAAAAATTGATGTCGTATTTATCGGTAGTTGCACAAACTCACGGATTGAAGACTTGCGTGCGGCAGCAACTGTTGCCAAAGGACAGAAAGTTCCGGGACATGTGCGGGCGATTGTAGTGCCGGGTTCCCGCCAAGTTGCAACACAGTCCGAAAGTGAAGGACTACACGAAGTATTCATTGATGCTGGATTTGAATGGCGAGAACCTGGCTGCTCCATGTGCCTTGCGATGAATCCAGACCGGTTGGAAGGCAGTGAAATTTCCGCTAGTACCAGCAATCGAAATTTCATTGGTCGCCAAGGTAGTCCCAATGGGAGAACGCTGCTGATGTCACCGCAAATGGCCGCTGCAGCTGCAGTCAATGGTCAAGTAACTGATGTTCGCACCCTTGCGCACTAGGAGAAAACGTATGTCAGATAACAAAATTGTGCAGATTACTGGTAAAGCAATCGTCATACCCGGCGATGATATTGATACCGACCGAATCATTCCAGCCCGTTTTCTGAAAGAAATTACATTCGTCAACCTTGGCAAATACCCATTTTTTGATGAACGTTTTGATGTTGATTTAAAAGAGAAGTCACATCCCTTTAACGACCCTAACTGTCGAGATGCCAAGATCCTGTTAGTCAACAAAAACTTTGGCTGTGGCTCCAGCCGCGAGCACGCGCCACAGTCTCTGAAACGATGGGGTATTGATGCAATCGTAGGGGAATCATTTGCTGAAATCTTTGCATCAAACTGCATTACCCTCGGCATCCCGGCGGTTACAGTATCCAGCGAAAGTATTCGTGCCTTTCAGGCGGAGACTCTGGAGGATGTAAACTTGGTTTGGACAGTCAATCTTGAGAACTCCACAGTCTCCAGTGCTAAGGCATCAGCAGAGTTACATATGCCCGAACACCACAAGAATACATTGAGAAAAGGGTTGTGGGATAGTACCTCGCTGCTACTTGAAAATGTAGACCAGGTCAGACGACTATACGATCAACTGCCCTACACCAACCACTACGGATCGTAATCTGCAAGAAAATTCAAGCAAGCTTCAACTGAAATCAACGAAACCTAGGATACACGCGATATAGCCAAATCAATACCCCACTGGCAATAAGAGCAGAGGCGGCTATCATAAAGAAAGCGATGTTGTAATTACCCGTAGCAACAACAATCCCACCGAAAAGCGGCGGCATAACCGCAACACCGGCGTATATGACAAACTGGACACCGGCTGTCCAATTGTGTGATTCACCCGCTGGTGCCTGATCAGCAATTTCAGCCAGGAATATTCCGTTCCATCCGTGAGTGCTTGCACCAATCACGAAAGAAAAAACGTAGAGTAAGAACACATTCCAGCTGTCGGATACCAGATACATTCCACAAAGAGAAACCGCTGAAACAACTCCAATCAACGTCAAAGTGTATTCGGGAGCCAGCCATTTATCCGATAACCCACCCCATGCTACGCGACCAATCACTCCACCTATGTTAACAAAAAGGAAACAGATGCCTGCGTCTACCAGGCTGAATTCCCGGGTAACCAGATATACGACAAAGTAGCTGCCGACGCTGACCTGTACACCCGCATAGGTAAATCCCACTAATGCGAATCCCCGAAGCAATGGATTCTTGAAAACATCTATGACTGGTTGGACCAATTGCGAAAACGACCAGGTTAACTTTGTTTTGTTGCGATCACGATCATACTCAGCTCGAATCGGCTGCAGCATCAGGATCGAGATGATTCCCATTAACGCTATGGCGAAAACACCAGCTTGCCAGTTCCAGAGTACAGCAATGTACGGCACAATGACTGCCGCGGCCGCACCGCCGACTGTCACTCCTGACTGCTTTATTGAAAAGAAGACACCTCGATTGCCAGAATGTGAGACCCTGAGCAATACAGGTGCATGTGCAGGATTAAGTGGACCGTAAGCAATGCCCAAAAAAATTGCACACAGTATTGTCGCAGTTGGAGTCGCCAGTGTGAAAAATGAGAGTCCAAGCGTTGAAGCAATAGCAGAAATCTGCAAGATTCGAATTGGACCAAACCGGGCGATGAAGCGGGTGCAGAAACTCCCGAAAAACATCGATACAAAATAAACAAACCCAGTAAAGAGTCCGACATACGAATCGCTGATCCCAATATCTGGAAAAGAATCTGGTGCACTCACAGCAACTGCGAGAATAGAAGAACTTCCCACAGCCATGGTGAACATCATGGCCATGGTAATGCCCAAGCCAGCGGGGAACAATTGCATCAGGAATGTCTTGTTATCAGATCCAACTGATCAACTATTCTGATAGTCAGCTAGTTGATCAGCAACCAAGTTGTGCAGCAAGATCAATGAAGTCCCTGGCTACAACCGTGTACTGAGCAGTTGGTTCCAAGTCTGCAGTTTGATTCGGCCCATATTCGGTTGGCCTTGGTACAAATGCGGTCTTATAACCACACTTCGCTGCTGCAATCAAGTCAGAGTTGTGAGCTGCAACCAGCATGCATTGGCCGGGTTCCAATCCAAGCATGGCCGCAGATTTCAAATAGCTTTCCGGCTGAGGTTTGTAATGCCCGACAACTTCAGCACCAAGAACCATATCCCACGGCAATTCGGCGTTTCGCGCCATGTTTACAATTAAGGCAACGTTGCCGTTTGACAGCGTTGCGATGATGTAGATTGTCTTCAGCCGTCGTAAGCCTTCCACTGAGTCTGCCCATGGACTGAGACGATGCCAGGCCCGGTTCAAATGTTGTTTGATGGCTTCATCCAACTCGTCTACTCCAAAATCGACGAGTACTTCATTCAGGTTTTCGTAGTGAAGATCATCCAACTTGACCCATGGTCGACTGCCGCTGCGAATGCGTTCCATAGCAGGCTGGTACTTGCTACGCCACCGGTCAGCAAACAATTCACCATCGACCTGACTGAGTTGCGGTACTGCCTCAACCTCCCTAGCGATACTGCTTCGCCAATCAACGACAGTACCGAACACGTCAAATAATATTGCTTTCAGATTTTTTGGCATTAATAGAAGGAAACTGGTGGCCGTCGATTTGCCACTTGATTGGAATTGCTTTCTGGCGAAGCCACCAATATCAAAGAGAAACTGTATTTTATAATTTTTTTCTCCGGGCGATTAGCTCAGCGGGAGAGCGCTGCCTTCACACGGCAGAGGTCACTGGTTCAATCCCAGTATCGCCCACCATTCTCTTTACAGGTTAAGTCGGATTTTGCTTGGCCGACAGTCGAATATTCAAGTAATTTCCAGCCAGAATCGCAGCACTTCCAATGATCGTTGGCATATCAATTGGTTCTGCGTAGAGCAAAAGGCCGGCAATTGCAATCATTGGTAAACGAAAGTACTCTACCGGCACAATGGAAATCAAATCCATCAGCTTAAACGCCCGCGCCATGCAATAATGTGCGGCCATTACACCGGCCGTTACAAATATGATCAAACCAAACATAAACAGGTCGGGTGTCTTGTAAGTGCCGATGGCAAACATGAGTCCTGTTGACAAAGGCAACTGGAGCACAGACATATAAAACAGTATGCAAAGCGGGGTTTCAGTTTGCGTCAATTTCCGTGTGCCCAACATACCACCGGCAAATCCTAGCGCACCTATCAGCATGACGAGCGCACCGAGTTCCACCTCAAAACCAAAGGGCTGAACAATAATCACGACTCCAGTAAATCCGATTAGAACATACAAAAAACGTTCAAGTGTCAGTTTTTCCTTCAGAAAAATTGGAGCAAGCAACGCAATCCAGATAGGGACTGTGAATTCGAGTGCAAATACGTGAGCAAGGGGAATTGTCCCTATCGCAAAAACCCAACCGAACTGTCCCACAAAGTGAACACAATTTCGAATGAGGTGCACACCAATTTTTTGTGTTCTTATTTGCTGAAATCCCTCCCTGGACAGCCCCACCAGAAGAGTGATTAAAAATACTGAAACGACCGATCTGAAGAAAACGATTGTTGCAGCGTCGAGTTCGAATGTCGTCTCACGAATCGCAATGGCAACTGAGGTGTAGCAGACAAGTGTGCCCGTCATCCAGGCATATGCAACACCCGCCCGATTGGAGATCTTAATCAGTGTACTTCAGCTTGATGCGGGTCAGCTGTTTTGAATTGCTCGCTGCAAAGTTGCAGACACCAATCACCCTACTGGACTACTCGAATATTACAACCGCTGAGGTTCCCGGTAAAAGCAGCTTGTCGTTTTCGGTAAATCTCAAATTCACTATGTACTCGGGCTCATCAACGAATATTTGAGTAAATAGTGTCGGAATTTGAACTGATGCAGTGTAGTTTTGTCCATCCACAACAGCTTTAACAGATTGACTTGAATTCAGTCGTTGCCAGACTTCGGGCGATACGGTAACCTGCACAATGTACTGACCTGCACTCGCCAATGTCATCAAAGGTGCTTGTGATAATTCTGGATCAACATTCAGTCCAGGGTGAACATTGCTATTGACAACCAGCGCATCGAAGGGAGCAGTCAGCTGGGTGAGCGACAATTCATACTCGGCTAAACTTAGGCTGGCCTGAGCAATGGCAAGATCAAGCTGAGCCTTCTTAAGCGCGTTTTCAGACTCTTCATACAATAAAAGAGACAAAGAGCCGCGATCATACATATCCTGCTGTCTTGTGAATTTAGCATCCGCGTCATCAACCTCAATTCGCATCTTTGCAACTTGATTCCTGGCAATTCTTACCATTGCTTTCTGCCGAGTGGGATCAATCTCAATCAATATTTCGCCAGCCACCACCCGGTCACCCACACTTGAGTTAACCTGGGCTACCGTGCCTCTCACTATTGAATTAATTTCAATTACTGATTGAAAAGAGACATTGCCATCCAAAGTCTCGGCAGCAGCCGTTTGGGAAAACAGAAACAGTGATAAAAATGCAGCCAGAAAGCCTTGATTAGATAACATTCGCTTTGACATCAGTTCACCCTACCTCTACCATCTGATTGAATTGCTAAATTTCTGCAGTTGGAACCCTGCCGCCGTCAGCCCCAATAGAATTACCAACAGTTAATATATCTGATGAAATCCTGTTTTGCGTCAGACAACGTTTCGCTATACTTTATAGAAACACCAGTGCCTCATCAAATATCCGTGCGGCAAGACTTATCACCTAAACTATTGGATTTCTGTACAGTTCAACAAACTGCGGTATCTATCAATGAATGAAGCTATCAGAATCTCTACCCTGAATTCGTCGCCCAAATCTTTCGCTCCTGGCATTCAAAACATATTGGAAGGTCGAGAACGCTACTATATTCGGGGTGGTGCAATGGTAGTCATTGCACTGAACGCCGGCGACCAGGTTGAAATTGTAGACCCCGAAGGTCTTCAGTGTGTACACATCGTCGCATTCAATGCCAGCGGTAATTTCAGTTCCGGGCAATTCACACCTGACCGGATGACGAACGGTGTGAAACTCGCATCAATGTTGGAACAGGCATCACCTGGTGCGA
This sequence comes from Gammaproteobacteria bacterium, assembly GCA_022823405.1. Classification (GTDB taxonomy): domain Bacteria; phylum Pseudomonadota; class Gammaproteobacteria; order Arenicellales; family JAJDZL01; genus JAJDZL01. The sequence continues at coordinate 107,192 of JAJDXD010000095.1, forward strand.
CAAAGATCAAGCAAAAGCTTAAACTTTTTGGTATCGACCTTGCATCTGCACCAACTGCTGTATTACTGGACGGGCAGAGCAGCCCCAGTTCACGGGTCAGCCGAGTCGTTGATTCAGAATGTATTGGGATTTTCGGTGCACCCGGTGGTCCAATGAGCGCAGCAGAGCAAAATCCGCCGACAGATCTGATACTCTGGGTCTCTCGATGTGCTACATCGGAAGATGAAATCGAAATTCCAACAGACCCCCTGGCGGATGCAATTCAAGACTTTACCATCAAGGCAGCTACCGCAAAGAGTTATGAAGTCAAGGAGGGGGAATACATCCAGATTCTCGACATCAGCGGCCGTCAATGTTCAGACTTTCAGTGCTTTGATGTGAAGGCACTGGATCGCGGATTAGAGCGAAATCTGGACGCGACTGCAACCCGCACAATGGTAGGATCTGCGTACCCCAAGCCAGGTCTATATTCAAAATTCTTTGATGTCGGCCTTGAACCAGTGATCGAAGTAATCCAGGACACCTGCGGGCGTCACGACAGTTTCGGTTTGGCCTGCGCCAGCAAATATTACGACGAAATGGGATATCCGGGCCACGCTAACTGTTCTGATAATTTCAACTATGCAATTCAGGAATATCCCATCGCTCCACGAAAGGGCTGGATGGCGATAAATCTGTTTTTCAACTCATTTTTTGACGACCACTATCAGCTCTACATGGATGAACCCTGGTCCAGACCAGGAGACTATGTACTAATGCGTGCGACCAGGGATTTGATTTGTATTTCTTCATCCTGTAGTGATGACATCGACGCGGCGAATGCGTGGAACCCTACGGATATTCAAGTGCGTGTTTACAGGGATAAAGAACTTTTCAAGAGAACCATTGCGACACGTAAAACCGTTGATGAGGAAATGATCATGACCCAGGAAACTGGATTTCATCCAGAAACTTCGAAACTAACGAGAGACTTCGTTGATTATGCGGGATTTTGGCTGGCCAATTCTTATACGAACCTGGGTGAAGTTGCGGAATACTGGGCCTGCCGCGAAGGTGCAGCATTGATTGATCTTTCACCTCTCCGCAAATACGAAGTGTTAGGCCCTGATTCAGAGAAGTTGCTACAGACTTGCGTAACCCGGGACATCAAGAAACTCTCAGTCGGACAAGTCACCTATACAGCCATGTGTAATGTTTCAGGCGGCATGATTGACGATGGCACTGTGTTTCGTTTGGGACAGGACAATTTCCGCTGGGTGGGCGGCTGCGATGATTCCGGTCTTTGGCTCCGTAAGCAGGCAGAGGAACGCGGTTTAAAGGTCTGGGTACGGGAATCCACCAGTCAGCTTGTCAATCTTCAGATTCAGGGGCCCGACAGCCGTGCAATTCTGCAGGAGACGGTCTGGACACGTCCCGACCAGGCAAATGTTGAGGAACTGAAGTGGTTTCGATTTTCTATCGCTAGAATGAACGATGCCAACGGAATTCCGATTGTTCTTTCACGCACTGGATACACGGGCGAGTTGGGTTACGAGATATTCTGCCATCCAAGGGACGCAGCTGAAGTCTGGCAAATTTTGATGAATGCTGAAGGTGCGAAAAACTTAAGGCCAATGGGTCTTGGCGCACTGGATCTTCTTAGAATTGAAGCCGGACTAATATTTGCCGGATCTGAATTTTGCGAACAAACTGATCCGTTTGAAGCAGGTATTCCCTTTACTGTTCCGATTAAGTCAAAGACGGACGACTTTATTGGGCGAGATGCGTTGATCAAACGAAAGGAAAACGCGCAACGTAAACTGGTTGGACTGGACGTAGAAGGACGCGAAGCTGTTGGAGGCGGTGATGGCGTATTTACCGGCCGCCAGAAAGTCGGAGAAATCACCAGTGCCTGCATTTCACCAATCCTTGGCAAATCAATTGCTCTATGCAGGATGAATATCGAATATGCCGATATCGGAACTGAAATCGAAATTGGCAAACTCGATCACCATCAAAAGCGTATTCCGGCAGTCGTTGTTCCCTTTCCGCATTTTGATCCAGAAAAGAAACGCGTACGCGGCCTGTACGACTGAAATTAGTTTGGTGCCTCCGCAGTAACGGCACCAATCAGGTTGCCACCATTGCGCTCTAGCAGTCCTGGATCGAACCGAAAATTCGCGCAGAGGATTCTAAGAACCAACCACAGAGTCAAATCCCAAGATAGGCTTTCTTAACGTGCTCATTGTTGGCGAGACTTTGTGCGCTTCCATCAAGGGTAATCTTGCCATTTTCCAGCACATAACCGTGATCGACAATTTTCAGCGCCAAGTCGGCATTTTGCTCAACAAGTATGACCGTCACACCACTTCGATGAATCTCCTGCAGGATCAGACTAATTTCCTGCACAATGAGCGGAGCCAGTCCCAGCGATGGCTCA
>JAJDXD010000035.1 GCA_022823405.1 Gammaproteobacteria bacterium
CAAATGTCAATGCTAGGATGTGTTGACATTCGTACTGAATGGGTCGATTCTGTCAATCAGATTGGCTGTTCCAGTTGCCAGCCAAGTCTCCAATTTTGCGAATGCTAGACGTAATTTCTATAGTCGATCAAATTGGATCAGGTAGCAACAACAGTAAGTTTGTTTTTAGAATGCGATTAATGCAAGCCACAATCTGGCAGTAGTTCGTGCTTTTGCAGCTAAGAGACCTTACCAATTCAGATCGGTTGATCTTCATCCCAAATTACGTCAGAATCTACCAACTGCACATAGGCCATCGGCGCCGCATCACCGGTACGGTAGCCACACTTCAAGATTCGCATATAGCCGCCCGGGCGTTCTTTGTAGCGCGCCCCCAAGTTGTCGAACAGTTTCTGAACCATCTCCCGGTCGCGTAAACGATTAAATGCCAATCGACGATTAGCTACACTAGGTTCCTTGGCCAACGTGATAAGCGGTTCAGCAAATCGCCGCAACTCTTTAGCTTTGGGCACAGTTGTCTTAATCTGCTCATGTCGAAACAGAGAAGCAGCCATGTTCCGCATCATGGCTGTTCTGTGGCTCGATGTGCGGTTGAGATGTCTTCCTGATTTTCGGTGTCTCATTGATTTAGTCCCCTAAACGGTCCAGATCCAATGTATCTCTGCGTAGCATCATGGGCGGCCAATTTTCTAACTTCTGACCGAGTTCAAGGTTTCTTTCAGCCAAAACATCTCTAATTTCGTTTAAAGACTTCTTACCCAAGTTGGGAGTTTTCAACAAATCAGTTTCTGACCTCTGAACAAGATCCCCAATGTAGTGAATCTGTTCCTGTTTTAAACAATTTGCGGAGCGTACAGTCAACTCAAGTTCATCAAGCGGCTTCAGAAGAACTGGATCGAATTGTGGTTCTTCCTCAACATGCGTGACTTCTTCTGTTTCCTCCAAATTCACAAATGTTGAGATCTGGGTATGCAAAATAGTTGCTGCGAATCGCACAGCTTCGCCCGGATCAATTGTACCGTTGGTTTCGATGTTCAAAATTAACCGATCCAAATCTGTCCGCTGTTTAACCCGAGCATTTTCAACTGAATAAGAAACAGTGCGAATTGGTGAGTAGTAAGCATCAACTTTCATCCTTCCAATTTCAGTCCGCTGTCGCTCCTCAGCAGACCTTGGTGCTGCTTCTGCATCCAAAAATCTGAACCCTACTCCCCGCGTCACAATCAGTTCCATATCCAATTGAGCATCGGTCAACAAATGTGCAATCACATGATTAGGGTCAATAATCTCGACATCGTGAGATAGTTGAATATCTGCTGCTGTCACCACACAAGGACCGGTTTTGCTTAGAGTTAAGATCGCTTCTTCGCGGTCGCCACTCATTTTGACGGCGAGGCTTTTCAAGTTAATCAATATTTCGATTACTTCTTCACGAACGCCCTCAAGAACCGTAAATTCGTGCAAAGCCCCCTGAATTGTTGCTTCAGTGATGGCTGCACCTGGCATGGAGGACAAAAGTATGCGTCGAAGTGCATTGCCCAATGTATGACCAAAACCGCGCTCTAGCGGATCCAGCGTTATTTTGGCGTGCTTCGCATCTTTCTGTTCAATTTTGATGTTGCGAGGCTTTAAAAATTGTGAAGTATCGTACATTTAAACCCTGTGAATAAAAGTGATAACTACTTATTTGGAATAATACCCAATCACCAGCGTCTCATCAATATCATCTGGTAATTCGCTGCGTTCTGGCATATTCTTGTAAATCCCGCGAAAATTCGTGACATCAACGTCAACCCAAGGAGGAAAACCGACTCGTTCCGTGACATCAAGTGAATCGGTTATACGTTCCTGAGAACGACTTTTCTCCCTGATTTCTATCGTGTCTCCGGGTTGGACCTCGTATGAGGGAATATTGACGCGACTGCCATTCACCAATATTGCATTGTGACTGACCAGTTGCCTGGACTCAGCCCGAGTGCAGCCAAAACCCATACGGTAAACAACGTTGTCGAGACGCGATTCAAGAATTTGTAGAAGATTGACACCTGTCGAACCCTGACGTCTAGATGCTTCCTTGAAGTGCCGGCGAAATTGCTTTTCCAATACGCCGTAGGTACGTCTGAGCTTTTGTTTTTCTCTGAGCAACCGACCATAGACTGTTACACGAGGGCGGTGCGAAACGGCTTTCTGCCCTGGTAACTTTTCGAAGCGACACTTATCCGTAATTGACCTGAAATCTCCACGACGTTTCAGACCAAGGTCACTTTGCTCGCGCCTTGAGAGCTTACACGTTGGTCCTGTATATTTAGCCATCCGAAACTCCTTTAAGGTCGCCGCTGTTTTGGCGGTCGACAACCATTATGCGGAATGGGTGTAACGTCGGTAATCGTTGACACCTCAAGACCGGCAGCGTTCAAAGCGCGTACCGCTGAATCACGTCCCGGCCCGGGACCGCAAACCTCTACATCAATGTATTTCATACCCATGTCCAAAGCGCTTTTCGCACAATCTTCAGAGGCAATCTGTGCGGCAAACGGTGTGCTCTTCCGTGATCCCTTGAAATCCATCTTACCAGCGGTAGACCAGCATAGGACATTGCCCTGCTTGTCCGTAATGGTGATAATGGTATTGTTGAAGGTTGCGTGAATATGTGCAACCCCCATGCTGACTGTGCGTTTGACTTTGGCTTTACGCTTTCTTTGCTTTGCTTTTGCCACTGTTCAATTACCTACTTTTTCTTTTTCTTGACCGGTGCTTTTCTCGGACCTTTTCGAGTTCGAGCATTGGTTGAAGTTCGCTGTCCTCGAACGGGCAATCCACGTCGATGTCTGAGACCTCGATAGCAACCAAGGTCCATCAGCCGCTTTATATTCATTGCAACTTCTCGTCGTAAATCACCTTCGATTTGATACTTGCCTACCTCAGCGCGTAGCTTTTCCGCCTCTTCGTCAGTCAGATCTCGTACTTTCTTGGATGGCTCAACCTGAGTAATACTGCAAATCGATTCTGCAGTCGATAGTCCAATACCGTATATCGACGTTAAAGCGATACGAATGTGTTTCTGTACGGGTAAATTTACCCCTGCTATACGTGCCAAAACTTTACTCCCAAATTGGCAATAAACTAAAGTTAATTCAGCCTTGTCGCTGTTTGTGTCGCGGGTCGGAAGTGCATTTCACCCTAAGCACACCGTTGCGCTTGAATATCTTGCAGTTCCGACAAATTTTCTTGACTGAAGCTCTAACTTTCATTACTTTTCTCCCACTTCTATCGGGTCATACCAAATCCGCGAGAAATCGAAGACTTCTTCAGCAAACTCTCATACTGACGCGACATTAGATGCGATTGCACCTGTGCAATCAAATCCAGCATAACCACCACAATAATCAACAGTGACGTACCACCAAAATAAAACGGTACGCTCCACTGAACGACTAAAAACTCTGGAATCAGACAGACAATTACCAGGTAAATTGCACCTGCCAGTGTCAGTCGTGAAACGACTGTATCGATGTACTTTAACGTCTGCGAACCTGGACGTACTCCTGGAATGAAAGCACCTGACTTCTTCAAATTGTCCGCCATGTCTTTCGGACTGAAAACCAGTGCTGTGTAGAAAAAGCAAAAGAACACAATCATTGATGAGTAAATCAACATATAAATCGGCTGTCCTGGACCAATCGCAGTCGATATGTCAGCTAGCCAGCCCATTCCTTCAGTCTGCCCGAACCAGCTTCCCAGGCTAACTGGAAAGAGAATGATGCTTGAGGCAAAGATTGGTGGAATGACGCCGGACATATTTATCTTCAGCGGTAAATGGCTGGTCTGACCCGCAAGCATTTTGCGCCCTTGCTGACGCTGTGCATAATTCACTGTAATTCTGCGTTGTCCCCTTTCAAAGAACACCACACAACCCGTAACAAAAACCGCACCAACAAACAACACCAACACACCGATTGGAGTAAAAGCTCCAGTTCTTGCGAGTTCCAGCGTACCAGCTACTGCCGATGGCAAGCCCGCAACAATACTTGCAAAGATCAATAGTGAAATACCATTTCCAATTCCGCGTTCAGTAGTTTGTTCTCCTAACCACACCAGAAACATCGTACCTGTAACAAGAGCTGCCACAGTCGATAACTTAAAGCCCAGTCCAGGTGTCAAAACGACTGCACTTCCGCCAGCAACCTGACCTTCGATTGCAATCGCAATGCCCAGTCCCTGGAAAGTCGCAAGCAGCACAGTTCCATAGCGGGTGTACTCCGTAATCTTTCGCCGACCTGCTTCACCCTCTTTCTTTAGCTGTTCCAACTGCGGAATCACTGCGCTCATCATCTGCATGATGATAGATGCTGAAATATATGGCATCACACCCAATGCGAATACAGACAACCTCGATAGAGCACCACCAGAAAACACGTTAAAGATATCAACGATCGAACCACGGGTTTGTTCAAACAGTGCCGCTACCGCAACCGGGTCCACACCAGGAACAGGAACATGAGTTCCTAACCGAAAAACGACCATCGCACCCAACACAAAGAGCACCCTCATTTTCAACTCACTAAGGGTGCCGAGTCCAGGCAATCGGCGTGATGCTAATGGTGCAGCCATGAAATTACTCTTCTATCGTTCCCTTCGCAGCGACAATTGCTGCTCGTGCACCTTTAGAGACTGCGATTCCTTTCAGGTTTACCTTATGTTCAAGTTCGCCTGAGAGAATAATCTTTGCCCGCAGTGCTTTGACTGAAACAATTCCCTTGGATTTCAGCAAAGCGAGATCAACAGTCTCACCTGCAAACTGATTAAGCTCTCTCAATCGAACTTCGGCACAAGAGTGTGGTGTCATTGAGTGGAAGCCTCGCTTCGGTAAACGACGAGCGATTGGCATTTGTCCACCTTCAAAACCTGGTCTCACACCACCTCCCGAACGAGAGTTCTGACCCTTGTCACCGCGTCCGCAGGTACTTCCGAATGTAGATCCAGCTCCTCTACCCACTCTTTTGCGACGCTTACGTGCGCCAGGGGTGCTTACCAGTCTGATCCGCGAACCCATTCGACTTTCCTGAATCTCTTCGGTAGTCATCAGGCAATCTCCTCAAAGTCAACCATGTAAGAAACCTTTCGAATCATGCCGCGAATTTCAGGTGTATCCTCAAGCTCGCGCGTGTCATTGATTCGGCGAAGTCCAAGTCCGCGCACACAAGCTTTATGTTTCTTCAAACGTCCGATCGTACTACGCACGAGTTTAACGCGTAACTTTCCAGTTGTTTTTGTATTCATATTTAAAATCAAATATTCAAAGAGTCTAATCAGAAAACTTCGTATACACTCTTTGACCGTTTATTTGCAACTTCTTGTGGGCTTTGTATTGACGCCAACCCATTCAAAGTAGCCCGGGCCACATTAATCGAATTAGTCGTTCCAACTACCTTCGCCAGTACATCCTCTACACCTGCCGCTTCAAATATGAGACGCATGGTGTCACCTGCGATAATTCCAGTACCCGCGGACGCTGGACGAATAACCACTTTGGCAGCGCCGTGGCGGCCGATTACAGGGTACTGCAGTGTTCTACCCTTTAGGTGAACCTGAATCATGTTCCGTCGGGCTTTTTCGGACGACTTTTGTGCGGCTAGTGGAACTTCTCGAGCTTTTCCTACACCAATACCGACTTTGCCATTACCGTCACCAACAACAGTCAGAGCTGAAAATCCAAAAATACGGCCACCCTTGACCACTTTCGAAACTCGGCGAACCTTGATCAACTGTTCTTTTAATCCTTCGCCGCTCTGATTGCTTTGTTGTTCACTAATTGCCATATTCAATCAATCCTTGTCACTAAATCGCCAGCCCGGCTTCGCGTGCTGATTCGGCCAATTGTTTGACACGTCCATGATATCGATGGCCTGAACGGTCAAACCCAATTTTGCCGATATCTGCTTCAAGTGCACGTTGTGCAATGGTGGTGCCAACTAATTTCGCTGCTTCAACATTGCCACCAGTTTTCAGTTGTTTGCGAATATCTGGTTCAACAGTAGAAGCACTGGCCAGAGTTTGCTGTCCATCTGCTGAAATAATTTGTGCATAGATGTGTCGTGAAGAACGATAGACACACAAACGGTTCTTGTGATGTAATCGCAACTTCGCCCTCGTTCTACGAGCCCGTTGCAGTCGCTTGGTTTTCTTATCGGATGCCATTTATCCTACACTCTTAGCCTGTTTCCTACGCACCCATTCATCCGAGTATCGAACTCCCTTACCTTTGTAAGGCTCCACTGGACGCATTCTGCGTATATCTGCCGCAACCTGACCAACCACCTGTTTATCGTGTCCGTGTACAACCATCTCGACCTGCGAACTGGTTTCAGATTTGATTTCAAATGAAACACCATCTGGCGCTTGATATTCAATCGGATGCGAATATCCCAACGAAAACTTCGCAGTTGACTGATTCACCTGGACTCGATACCCAGTTCCAACCAAAGTTAGCTCCTTACGAAATCCAGTACTAACACCAGTAACCATGTTATTCACCAGTGAACGTATCGTTCCAGACATTGCTCGGGAATACTGGCTTGAATTGCGTGCAGTAACTTTAATCAATCCGTTTTCGTTTTCTACCTTTACCAAAGGATGAATTGACATATGCAATTCACCTTTGGGTCCTTTGGCAGTAATGTCTCGGGCTGACAAATCAATAGTGACACCATTCGGGATCACAACCGGTTCTTTGGCAATTCTGGACACGCTAATCCACCTCTTTAACTGACTGTACAGAGGACTTCGCCGCCAATATTCATGTGCTTGGCTGTCTTTGCAGTCATAATCCCCTTCGATGTTGATACGATTGTCACACCAAGACCCGCATTGACAAGTGGCATATTGTCAATACTTCTATAAACTCGTCTTCCAGGCTTGCTAACTCGTTCAAGCGTATCAATAACCGGCCGGCCCTGATAGTATTTCAGATCGATACTCAAAATCGCTTTACCAGTATCAGAACTGTTAGAAAAACCGCGGATATAGCCTTCTTTTTGTAATACATCGGCTATTTCGCGCTTAATCCTGGAATCGGGCATCGATACACTCGCGTGAGACGCTCTCGAAGCATTTCGAATTCGAGTCAGCATATCTGCGATTGGGTCAGTCATTGCCATTAGTCAATATCTCCGTCAATTCGTTTCCTTGCCGATACAACATTACCAACTTGCCTTGGTAGCACCTGGTGCTTCACCTTTCATGATCACCTCGCGTAGCTTGTTGCGCCCCAAGCCAAAGCGTCGGTAATAACCGCGTGGTCGTCCCGTGAGTGCGCAACGATTACGCTGTCGATTCGGATTACTGTCCCGCGGCAGTTTTTGAAGATCCATTACAGCTTCCAGACGTTCTTCCATAGAAAGATCTGGATCAATAACCCTTTTTTTCAGTAAGGCTCTCTTTTCACTGTATCGCTTACAGAGTTTCTGCCGTTTGACTTCACGAGCCAGCATGGATTTTTTTGCCATAGCTAATTCTGCCTAAGTGGAAAACTAAAGCCACGCAACAATGCAGCAGCTTCTTCATCAGTTCGTGCCGATGTTGTGATCGTAATGTTCATGCCACGAATGACATCAACATTGTCATAGTTAATTTCAGGGAACACAATCTGTTCCTTGATTCCGAATGAATAATTCCCCTGCCCATCGAACGCTTTAGCAGACAGCCCACGAAAGTCTCTAATTCGTGGGATAGCGATTGAAATCAGCCGATCCAGAAACTCGTACATTCGATTTCTTCTCAGCGTGACCATACACCCTACTTCGAAACCTTCACGAATTTTGAATGCTGCAATGGCCTTTCGTGCTTTAGTCACTACCGGTTTCTGACCGGCGATCTGCTGCATGTCAGTCACAGCATTGGTTACCAGGTTTTTGTCCTTTTTCACTACTGAATCACCGAGCCCCATGTTCAGGGTGATTTTCGTAACGCGCGGCACCTGCATCGCGTTTTCATAATTGAATTCATCCTTAAGACGACTAAATAATTCGTCTTTGTAGAACTGCTCAAGTCTTGGAGTTGCGTCGTTTGCCATCTCGCCTCTAATCTGTCAGTACTTCGCCATTTGATTTGAAATAACGCACCTTGGTGCCATCTGCTAGAAATTTGAACCCAACCCTGTCCCCCTTGTTTGTTGAAGGGTTGTAAACCGCTAAATTTGACAACTGAATGGGGGCCTCCTTGGAAAGAATCCCACCCGCCTGTTGAGCATTCGGATTCGGTCGTGTGTGTCGTTTTACGACATTTATGTCATTTACGCGAGCTTTCTTGCCATCCGAACTGATGTCCAGTACAGTTCCCCGCTTACCGCGGTCTTTGCCCGCAAGTACAATGACATCATCGCCTTTCTTGATCTTGTTCATCTTCAGTTCACTAAATTACTTCAGGTGCCAAAGAAACAATTCGCATGAATTTCTCTTGTCTGAGTTCGCGTGTGACCGGGCCAAAAATACGTGTACCAACTGGCATGTGCTGAGCGTTCAGTAAAACAACGGCATTTCGGTCAAATCGGATTAGTGAACCGTCTCGACGTCGGACGCCTTTTCTGGTTCTGACTACCACTGCATAAAACACATCACCTTTGCGCACGCGACTATTCGGAATTGCTTCCTTGATCGTAATGCGAATAATGTCACCAATTCCCGCATATCTTCGCTTGGACCCACCTAGCACTTTAATACACTGAACCCGTTTGGCTCCGCTGTTGTCTGCCACATCAAGCATGGTCTGCATCTGAATCATTACACTGCAACCTCAGGTTTGGTTCTTATTTGCTTTCCAAAATCTTGACTAGTCGCCAACTCTTTGTGCGCGATATTGGACGGCACTCTTCGATCAGCACTTTGTCATTTTCCTTGCAGCTGTTATTTTCATCATGCGCATGTAGCTTAGTGATACGCTTGACGTACTTGCGATACAGCGGGTGAGGAATTTTACGGACGATCGATACTGTGATCGTCTTGTCCATGCGTGCGCTGGTTACCACACCAGGAATCGAACGCGTTTTCTTGGCAGTTGTAGTCTCTTCCATGTTATCCGGCACGTTTCTGTTCATTCATAACCGTTTTGATACGGGCGATATCTCGTTTCACATCGCGAAATTTTGCTACATCCGCGAACTGCCCGGTTCGGTACTGAATTCGAATTTCCAATTGTGTACGACGCAATTCAATGAGCTGCTTTTGCAACTCTTCTTGCGAACTATTGCGCAACTCGCTCGCCTTGTTCACAGCAGCCCCTGTCGTTTTGCAAATGTTGTTTGTACTGAAAACTTGGCACTCGCCCGACGAAAGGCTTCGCGAGCCATGGCTTCAGATACACCTTCTATTTCGTAAAGCATGTGTCCGGGCTTGACAACAAATACCCAGTACTCTGGATTACCCTTACCCTTTCCCATTCTTACTTCAAGCGGTTTCTTCGAAACAGGTTTGTCCGGAAAAATGCGAATCCAAAGTTTTCCGCCTCTTCTGACATACCGGTTGATTGCCCGACGACCTGCTTCAATCTCTCTTGCCGTGATTCGTCCACGCGTTGTTGCCTTGAGTCCATATTCGCCGAAACTAACTTGGTTACCGCGAGTTGCAAGGCCACGATTTCGGCCTTTTTGCTGTTTTCTGAATTTTGTACGTTTGGGTTGCAGCATTGTTCAATCCACCTGCCTTACGCATCCGCCGCGGCCGCGCTCTTTGATGGGTTGTGAGATTCCCGGAACACTTCACCATTAAAAATCCAGACTTTCACACCTATCACTCCATATGTTGTAATCGCCTCAGCAAAACCATAGTCGACTTTTGCGCGAAAGGTGTGCAAGGGAACTCGACCTTCCCGATACCACTCAGTACGGGCGATATCTGCACCATTGAGGCGGCCAGATATCATGACCTTGACCCCTAATGCTCCAACCCGCATGGAATTCTTGACTGCGAGCTTCATTGCTCTTCGAAACATCATGCGCTTTTCCAGCTTCTGACAAATGCTTTCTGCAACCAGGTTTGCAACCAAATCAGGTTTGCGAATTTCTTCGACTGAAACGGCGACTGGAGAACCGTTCATTTTGCTCAATTCGAGACGCAAACTGTTGATATCTTCTCCTTTCTTCCCGATAACAGTACCTGGGCGAGCAGAGTGAATCGTAACTTTCAAATTCTGTGCCGGACGTTCAATCAAAATATCGCTGATCGATGCATTAGGCAGACGTTTGTGGATAAACTCCCGCACCTCCAGATCTTCCTTGAGATACCGCGCATAGTCCCTACCAGATGCATACCAACACGATTTCCAGTCTGATGAGATTCCCAGTCGAATTCCAACCGGCTGTACTTTCTGACCCATGTTCCTTTACTCCGTTATTCGTCAGACACAATAACCGTGATATGGCTGTTGCGCTTATGAATTCGATTCACGCGACCCCGTGCTCTAGCCCGCCAGCGCTTTAGAACCGGTGCTTCATCAACAAATGCTGCCTGTACATACAGCTCGTCGATATTCGCATTGTTGTTGACTTCAGCGTTGGCAATGGCCGAATCCAGCGTCTTGAGAACCAACCTCGCAGCCTTTTTTGTGCTGTAGGCCAAAATGTCTCTCGCCTGCTCTACCGGAAGGCTACGTATCTGGTTGACAACCAATCGACACTTGTATGGTGACGACCGAACAAACTTTGAAACTGATCTGACTTGCACTGTCTCTCGCTCCTATCTCGCTTTCTTGTCGGCGGCAAACGCCCTGAATGTTCGAGTTGGTGCAAATTCACCCAGTTTATGTCCAACCATATTTTCCGTAATCAAAATTGGCACATGGTGACGTCCATTGTGAACTGCAATCGTCAGTCCTATAAAGTCCGGCAAAATCATGGAACGTCTCGACCAGGTCTTAATCGGTTGTCGACTATTGGTTTCGCGGGCCTTTTGAACTTTTGCCCACAAGTGGTGATCGACAAATGGTCCCTTTTTAATTGATCTACTCAACCGTCTATCCTCACTGACTATCTGCGCTTGCTTGCTCGTCGAACTATCATGTTCGAGGTGCGTCTTGTCCGCCGAGTACGATAACCTTTGGTTGGCACACCCCAAGGTGACACCGGGTCACGACCTCCAGATGTTCGACCTTCGCCACCGCCATGTGGATGATCAACAGGATTCATGGCAACACCACGCACAGTCGGACGGATTCCTCGCCATCGTTTGGCGCCTGCTTTACCCAGTTTGCGTAACCCATGCTCTTCGTTTCCAACTTCACCAATAGTTGCCCGGCACTTGGAATTGATTTTTCTCATTTCCCCCGAGCGCATTCGCATAAGAGCATATTTACCTTCACGACCAAGAAGCTGTGCCGAAGAACCAGCTGAGCGCGCCAGTTGCGCACCCTTACCGGGTTTCATCTCAATGCAGTGAACAACTGTACCTTGAGGGATTCTTTCCAACGGCAAACAGTTGCCGGGTCTAATCTGTACGGTAGTACCAGACTCCAGCGTGGCACCTGCTGTAATTCCCTTAGGTGCGATGATGTATCTTCGTTCACCATCAGCATACAAAAGCAATGCGATATGTGCACTGCGATTAGGATCGTACTCGATTCGTTCAACGCAAGCCGGAATGTTGTCTTTGTCTCGTTTGAAGTCGATAATCCGATACCTACGTTTGTGTCCCCCGCCTCGATGCCGAACTGTAATCCGTCCTACATTGTTACGTCCGTCGGTTTTGCTGACCGAATCCAAAAGAGCGCGGTGCGGACTGCCGCGATGGATTTTCTGGTTCTCAACCTTAACCATCCCGCGGCGTCCAGGCGTCGTCGGATTTTGTTTTACCAGTGTCATATCTATTTACTGTATCTAAGCTTCAACAGCCTGCGAAAAATCAATATCATCATCCTTGTGCAATCTGACATAGGCTTTGCGACGATCACTCTGTCGTCCAATCGTTCGTCCAAATCGCTTCTCTTTACCACGCACATTCAGCACCTGGACCGACAAAACCCGAACTTTGAACAGTTTTTCTACAGATTCTTTAATTTCACTTTTCGTGGCATCTTTCGAAACTTCAAACACGATCTGTTTTGCCCGATCGGCAACCATCGTACTCTTCTCCGAAATAATCGGATAACGAATAATGGTGTACATGCGCTCTTCGTTCATTGCAGCCACTCGTCAACACTTTTGACAGCACTTTCTGTCATCAGCACTTTGCCCTGATCAACAACATCAGCCGGGTTCAGCATTGAAGGGTCAATCAGGTGAACATTCGGTATGTTTCTCAAAGACAGGTACAAATTGTCACTCGCGTTATCATCAACGATCAGCACTTTTTGGCAATTCAAGTTCTTCAACTGCTGTACCGCCTGTTTGGTACTCGGAACATCACAATCTAAATCAGTCACCACAATCAGGTTGTCCCTTCTAAGCGATTCCGATAACGTCGAACGCATTGCTGCCCTAAAGGCTTTGCGATTCACTTTCTGTGAATAGTCCCGGGGGGAGGCTGCAAATGTCTGACCACCACCACGATTCAGCGGACTGTTCTTCGTGCCTGCTCTCGCTCGACCGGTACCTTTCTGCCTAAATGGTTTGGCGCCACCACCACGCACCCTGGAACGATTCTTCTGTGCGTGTGTGCCCGCCCGAAATGCAGCTCGGTAAGCGACTACGACCTGGTGTACCAAAGCGCTGTTAAATTCAGCATCAAAATTAGTACTGGAAACCTCGATCGATTTTTGTCGATTTCCTTCTTTGTCCAATACCTCAATTTCCATGTTCGGTTCCTGTTCCAGATAAAAGTTAGGATTTCTTTTTGACGGCTTTCGTAACGATGATGTCCGATTGCCGCGAGCCTGGAATTGATCCTTTAATCAACAGTAGTTTACGCTCTGGATCAACCTTTACGATTTCAAGATTCTGCTGCACTCGTGTTGCGTCACCAGAATGTCCTGCCATCTTCTTGCCGGGAAAAACACGACTCGGAGTCTGGTTTTGTCCAATTGATCCCGGTTTGCGGTGCGCCTTGGAGTTTCCGTGAGTTGCACGGCCACCACCAAAACCGTATCGTTTCATCACACCGGTGAAGCCTTTACCAATGGAAGTACCCTTGACATCCACTTTTTGTCCTTCATTGAACAGTGATACATCAACCTTGTCACCGACTTTGTAAGAATCAGCTTCTTCAGCATCAACCCGAAACTCCCACAAGCCTCGTCCTGGTTCAACTCCTGCTTTCTCGTAAACGCCGCGGATCGGCGCACTTAACTTTTCTTCCTTTGATTTACCCGTCGTTACTGCAATCGCACTGTAACCGTCTCTTGATTCAGACTTAAGTGCGGTAATGCGATGTGGCTCAACACCGACCACGGTAACAGGAATGGAGTCACCGTCTTCCTTGAAGACCCGCGTCATACCCAATTTTGTTCCAATCAGCCCTAATGACATGTTTAGTTTCTCTCAATCCTTCTGTATTTCTATTTGAGCTTGATTTCGACATCCACACCAGATGGCAGGTCCAATTTCATCAACGCATCAATCGTCTTGTCGGTCGGTGAAACAATGTCAATGATTCGCTTGTGCGTACGAATTTCGAACTGATCGCGGGATTTTTTATCCGCGTTGGGCGAACGCAGCAGTGTGTACCGCTCAATTCGTGTCGGCAATGGAATGGGACCTCGCACTAGTGCACCAGTGCGTTTAGCCGTCTCAAAAATCTGCGCCGCTGAACTGTCAATCATTCGATGATCAAATGCTTTCAATCGAATGCGAACCTTCTGTTCATCGATCGCTCTTACTGCCGGACTTGCCATGGTGTTCTATTCTTCCGCAAAAATTAATTGATTTAGTTGTATCGCTGTCCTAACGCCTGAATCCGTCAACTGGCCTTCCTAAGCCCCAAGCCTGCTTCTTCAATAGAAACCGGAACATAATTGTCAAATTCCATGGAGTAGGTTGCTCGTCCCTGAGTAAGTGAACGCAATGCCGTAACATAACCAAACATCTTCACCAATGGCACTCTGGCCTTGATCACTTTTCCGCTGCTAACGTCTGAAACTTCTTCAATGATTCCGCGTCTTGAATTCAAGTCGTTTGTAACGGCTCCCAGGTATTCACTGGGCGTTACGACCTCGACCGACATAAACGGCTGCAACAGTTGTGGCTTGGCTCGCTGCGCTGCATCGCGAAATGCCTGAGTGCCAGCGATCCGAAATGCCTGTTCGGATGAATCAACTTCATGAAATGAACCGTCCAATAGTGTTGCTTTCACATCCACTACTGGATATCCGGCAATGACACCTGCTCCCATTGCATCCTCTATGCCACGCTTGACAGAAGGAATGAATTCCTTGGGTATCGCACCGCCGACAACTTTGTCCGAAAATTCAAACCCGCCACCCTGAGGCAACGGTTCAATCAGAACTACAACATGCGCAAACTGACCGCGCCCGCCTGTCTGTCGAACATGACGAGTCTCCTGTTCAACCGCAGATCTGATTGTTTCGCGATAGGCTACCTGGGGCTGCCCAATATTGGAATCAACACCGAACTCCCGTCTCAAACGATCAATAATGATTTCCAGGTGCAGTTCACCCATTCCAGAAATGATGGTTTGACCAGACTCTGAATCGGTTCGAACTTTGAAAGATGGATCTTCTTTTGACAATTTCGTCAGCGCCAGTGACAGCTTGTCTTCATCTGCACGGGTTTTGGGTTCGACAGCCTGGGAGACAACCGGTTCTGGAAATTCCATTCGCTCAAGCGCAATTTCATTTCCCTTAGTTGCAATAGTGTCTCCGGTCGAAACATTTTTCAGTCCTACTGCAGCTACGATGTCTCCTGCTCTGATTTCCTTGATTTCAACTCGATCATTGGCATGCATCTGCAACAGACGGCCAATACGTTCTTTCTTGCCACTTGAAGCGTTGATTACAGAGTCTCCGGAATTCAATTTACCCGAATACACTCTCATAAACACCAATTGACCAACAAATGGGTCTGTCATAATCTTGAATGCCAGTGCAGCAAATTTTTCCGTTTCATCGGGCCGGCGAACTTCAAAGATCCCCTTTTCGGCATTAACAACACCCTCAACTGGAGGCACATCCGTCGGATTTGGCAGATAATCGATCACGCCATCCAGCAAAAGCTGTACACCTTTGTTTTTGAACGCTGAACCGCAAAAGACAGGCACTATGGAATTGTCAATCGTCAGACTGCGCAGCCCTTCTCGGATTTGAGTCTCATTGAGTGTGCCATCTTCAAGCCAGGTATTCATCAGATCATCATTCGCTTCAGCAGCAACCTCGACCAGACTCTCGCGCATGATAGTGGCTTGTTCAACCAGTTCTTCGGGCACTGACTTGCGGGTAAATTTAGCTCCCATTGTGGAGTCATCCCAATACCAGGCGTCCATCGAAATCAAATCGACGACTCCCAAAAACTTTTCCTCAGACCCAATTGGAAGCTGCACTGGAATCGCTCGAGCTCCCAGGTATTTTTCCACCTGTCCGATCACATTTTCGAAGTCTGCTCCAATTCGATCCATCTTATTGATGAAGATCATTCTTGGCACCCCGTAACGATCTGCCTGACGCCACACGGTTTCGGTTTGAGGTTCTACACCACCAACGGCACACAGCACAGTGATGGCACCGTCCAGCACTCGCAGCGAACGCTCCACCTCGATGGTGAAATCAACATGTCCCGGTGTATCAATGATGTTGATCCGGTGTTCATCCATATCTGTGCGACCACCTTTCCAGAAACATGTTGTAGCAGCGGAAGTGATCGTGATGCCGCGCTCCTGTTCTTGTTCCATCCAGTCCATAACGGCGTTCCCATCATGAACTTCGCCGATCTTGTGTGAGATTCCAGCGTAGAACAGAATTCTTTCCGTCGTGGTCGTCTTACCGGCATCAATGTGAGCCATGATGCCGATATTGCGATAATTCTTGATTGGCGTACTTTTTGCCATCAGACGTTTGTGAGCCTCGTACTAATATCTGAAATGCGAAAATGCCTTGTTGGCTTCCGCCATTTTGTGTGTGTTCTCACACTTCTTGAACGCTTCACCCGTTTTGTTTGAAGCCTCAATCAACTCCGCTGCAAGTCGAATCGCCATGGATTTCTCCCGGCGTTTTCTTGCTGCATCAATAATCCAACGAATTGCCAATGCGTCGCGACGCGTGGCACGTACTTCAATCGGGACTTGATAGGTTGCACCTCCAACCCGTCGGCTTTTCACTTCCACAGTCGGTCTGACATTTTCCAGGGCCTCTTCAAAAATCTCCAAAGGTTCGCCTGCACCGCGACTGATGATGACGTCAAACGCGTTGTAGAGAATTTTTTCAGCAATGGATTTTTTACCGTCCAGCATTAAAACATTGATGAATTTGGCCACCATGATCTGCTTGTACTTGGGATCCGGCATAATTTTCCGTTTTGGAACCAATCGACGTCTGGGCATAGTTTCTGTCCGCTTCTGCTAATTCAGTAGGTCTTGATTATGAGCGTGGCCGTTTGGTGCCATACTTTGAACGACCCTGTCGTCGCTTGTCCACACCGGAAGTATCCAATGCACCTCGCACTGTGTGGTAGCGGACACCTGGCAGGTCCTTGACTCGCCCGCCTCGAATCAGCACAACTGAGTGTTCCTGCAAATTATGAGATTCGCCGCCGATGTAGGTGGTAACTTCGTAGCCGTTTGTCAACCGGACACGTGCAACCTTACGTAATGCTGAATTCGGTTTCTTCGGCGTGGTAGTGTAGACACGAGTGCATACGCCGCGTTTTTGCGGACATGCCTCAAGTGCGGGCACGTTCGTTTTCTTCGTTTGTTTCTTTCGCGGCCGGTTGACCAGCTGATTTATTGTCGGCATTTTCGTTCAGATTCCTTGGAACGATTGAGTAATTTTCCCAAAAAAAACAAATAATAAAAAGACAGACCGCATACGATCTGTCTTTTTGCCCGTCGCCGATCCGACGGCAAGCACAAAGTTGATTAATATTAAACTATTTTAGGTTGAATTTCAAGCCTGATTTCGAAAAATCTCAATCACGGAAGCTTGCAATTCCAGTTTCATTCGCAGTGTTGCAACCCGATTAATTCACTCCGGTTTGAAACAACCGATCCGGATCAATCACACTCTCTGGATCATCAGGAGATCTCGCAACAGACTGCTGGAATCCTTGCTCGAACTCCATTTCCGGCGTTTGCAAACTCAATTGCTGACGGCGCTGGCGCTTACGTTCTTCATGATGCACAAGACCTGTTCCAGCCGGAATCAGACGTCCGACGATCACATTTTCTTTAAGGCCGCGCAGTTTATCAACCTTGCCACTCACCGAAGCATCCGTCAACACCCGAGTTGTCTCCTGGAATGATGCTGCAGAAATAAATGACTCAGTCATCAATGAGGCCTTGGTTATTCCCAACAGTACTCGAACGGCTTTCGCCTCTTCCTGCTCAGATTCAGGATCAAGCTCTTTGGCTTCACGAATTTCTTCATTAACCTGCTCAAAATAAGATCGTTCAACCAACTCTCCAGGCAGAAATTTGGTTGTTCCCGGCTCTTCAATTCGAACCTTGCGTAACATCTGACGAACAATCACTTCAATGTGTTTATCGTTGATCGCTACACCCTGCAACCGGTATACTTCCTGCACTTCCTTGACAATATACGCTGTCAGTTCCTCTACACCCTTAAGCTCCAGTATGTCAGAGGATACTGGTGCGCCATCAACAATCTGTTCACCACGTTCAACCGTTTCACCGTCAAACACCATGAATGAACGACCTTTGGCAATCAATTCCTTGTGCTCATTACCCTCTTCATCGGTAATTATCAACCGGATCTTTCCCTTAGTCTCCTCACCGAAACTGACAGATCCAGAATGTCTGGCGTAGACAGCAGGATCTTTTGGCTTGCGTGCTTCGAACAATTCTGCAACCCGCGGTAGACCACCGGTAATATCCCGCGTTGAATCATATTCATGTGGAATTCTAGCTAACACATCACCAACATTCACTTCAGATCCATGCTGAACCAACACCTGAGCACCGGTCGGCAGTAGGTAGCGAACCTCACGATTCGTTTTTGGAAACATAACGGTCTGATCCTGTTCATCAACCAGTCGGATGGCCGGACGATCTTCCATCAGCTTCTGCTTCGAATCCAGCACCGTAAAAAACGGTCTTCGATCACTGCCCTCATCATTTCCATCATCAGTGGATTGAGAGACTGTGATACTATCAACAAAATTCTCCAACTTGACAATGCCACCGACCTCATTGATGATTGGATGAATGTGCGGATCCCAACTCGCAATTGACTGATCCGGCAAAACAGACGTTCCATCTTCGACGAAGAGTTCCGCTCCATATGGAACCTGGTAGCGCTCCGCTACAATGCCATTGGTATCAAGAATTTTCACTTCACCAGATCGGGTGTTCACAATTAAATTGCCCCGCGTATTTCTGATGTAGCTGACGCGGTCAAATTCAAGCGTTCCCTTGGTCTTTACAATAATGCCTGTTGCCGTCTGCTCACGTTCGGCGACACCGCCCATGTGAAATGTACGCATGGTTAACTGCGTACCCGGTTCGCCGATGCTTTGGGCAGCAATCACACCTACCGCTTCTCCCCGGTTTACAAGATGCCCTCTGCCAAGATCCCGACCGTAGCAGGTCGCACAAATTCCATACTTGGTTTGGCAGGTAACAGGAGAGCGGACTTTTACACGGTGAATTGAGTGTTGTTCAAGCTGTTTTATCAGCTTTTCGGTTATCATCTCACCGGCTTTGACCAGTACATTACCATAAGTAGGAGACTTAAGGTCTTCAGCGGTTGATCGGCCTAGAATTCGACTGGCAAGTGGCACCACGATTTCGCCACCCTTTACAAGTGCCTCTAGCTTGATCCCTTCTGTCGTACCGCAATCCAGATCCGTAACAACAAGGTCCTGGCATACATCGATCAATCGTCTGGTCAAATAACCCGAGTTCGCAGTCTTTAAAGCTGTATCAGCCAATCCCTTGCGGGCACCGTGAGTTGAAATGAAATACTGCAACACATCGAGACCCTCGCGGAAATTCGCCTTAATCGGGGTTTCGATGATGGTGCCATCCGGTTTGGACATCAATCCACGCATGGCAGCCAGCTGTCTAATCTGGGCATGTGAACCACGAGCACCGGAATCCGCCATAACGTGAACAGGATTGAATGACTTTTGCTCTACTTCGTTTCCATGCTGGTCGATGACAGTCTCAACACTCAATTTGTCCATCATCGCTTTGGCGACCTTGTCGCTGGCACGACCCCAGATGTCAACCACCTTGTTGTAGCGCTCACCATCAGTCAATAGTCCGTTATTGGCCTGTCGCTCAACAAATTCAACTTCCTTGTCGGCTTTTTCCAGAATTTCTTTCTTATCCTCAGGAATCTCGATATCATCCACGCAGATGGAAATTCCACCTTTCGCCGCATAATCGAATCCGACATACATCAACTGGTCCGCCAGAACCACCGTTTCCTTCAGACCAACGTGACGATAGCACTCATTCACGATCTCAGAAATTGCTCGCTTGTTGAGCACCCGATTGATTAGCGAAAATGACATGCCATCCGGCAGGATCTCAGAAAGAAGGGCTCGACCAACGGTCGTATCGTAAAACTTCCGTTCGTCGCTCCACTCGCCATTGGTTTTCTTACGCTCATTGATTTTGACTCGAATACCTGCGTGCAGCGATATCGCACCCACATCATGAGCTCGTCGAACTTCTGCAACATCCGCAAATACTTTTCCATGACCCTTGGGGTTATTGGCTTCCCGAGTCAGATAGTACAGCCCGAGCACGATATCCTGTGACGGAACGATGATAGGCTCACCATTAGCGGGGGACAGGATATTGTTGGTTGACATCATCAGCGTACGTGCTTCGATTTGAGACTCCACAGTCAGTGGAATATGCACGGCCATCTGATCGCCATCAAAGTCCGCGTTGTATGGCGTACAGACTAATGGATGCAGCTGAATTGCCTTGCCTTCAACCAAAATCGGTTCGAAGGCCTGAATGCCCAGCCGATGCAATGTCGGTGCACGGTTCAGAAGCACCGGATGCTCACGAATCACCACCTCTTCGAGAATATCCCAAACTTCCGAACCTTCTTTCTCGATCACACTCTTCGCCCAGCGAATATTGGAGCGTTCGGGGTAGCGCCGATTCAGTTCACAGAAAACAAACGGTTTGAACAATTCAAGCGCCATCCGTTTTGGCAAGCCACACTGATGCAACTTCAAGGTCGGGCCAACCACGATCACTGAACGGCCAGAATAGTCCACTCGTTTACCCAGCAGATTCTGTCGAAAGCGGCCCTGCTTACCCTTAATCGAATCGGCTAGCGATTTAAGTTTCTGCTTATTCGCTCCGGTGATTGATTTGCCTCGCCGACCATTGTCCAACAATGCATCAACCGCTTCCTGAAGCATGCGTTTTTCGTTTCTGACAATAATATCAGGAGCATATAGATCAAGCAGTCGTTGAAGTCTGTTGTTGCGATTGATGACTCTGCGGTAAAGATCATTCAGGTCTGAAGTTGCAAATCTGCCAGCATCAAGCGGCACCAGCGGTCTCAGGTCAGGCGGCAAAATTGGCAGAACCTGAAGAATCATCCATTCCGGCTTATTTCCGGAATAAATGAAGGACTCAATCAGCTTCAAACGCTTGGTCAGTTTCTTGATTTTGGTATCTGACTTGGTGTCATTGAGCTGCTCTCGCAAAAGGTCCGCTTCCTCTTCAAAATCAATACTGCGGATCAGGGTGCGAATGGCTTCAGCCCCCATACCCACTTCAAACTCACTTCCGTACTCTTCATACGCCTTGAGGTACTCTTCCTCGTTTAAGCAATGGCCACGCTCAAGCATGGTGTTTTCACCTGGGTCGATGACGACATAGGCTTCAAAGTACATGACCGTCTCAATCTGCCGCACGGTCATGTCGAGCAGCAGTCCAAGCCTGGATGGCAGGCTCTTCAGAAACCAGATGTGAGCAACTGGACTCGCCAGTTCAATATGCCCCATACGCTCGCGACGAACCTTGGAATTAGTGACCTCGACACCGCACTTTTCACACACAACTCCCTGGTGCTTTAAACGCTTGTACTTTCCACACTGGCACTCATTGTCCTTGACGGGTCCGAACAGCTTGGCACAAAACAAACCGTCGCGTTCAGGTTTGAAAGTCCTGTAGTTAATCGTCTCGGGCTTTCGTACTTCTCCATAGGACCAGCTTCGAATCTTTTCTGGTGATGCCAATCCAATCCGGATCTCATCAAAGTCCTCGAGCCTTCCTGCCCGCTTCATCAAGTTATCAAGATTTCTCATTTTGCAACTCTCAATTCTGTCTACTTATTCTAATGAGTTCAATTCTTTACTTTGAATCTCTCATTTCGACATTTAGTCCAAGTGAACGGATTTCCTTCACTAGCACATTGAATGATTCAGGTGTATTTGCCTCCATGCGGTGACGCCCCGCAACTATGTTTTCGTAAATTTTTGAACGGCCGAACATGTCATCTGACTTAACCGTCAGCATTTCCTGCAAGGTGTATGCCGCACCGTACGCTTCCAATGCCCAGACTTCCATTTCACCGAAGCGCTGGCCTCCGCCCATCGCCTTACCACCCAGTGGCTGCTGGGTCACAAGACTGTAAGGACCAGTCGAGCGTGCATGCATCTTCTCATCAACCAGGTGTGTCAATTTCAGCATGTACATGTAGCCGACTGTAACCGGGCGAGCAAATGGTTCACCGGTTCTTCCGTCATAAAGAGTAGCCTGACCGCTTTTGGGTAATCCGGCCAATTCCAGCATCTCCTTAACCTCAGCTTCCGTTGCTCCATCGAATACAGGTGTTGCCATCGGAAGTCCGTTGCGAAGGTTTTCCGAAAGTTCTATCACTTCGCGTGCATTCAGTGACTTCAGCAATGACTTTTCTGATGGTGCTGTGTAAAAGGTCTGCAAGTGTTTTTTCATCTGCGGGCCTTTCACACCGGCATCAATCATCTCACCAATCTGACGACCGATTTCTTTGGATGCCCAGCCTAAGTGGGTTTCAAGAACCTGTCCAATGTTCATTCGGGATGGAACTCCCAAAGGGTTAAGAATAATGTCTACCGGCGTCCCATCTTCCAAGTGCGGCATGTCTTCGATCGGAACAATCTTTGAGATGACGCCCTTGTTACCGTGGCGTCCAGCCATTTTGTCACCTGGCTGCAGGCGGCGTTTGATCGCTACAAACACTTTGACCCGTTTCAACACACCGGTCTTCAGATCATCACCTTCCTCGATTTTGTCGCGCTTGCTTTCGAACTCTTCATCATATTGCTGTCGCTTTCTCTCAATCAATCCCCTGATGGATTCAAATTGGCGAGCAACTTCGTCATCACGCACACGGATTTCAAACCACGCTTTGCGATGCAAGTTATCCAAATATTCCTTGGTAATTACATCGTCCTTGTTCAGCCCTTCTGGTCCACCTTCAGCGGTCTCTCCCACCAATAGCGCTTCAATTCGATCGAAAGCCGCTTTTTCTTCAATTCTGAACTTATCATCCAGATCCTTGCGAGCGATATCAACTTCCATTGCGATGTTTTCCTCAGCACGACTATCGCGATCGACTCCCTCGCGCGTGAACACTTGAACATCGATGACCGTGCCAGATGTGCCAGACGGCATCTTCAGCGAGGTATCCTTAATGTCAGACGCCTTTTCGCCAAAAATTGCAAACATCAACTTCTGTTCCGGTGTTGGCTGTACGTCACCCTTGGGTGAGACTTTACCGACCAGCACGTCGCCCGCAAATACTTCGGCACCATTGAAGATAATGCCAGAATCATCCAACTTCGACAGCGCAGACTCCCTGACATTCGGAATGTCACGGGTGATTTCTTCTGGCCCAAGCCGTGTATCTCGCGCTTCGATGGAAAACTCTTCAATATGGACCGTGGTATAAACCTCATCCTGCACCAGACGCTCTGAAATCACAATTGAGTCTTCAAAGTTGTAACCACACCAGGCCATAAATGCGACTAGAATGTTCCTGCCGAGTGCCAATTCTCCCATATTGGTCGCTGGTCCATCGGCGATAGTGTCGCCCTTCTCAATCCGATCGCCAACATTGACCAGTGGACGTTGATTGATTGTGGTGCTCTGGTTTGAGCGGCGATATTTAATGAGCGAATAAATATCCACACCAGAATCCTGATCGCTGGTTTCAGACTCGTCAGCTCGAATAACAATTCTTCCACTGTCAACTGAATCTACCACACCACCTCTCAACGCAGAAACTGTTACTCCCGATTCAACACCGACTGTGCGCTCGGTACCCGTACCGATCAACGGTGTCTCGGTTTCTACAATTGGAACGGCCTGTCGCTGCATATTGGAGCCCATTAATGCACGGTTGGCATCATCGTGTTCCAGAAAAGGAATGCAAGCAGTTGCGATCGACACAATCTGTGCTGGAGCAACGTCAACATAATTAATCAGTTTGGGACTTGACAAGGTGAATTCATTGCCGCGTCTGCAGGGTACAAGGTCCTTGGTGAGTTGGCCCTTATCGCCTGACGCTACATTCGTCGGTGCAATGACGAAGTCTCCCTCTTCTATCGCGGACAGGTAATGTACATCCTCCAGATTTTTTGAAACCTTGCCATTGACGACTTTTCGATATGGCGTTTCCAGAAAACCGTAGTTGTTGATGCGTGCGTACATCGCCAGTGAATTGATGAGACCAATGTTTGGACCTTCTGGCGTCTCAATCGGACAAACCCGCCCATAGTGAGTAGGATGAACGTCCCGAACTTCAAACCCCGCGCGTTCACGCGAAAGTCCACCGGGTCCCAATGCCGTTACTCGACGTTTGTGTGTGACCTCAGACAATGGATTGGTTTGATCCATAAACTGCGACAACTGACTAGAGCGAAAGAACTCCCGCACAACAGACGACACCGGTTTCGCATTAATCAGATCCTGAGGTGTTAAAGTGTCTACATCTACCTGGCTCAGGCGCTCCTTTACTGCTCGCTCAACCCTGCCGAGCCCGGTGCGAAACTGATTTTCAATCAACTCACCAACAGAGCGAACTCTACGATTGCCCAGATTATCAATATCATCAACGGTTTCCTTACCATCTTTCAAGTCAATTAGCAGTTTCATCACATCGACAATATCGGCCTCATCCAATACTGTTGAGTCATTTACCTCTTCTCTTTTCAGACGCCGAGACAGCTTCATGCGTCCTACCGATGACAGGTTGTATCTCAATGGCGAAAAGAACAATGTCTGGAACAGATACTCAGCTGCATCATTGGTCGGTGGATCACCAGGGCGCATGATTCGATAGATGCGCCGTTTTGCATCAATTTCGTCTAGCGTTGGATCAATTCGTAATGTATCGGATACGTATGAGCCGCGATCAATATCGTTCGTATAAATCGTTTGAATTTGTTTGATTCCTGCCATACGCAGTTTGCCAAACAACTCGCCCTCTTCGTCAAACACCTGATTGGCTTCAGCAACAGTTTCACCCTTTTTGAATTCGTCAGAAACGGTCAAAAGTTTGAGTTGGTAAATACCAGCGCCAAGCAACTTCTTCAGCGTATCGCCACCCGCTGCATAACGCTCGCCGCCTTTCAGAACAATTTCACCCGTATCGGATGCTGCGAGAACATCAGGGACGATTTTGCCATTCAGATATTCTTCTGGAACTTGAATACGCTTTATTCCAGATTCCTTTATACGAACCGCATCATCTGAAGTGACTCGATTGCCTGCTTTAACAAACACCTCATCATTACGGTTGCTGACCAGATCAAATTCAAAGACTGTACCAACTAAGCGTTCCGCTGAATCCAGCACCAACGATATATGCCCGTCTTTGCGCAAAGCGAAAGTCTCCATGACACCGCTGTCGCCATCAGATTTGATGTCTGTTGCACAAACTCGACCATTGAGAAATGATGCGGGAACATCGATTTGTCGAAGTCTTGAAGACGCTAACTTACGAGTGTCTGCCTGGTTGATGCGACGCCCCTTTTCAATTACAACCCTACCAGATCGCGTTTTAATATCGAAAGTGAGCACCAAACCACGCAACCTATTCGGGTCATCCAACAGCATCGTGACGGTACCGTTGTCATTGAGTTGAAACGAATCAAATTCGTAAAACGTACTCAGTATCTTGGCAGTGTCAAATCCCATCGCTCGCAACAGCATCGTGGCCGGCTCTTTCTTTTTTCGGTCGATTCGCATGTACAGCAGATCTTTGGCATCAAACTCAAAGTCCAGCCAGGAACCCCAGTACGGAATAATGCGGCAGTTGAAAAGAACCTTTCCAGAAGAATGGCTTTTGCCCTTGTCGTGATCCAAAAACACGCCGGGTGAACGATGCAACTGGGATACCACCACCCGTTCGGTTCCATTGATGATGAACGAACTGCTCTCAGTCATTAAAGGGATTTCACCGATGTAAACGGCTTCGCTTTCCTTCACGTCAACGACAGACCTTTGCACATCTTCACCACCAGTACCTGAATCCGCACTACGGTCGTAACTGACAAGTTTAAGTGTCGCCTTGAGAGGCGCAGTGAAGGTTAACCCACGTCGACGGCATTCAGTTTCGTCAAACTTGGGCGGGTCCAAACGGTATTCATCAAACTGCAATTCGATCAATCCATTTTGACTTGGAATTGGAAAGGCGGAGTTAAAGGCTGCTTGCAGGCCTACATTTTCCCGCTTCTGCGGGCGAACATCATCCTGCAAAAACTTCTTATAAGAACTCTTTTGAATTTCTAACAGATACGGAACTGGCAATACATCGGTACGCTTACCAAAATTCTTTCGTATCCGTTTTTTTTCGGTGAAACTGTAGCTCATAGGGTATCAGGACGCATAGTCGGTTAGTTGCAAATTACAAATACGCGCGTGCAACGGCTCTATCCCGGACAGAGCCGTCGACGAGGGAAATAACGCTCGAGGCGATGGTTTGAAATACCAGGCAGGCCAGGTAATCAGCTATTTGATTTCTGCTGAGCCGCCAGCTTCTTCGATTTCTTGCTTGAGTTTTTCAGCATCCTCCTTTGACATTCCTTCAAGAACCGTCGCTGGCAGTTTTTCCGTCAACTCCTTGGACTCTTTAAGTCCTAAGCCGGCTGCTGCTCGTACGACCTTGATGACGCCAATTTTCTTATCACCAGCGGAGGTCAAAGTAACAGTGAATTCGGTTTGTTCTTCTGCTTCTTCAGCCTGATCGGCTGCAGGCGCCGCCACTCCGGCAACTGCCACTGGCGCTGCAGCTGACACACCAAAATGATTTTCCATATCTTTGATCAGTTCGGACAGGTCTAATACTGACATTTCCGAGATTGCATCAATGATTTCTTGCCTTGATAAAGACATAAATTTTCCCTCGTGGTGGATGTTAAGTTAATGATTTTCTGCTAAATTAATCGTTCAATAATGGAGAACTATCCGCTCTTTGAATCTCTAATTGCAACCAGTGCGTAAAGTAGATTGGATGGCAAGGCGTTCAATGTTCGCATGAAATTCTGCATCGGTGCCGCCATGGTTCCAATCAGTGAAGATAGCAACACTTCCCGGCTAGGCAAGTCCGCTAACTGCTTGAGCTGTTCGGTGTCAACCAGTCTGCCCTGCATTGCACCGGTCTGCACCTTGAACAGGGGATTTGCTTTGGCAAACTCGTGAACCGTTTTGGCCGTCGCTACAGGATCTTCCGACAATGCAATTGCGATCGGACCTGTGAAATGTTCAGACAGACATTCGAAATCTGTGTCTTCCACGGCCCTTTTGGCTAAGGTGTTCTTTACGATCTGAATCTGTACATTGGATTCACGAGCACTTCTACGCAAGGCGCTCATGCCAGCGACATCTACGCCGCGGTACTCTGCTAAAACAGCCAAACCCGCTGACTTGAAGTCGTTACGGACTTCGTCCACTATTTTGTGTTTACGCTGAAGATTTTCGTTCATCAATACTAACTTCTTGTTTATATTAAGGTTTAGTTATTGCAAATTAAGCTGAAACTAAATTCTGGCTAGTTCGACTGCATCAACTTTTACACCAGGTCCCATCGTAGTCGACAGCGAAACCTTGCGTATGAACTGTCCTTTTGCGGAGGCTGGCTGAGCCCGTTTGAGTGCGCGCAACAACTCCTTCAAATTTTCCGTTAATGCATCCGCCTCAAATGATGCTTTACCGATTCCGCAATGTACAATTCCAGCCTTGTCAATACGAAAGTCTACTTTACCCGCCTTGGCTTCCTGCACAGCCTGTGCGATATCGCTTCGCACGGTACCAGTTTTGGGATTTGGCATCAATCCTCTCGGTCCAAGCTTACGTCCAACTCGCGCAACCAACTTCATTGCATCGGGTTCCGCAATACAGGAATCAAAATCGATTTTGTCGTTTTGAATGTCTTCGATAAGGTCTTCCAATCCTACAATATCAGCACCTGCATCCAAGGCTTCCTGAACTTTATCACCTGACGCAAATACTGCCACACGGACAGTCTTGCCAAGCCCGCGGGGAAGTAGCGCTGAGCCACGTACATTCTGATCTGATTTTCGGGCATCAACGCCAAGCAATACGGCAACTTCGACTGTTTCATCAAATTTTGCCGATGCGGTCTGCTTTACCAAACTGATTGCATCATCAACCGGATAGAACCTGCTGCGGTCCACCAACGCTTCAACTTGTTGACTTCTCTTGCTCGGTTTCGCCATGTTTAACTCTCCCTGACTTCCAGGCCCATGCTTCTCGCACTACCGGCAATTGTGCGCATTGCCTGTTCAGTCTCGTAACTGTTTAAATCTGGATTTTTTATCGCCACGATTTCTTTCAACTGATCATGGGTGACAAACCCTACCTTGTCCCTATTGGGTTCAGCGCTACCCTTATCGACTCCCGCTGCTTTTTTCAATAGATGTGATGCTGGCGGAGTCTTTGTAATAAAAGAAAAGCTGCGGTCTGCATAAACGGTAATCACGACTGGAACCGGTGTACCATCTTCGAGATTCTGGGTCTTCGCATTAAATGCCTTGCAAAATTCCATGATGTTCAGGCCATGCTGTCCGAGTGCCGGTCCGACTGGTGGTCCGGGCTGGGCAGCTTTGGCTGCAACCTGCAACTTGATATAGGCTGTTACTTTTTTTGCCATAAATTGTTTTACCTACAGTCTATTTCGCCTACAAATGTAATCAGTTCTTGGTTACCTGGCTAAAATCGAGTTCTACTGGGGTGGAACGCCCGAATATTGCCACAGATACCCGAAGTTTGCTTTTCTCGTAATTCACATCTTCGACTGTACCATTAAAGTCTTCAAAAGGCCCATCAATAACCCGAATCAGTTCACCCGGTTGAAAATAGAATCTCGGCCGCGGATTATTGGCTCCGGCCTGTACTTGTTCCTTAATGATCTGTGCCTCTCTTTCTGAAATCGGTGTTGGCTCCTTGCCGCCGATGAAACTGGAGACATGCGGGATACTATTGACCAGATGCCAGGATTCCGGTGTCATCTCCATTTCGATAAAAACATATCCCGGATAAAAATTACGTTCAGTCGTACGCTTCTGCCCGCTTCGCATTTCAACAATTTCTTCAGTTGGCACCAGAATATCGCCAAACATTTCTTCACTTTGATTGGTGCGAATGTAATGTTCAAGTGAGTTTTTCACGCGTTTTTCATGTCCTGAATACGTATGCAGAACATACCAACGCATACTGTCAGAAGATTTAGCAGCAGCACTTCTTCCCAATGACTCGAAATTCTCTTCAGCAAATTTTTCTTCGTCTGTCATCCGTTACTCTCCAATCTGCAGCAACAGGTCGTAGATAACCCAAAACGAAATCTGATCAAGCAACCACAGGAAAAGACCGATCAGAATAACCATCAGAATGACAATCAGCGTATTCTGTACTGTGTCCCTACGAGTGGGCCAAACAATTTTCCGAAACTCGGATCGCGCACCCTTGGCAAAGGACCAAGCCTGTTGGCCTGGTCCCGAGGTCAATGCCAAACCGGCAGCAAGCAGAATGCCGAGTACCAGTACCCCGACACGCATTAACTGAAGCGAACTTTCCAGGCTGTAAAATGCGGCAACTCCCGCTACCACCAGGAAAATAGCGCCTAGAATCTTTACCTTGTCAATCGCGTTTGCCATCGTCGGGAATAGCCTGCATCAAAGTGGCAGGCCAGGAGGGACTTGAACCCCCAACCTGCGGTTTTGGAGACCGCTGCTCTGCCAAATTGAGCTACTGGCCTTCAAGCTGACTGTCTTGTTTCCTACCGGAATGTGTTACTTGATTATCTTGGATACTACGCCAGCACCAATGGTTCGTCCACCTTCACGAATGGCGAATCGGAGTCCTTCTTCCATTGCAATCGGCTTAATCAGACTGACCGTCATGTGCACATTATCGCCAGGCATTACAACCGCAACGTCAGCTGGCAGGGAAACACTCCCTGTTACGTCAGTGGTACGGAAATAAAACTGTGGTCGATAGCCGGCAGTGAAGTGTTTGTTTCGCCCACCTTCTTTTGGAGATAGGACATACACTTCTGCCTCAAAATCGGTATGCGGGTCGATAGAAGCCGGCTTTGCGAGTACCTGACCTCGCTCGACTTCGTTTTTCTTAGTGCCGCGCAACAGAACGCCAACATTATCACCAGCCCGGCCTTCATCAAGCAGCTTTCGAAACATTTCGACTCCCGTGGCGACAGTCTTGGCTGTCGTTCTCAGTCCAACCATTTCGACAGGATCGCCCACGGTGACAATACCGCGCTCGACTCGTCCCGTAACCACAGTGCCGCGTCCGGAAATTGAAAACACATCTTCAATCGGCATCAGGAAGTCACCATCAATGGCGCGTTCCGGTTCCGGAATGTAGTCATCAAGTGCTTCGGCCAATTTGATGATCGACTGTATTCCGAGTTCGGTATCTTCACCTTCAAGCGCCTGAAGTGCACTACCAATAATAATTGGAGTGTCATCACCTGGAAAATCGTACTCGTTCAACAGATCTCGAACTTCAAGGTCGACCAGTTCAAGCAGATCTTCATCGTCGACCATATCGGCCTTGTTCAAATACACCACGATATAGGGCACCCCAACCTGGCGAGCCAGCAGTACGTGCTCACGTGTTTGAGGTTCCGGGCCGTCAGCCGCAGAAACAACCAATACCGCACCATCCATCTGAGCGGCACCAGTGATCATGTTCTTGACATAGTCAGCGTGTCCCGGGCAGTCAACGTGCGCGTAGTGTCGAGCTTCAGATTCATACTCAACGTGCGCGGTGGCGATTGTGATTCCGCGCTCTCGTTCTTCAGGTGCGTTGTCAATATCTGCAAACGCCTTGACTTCTCCACCGTAGCGATCCGCCAAAACCTTGGTGATAGCGGCTGTCAGGGTGGTCTTTCCGTGATCAACGTGGCCAATGGTGCCTACGTTTACATGCGGCTTACTACGTTCAAATTTTTCTTTAGCCAATTTCCTATGACCTCGCTAATTTTCTAAAATGCCCAAAATGACTGATTAAAAATGTAACCCGATAATGACACTGGAGCCCACAACCGGATTTGAACCGGTGACCTCTTCCTTACCAAGGAAGTGCTCTACCGACTGAGCTATGTGGGCATCCGGTTTAATGGCTCCGTTTGACTTCTCAGGGTTCAAATACAAATTCCACTGGAGCGGGCGATGGGAATCGAACCCACATCATCAGCTTGGAAGGCTGAGGTTCTGCCGTTGAACTACGCCCGCGCAAACCTAGGTTTCAACTCCGTCTATCGATCCAAAATCATACGGTGGAGGGGGGAGGATTCGAACCTCCGAAGGCTGAGCCAACAGATTTACAGTCTGTCCCCTTTGGCCGCTCGGGAACCCCTCCGGAGCAAATCCAAATAAACGCCAAATTTTATCACAACTTTTCTGAAACAGAAAATATTGGAGAATATTTGGCGGACGATCAAAATAAAGGTAGACTTTTGTGCTGATGCAACTGGCGCAGCAGCTCAAATATCCTCCTAGCCGAAACAACAATTAATAATTATAAGAATTGAAGTGGTATTTTACATCAAAATTGTTTCCTAGTTCAGGGCGAGTCCATTCTCTCAGCAAAGTGATGAAAACAAATAAATAACGTCTGAGACTGGACTTTTGCATTCAGATCTGATACGCTATAGCCATGTTCGGGCGTGTCAAGCCATCCAAACCGTACCCATCGGTGCTGAATCTTCGATTGATCAGCCCTGTTGAACAAGCGCAATTCGATGATTTAATGGCGAAACATCATCGCCGCGGTGCACTGCGACGCATCGGTCACGAACTGCACTATGTCGTCACGGATGGCCAGAGCTGGATTGCGCTGATCAGTTTCTCTCCAGCGGCGCTCAGATGCGCGGCCAGAGACCGGTGGATTGGCTGGCGCCCCCAGGTGCGTACCGACCGGCTGAGACTGATTGCGAACAATTCACGCTTTCTGATCCTGCCCGGACATCACTACCCGAACCTGGCTTCCCGTATTTTATCCGGGTGCCGTCGCCGGTTGGCCGATGATTGGCTTTCGCATTTTTCAAAACCACTGCTGATGCTTGAGACCTTTGTGGATTCCCAGTACCATTGGGGCACGATTTACCGCGCCGACAATTGGATTCACGCCGGCAATACGCGTGGCTACAGGCGCATTTACGGCGGCTATAGTGACCGCCCCACCGAGTCGGTCAAGTTCGTGTTTGTCAAACCCCTGCATCGCGATGCGCGGCGTATTTTATGTGCGCCGAGGCTGCCGGATGCTTATCTTCACGGAGTTGAGAAAATGAAACTGACGCCCCGGGATTTCCATTCACTGCTTGAGTATTTTGAATCGATTGAAGATTTTCGAAGCGCACAGGGCAGACGTCACAAGCTGGCCTGCGTGCTCGCGCTCATCAGCGCGGCGGTGCTGAGCGGTGCGCGCGGCTACAAGGAGATCTGGATCTGGTGTGATGAGCTGTCCCAGGCCAACCGGCGGCATTTCCGCTGCCGTCTGTCGCGTGGCAAACGTCTGGTGCCGTCGCGTTCGGTGATTCGAACCGTGATGGTCGAGGTCGAACCGCAACGCCTGCAGCGGTGCATCAATGATTTCTGCGCCCGACACTTCGGCTCGCCGCAAGAAGCGCTTGCGATCGATGGCAAAACGCTTCGCGGTTCGGACCGTGATGATAAGCGCCAGACCCATGTCATGAATGTGGTGGGTCACCAAAGCGGGTACTGCTATGCTAAAAAAAAGTAGGCACGCTGCCGGTCAAGGGTTATGAGGAGGAAAAACAATCCAATGAAATAAAGTTTTGCATCCCGACACTCAAACAGGTCGACATCACGGGTCGCACCATTTCCTCTGATGCGATGAACACGCAGGTGAAAATTGCTGACTACATCACGGAACAGGGTGCTTACTTTCACTTGACGGTCAAGGGCAATCAGGCGAATCTTCTCGAAGCGGTTCAGACCTGGCATCGACTGGAAGTCGAGAGCAGAAAGCTGAAGCCAGACTTTGCCGAGGATCTGGAAAAGGGCCACGGACGAATCACACAGAGGCGGATCTGGATCACTGACAGGCTCAATGACTACATTGAATTCCCACATGTGAAACTGGTTTTTGCCGTTCAAAGAATCGTCATCGACCCCAAGGGTAAAACCCCCGAGCGTTGTGAGGTGGCGTTTGGCGTCACTTCGCTGAGCAAAGAACAGACCAGCGCGCAGCAGGTTCTTTCGGTGAACCGAAATCATTGGGCCGTTGAAGCCGCCCACAAGGTGCTCGATGACCCGCATGCGTTTGATGAAGATGCCAGCCAGATCAGCTGTGGCCATGGACCGGAGAACATGGCGGGCATCCGCCGTTTTGCGCTGACGGTGCTGCGGCATTATCAGAAAAGCAATGGTCAGCCGATTACCGAACAGCTGCGTCGGCTCGGCTACAAGCCAAGACGGGTGCTCGAATATCTCAGGCTGGTCGGTAATACAAGGCCCAGAGCCAAACCCAAACGATTAAGCCGGCAATGGCTGCTGACAGCCTGACGGAACGAATCATCGACTCATTTCCAAATGCCTGTCGCCTCAGGTGCGGCAGGCAGACGCACGCCTTGAACCTGATGATGGGGATCAAACCGCAGTGCAGTGCTGCTCAGCGACACTGAAATGACTCATCAATCAGGCAAAAAAGCAATGCCAGACCTGATCATTGGAAAATTCTTCTCAAAAATCAATTTACCCGTACGTCTAAAAAAAGAATAAATTTGCCCTG